>JAZLKG010000071.1:0-72235 GCA_045597465.1 Bacteroidales bacterium | reverse complement strand
CAGGTCTCGTAGAGGCCGAAAAATTTTTGAAAGATTTTAGCCCAAAATTTCGGGCATAACAATCAAAGGATTTTGAAAAAGATTTTAGTTGGATTTCGAGCGAAGCGACCTTTTCAAATCTTGTGACTTCGAAGAAATCACTAATTTGTCGAACTCAATTTATTTCATTGGCAAAATTACTAAAAATTATAGAAACACAAAAAAAGCCGACCCAACAAAAACTGAGTCGGCCAATTAATGACAGAAAGCAAATCGAAACTATTTCTCAAATCTCTTGGCTACCACGCCCCAGTCAATGATATCCCAGAGGGCGTTCAGGTAGTCGGGACGGCGGTTCTGATAGTCGAGATAATAGGCGTGCTCCCAAACATCGAACGTGAGCAAAGGCTTGAGACCGTGACGGATAGGATTGTCGGCGTTGAGCATTTGGTGAACGCTTAGATTGCCGGAGTTGTCGGCGCAAAGCCAGGCCCAACCGCTTCCGAAAAGTGTCAACGCCGAGGCGTTCATCTTGGATTTCATCTCGCTGAAACTTCCGAAACTCTTATTGATAGCCTCAGCCAAGGCACCCGAAGGCCGATTGATTGAAGGCTTGGGCGCAAACTGTTCGAAATACAAAGTATGGTTCAGCACCTGACCAGCATTGTTGCCGATAGTGCCCTGCGACCGTTTGACCATTTCCTCAAGCGTGGAATCAGCAAACTCGCTGTCCTTCACAAAGTTGTTGAGATTGTTGACGTATGTCTGCAAATGTTTGCCGTAATGGAAACCGATAGTCTCCTTGCTGATGATTGGCTCCAAAGCGTTTTCCGCATATCGGAGCACAGGCATTGTAAATGTTGTCATAATATTGAAATTTAGAAAGTTAATGCACAAAAATAACAAGATCGGACAAAACATTCACACGTTTTTGATGAATTATGCTAAAAGGTAGATAAGCAAATCTTAATAAAAAGATAGCATTGGGCAATGATAAAAAAAAGAGTTGAAAAATAACTTATCTGAAAAATGAAAATAAAAAAATTATCTATGCTAATACACTATTAGACAATATCAAGTTGAGGAATTTGAAAACAACATCTACTAATTGGCACAATAAACAAGTTGTTTGTAGAGAAAAAAAACATTAATAAAATTTTTTGTATATCAAAAAAACTATATACCTTTGCGCCCCGAAAACCAAAACTGCGCAGATTGGATTTTCAATAATAAAGTACAAATAAGATGAAAAAAAAGTATTTTTTAGGCCTATTGGCACTGGCAGGCTTAGTAGCCTGTCAGAATGACGTCGCAGAAATTGACGACGTTGCTGACGTTAATGAGGTCAGACTGAACACAAACAGTATTTTGGGAGAGAAACTGAACAATCCGTACTCTCTCGAAAATATGCAGAACGCTTATGACGAATTGCATTCAGGTGCAATATCGAAAAGCGGAACCATACTCGAGCCAACCCACCTATACCTGAGATTCAACCCTCAATCGCAGGAAGAATTGGACAAGCTTGAGGCAGACACCAACCTCCTGGTCTTCGGATTTCCTATCGACAGGGACATCGTGGCAGAAGGTGACATCTACAACGACCCTCTAGTAGAAGGCAACAACTACCAGTATGCCACGGTAGAGGTAGGATATCCAATTCCCGACGTGGAATACACAGTGGAGCAGGAACTGTACAACCTGGACGAGGTGAGCAATAAATCATTGTCAAAATCTGCTAACGCCGACTGGGAACTGTTGAAGCAAAAATCGTTTGAACTCACTGGAAACGAGATTGAAGTTCAAGAGTTTTCCAAAAGTTGGAGACCAGAGGGAAAGATAACGATGAACGGGAAAGGTCTTGAGGGCTTTTGGGTGAGGATGCACAGATTCTGCTTCGGACATCAAGGCATTACAGACGCGGATGGCTATTTCAAGTCAGACTCAAAAGCAAACAACAAATGGAACTACTCTCTGAAACTGAGAAGATCTGATAAATTCAAAGTCTGCACAGAAACCGATGAAACATTTGCGCTTACCTCTGCGTATGAGAAGATATTGTTGTCTCATACCAAAAGCAGTTGCGTATATGACCTAAATTTCGGCAACACAAGTTCCAAAGAGTTTGATATGGTTAGAATTTTTCAATCAGCTCACAGCTATTACTACAAAGACATAGCAGGACTGCCAAGACCTGCTGAGAAGGTGTATTTAATGACTATTGAATACCAAAATCCTAGGAATATTGCACACCGTGCATTGTTCATTAACAACCAAATTGGGCAAAATATATACGCAAACACAATCAAAGAACTTGCATATTACACCACTATAAACAAAGGATACGAGAAAAAGTTTAGCAACTTATTCTCAGATGGTATAAGTTGGTATATTTGCAAGACACATCTCAACCAAGACACCTCAAACAATGCCATAAAAGAGTTGGTAGAGAAAGGTATAAAGTTTGAAGACATTGTATCCGCTTTCAAAAAGGAGAAAACACTGGCAGGGTTCAGCAATGAATTGACTTTGCGTTACCCCAACAAGTCTTCAGTTATCAAAAGTATATTAGCAAAATATTAATCAAAAATGAAAAAGTTATTTTTAGCATTACTTATTGTCTGTGGGATTGCGAACATTGGCTATTCACAATCGAATATCGCAATAAAGACCAGTCTGATTGGGTCAGGCGTGGGAATCACCCATATAAGTATGAAATGTGGTTACAAGATAGGAGTTACTAAAAGTTTCCCAATATCTGAAAAAATATATTTTGAGCCTGGTTTGAATTTTGCCAACAAAGGTTTCAAATTTGAGCCATTCGACTACACCTGCAACTTGAACTTCGCAGAACTGCCTCTTAATTTGGTTTTCAAGAAGCAAATCTCAGAAAACTGGAAATTTGACTTGGGTTACTGCCTGTATTTCTCCTGGGGCTTGTGGGGAAAATACGATCAAAGTTACTTCAAGGAAAGCGTATGGGGCAATGACGAGAGAAACTGGCTCTCTAATAGAAGAGGCATCATTGGCAATGGTCTAAACATTGGACTGGAATACAAGAAAATGTATTTCGGGATTGGTGCGGAAATAGGCTTCAATGAATTGCGTTCAAGAACCCTTGAAATTCCTGCGGAAATAGACTATAAATATTATGTTGCACCCAAAATGTACAAAGACAAGTCGATTTTTGTAACCGTAGGTTATAGTTTCTAACACATACGTTTTATCACACATAACATTTCAAAAATAGGTTGTCTCAAAATGAGGCAACCTATTTTTTTGGGATGATTTTCAGTGAGAACCTCACTCCTTCCCTATCACCTTCTTCACAATCTTCTCGCTTTTAGGCAAAAAGAAACCTGCAACGGGCCCCACGAGGAAAAGGCATATCAGCGTGCCAACTCCTACCGCGCCTCCGAGGAGGTATCCGCAGAGAAGGAAGAAGCCGTCAACAATCATCCTCACGATAGAGAATTTCTTGTGGGTCTTGTCGCTGATTACAACGCCTACAAGGTCGTTTGGACCAGTGCCCGCATTGGATTTTATCACGATCGTCATACCGAATGCAAGTATCAGACAGCCCAAGGCATTGCCAATCAGACGGATAAACATTGCGCTCTGATTGTTGATTACCGAATCGAGAATCATCGTGAAGAAATCGATTATCGGACCTCCGAAAAACATACAAATCACGGTTCCAATCTTTATGTAACTTCTGTCAACAAAAAGCAACACAATTATAATCAGGACACTTACCGAAATATGTGTGTTTCCGTGAGTTATCCAACCATACCCGAACAATGACTGCAACTGTTTGCTGAGGCCCTGAATCATCACATTGAAAGGATCGGATCCAAGGTCAGCCAACAGAAACAGCGTAACACCAAAGTGGGCAATTATCAGTCCCACTATCAAAATCAAAACTCGTATAAAAGTCTCTTTCATAGAGAGAAATCAAAAATCTAAAATCAAAAATCAAAAATTACTTCGTCAGCCTCTTGATATGCTCTTTGAGGATATGATACGCGGGACGGTACATTGCGCCGTGGTCGAAACCCTGAAGCTCATAGAGCGTAACATCCTTGTGACCAACGAGTTTCAGCATACGGTAGAAGTAAGCCTGTTCCTCGTAACGGCCGTAGAGTTCCAGTTCGCGGTCGCCAGAGATAATCACGATTGGCGGAGCGTCGGGGCGGATAAGCGTGAGTGGCGCATACTTGTCGAGAGTAATCTGCAAAGGATTGAGTCCCTGTTTCTTACGGACGTTGTAATGAGTAACCACCTGACCGCTGAAAGGCACGAGAGCGCAAATCTCGTCGGCGTCAACGCCATATTTCGCGAGATAAGACTTATCGAGGCCCACGATATCGAGGAGGTATCCGCCAGCGGAATGTCCAGCGAGGAAAATCTTCTTTGGGTCTCCACCGTACTCCTTGCAATGCTTGAACGCCCAGGCCACCGACTGCGCAACATCGTCGAGCACCTCGTCGATAGAGGTTTTGTTCACGAATCGGTAATTAACCGCAATCACCACAAGACCAGAGTTTTGGAGTTCGGGATCGATATGCTTGTTGCCAGCCTCGATACCGCCTCCGTGAAACCAAACCACAACGGGAACTCCCGCGGTATCAGTAGGATAATAGACATCGAGCTTGCAACGCTCCTGCGCATACTTGTCCTTGCTATTGGAATACGAAATATCATTAATGCGCTGATACTGAGCGCTTGCGCTGAAAACCATCAGCATCAGAAGGATAGTAAAAATTTTTCTCATAATATAATGGATTAATGGAACGCTGATATCGCAGATCAGGCAGATTTTCGCGGTTTTTATATCAGCGGAAATCCGCCCAATCCGTGCAATCCGTGTTCTATAAAACTACTTATTTATTAATGATTTAGCGGTTTCGAGGGCGGAGATTACCTTGTCGCACCAGGCATCAAACTCGAGATCCTCTTGCTGACACTCCTTGTGCGAAAGGATATACTCAATGCACTTACGGGCGCCCTGATCGAAGCGGGTGGTGCAGACGAAACCGGGAACGGCGCGCTTCACCTTGCTGTTGTCGAAGATTACGGTGTTGGCCTTGTCGCCCACGAGACTGCCAAGAAGATCGAAATCGCTGACATCAGCCAAAAACTGCGACGACACGTAATAAGGCTTGAACTCCACGTTAAGTACCTGAGCAAGAGTCTGATAAATCTGATTCCAGGTGAGAGACTCGTCGCTTGTGATATGGAAGGTCTCGCCGATAGCGTGGGCGTTGCCCATAAGACCCACAAAAGCCTTTGCGAAATCGCTGTTATGCGTTACAGTCCAGAGACTTGTGCCGTCGCCGTGGATGATTACGGGCTTGCCCTCAATCATACGTTTCAGCACCTGATAACTGCCGTTTTTGCCGTGGACTCCGAGGGGAATACTGCGCTCGCAATAGGTGTGCGAGGGGCGGATTATCGTAATCGGGAAGCCCTCCTCACGGTAGAGTTTGGTGAGATATTCCTCGCAGGCAATCTTGTTTCGGGAGTATTCCCAATAGGGATTGCAGAGCGGAGTGGATTCCGTAATATGATGATTTGCAAGAGGTTTCTGATACGCTGAGGCGGAGCTGATATACATAAACTGCCGTGTCTTTCTGCGGAAAAGCCTGTAATTCCTCTGCAATTGCTCTGGCACAAATCCGATGAAATCGCACACCACGTCGAAATCGAGATCCTTTATCTTTTCGCCGACGAGCGCCTCATCGTTGATATCCGCCACGATAGACCTCACATTGCCGGGAAGATCAGCGTTACGGTTTCCGCGGTTTATCAGAAACACCTCCCACTCAGGCATTTGCGACAAACGCTTGGTAATGGCGGTACTGATAGTACCCGTACCACCTATAAATAATGCTTTCATAGAAAATGAGTTTTAATTGTTGGTAATTTTTAGACTGAAGAAAACGAGAAAAGATTAATTATTAAAACACAGATGACACAGATTGGGCAGATTTACGCAGATGAAATCACGTTTTTAAGATTTTTGGAAGGGTGTTTTATCACGTTTTTAAGATTTTTCAAAAAATTCTTACACTTTTCCAACACATTATTGGCGAAAATTTACACTTTTCCAACACATTTTGGAGGATTTTTGACACTTTTCCAACACATTTTGATAAAAAAGGTCTGAAACTTTAAGCCTCAGACCTTTTTTCTATATATAATTAGTGCTAAAGATTACTTCAAATCCTTAAAGAAATACTTCTTTGCAGTATAACCTATAGCCTTAACACCTGCTGCGGCAATGGCAGCACTAATCGCTGATCCTGCACCTGGGAAGAAATTTAAACCTTTGGCAACTTGCTGAGCAACAACCCTCAAACCAAAACCTACGCCACCTATACCGCCAAAACCTAAAACTAACTCACCTGCCGCCTTAAATGACAATTCGATTCCCGACAGATAAGCAATTATCATAACTAACAGAGCCTCTAATGCGCATAAAACGAACACATCAGCAACAGGTATTGGCTCAACAGCAATAACTGCGGCAATTCCAGAAAATGAATTGATGATTTTGTCACAAACGTCCTGCAAAACTTTTGATACTCGAAAATTCTGGATAGCGCACATCTGAGCGTTCAAATCCTCTATAGAATCCACAAGTATGGTCTTAAGTTCCTCTATATTAAAACGATAATCATAATCAGGAATCAAAGACAATCTCTGATCAAGCGACATATTGTCAAGTTCTTCTCTGGTCTGAGAATATTCCATATAAGATGAAGTCACAATAATATCTCTAACATTAAGGCCTCCGTCTTTAACCAACTTCTCAACCTCCCTTTTAGCCTGAGCTATGTTAGACAACTTCTTCTCATTGTACATTACAGGGTCTTGTATGCGAGAAGGATCCAACTCATCGCACTGAGTAAGAGCAACTATCAATGGAATTTTTCTACCATTCTTTTTCTCATACTCCTCTGTTACTTGCTTCAAAAAAGCAATTTCAAGAGTCATACTAGCACGCTCTTTAGCCTTGTGGACATAAATCGCAGCGTCAGGAACAAAAGATTCCATATTATCCAACAACTGTTCCTCTGCGCTTAATGTAGAGTTTGGCACTGACTCATTAATACCTCTAGAATCCAACAATGTGAAAGCGACTTTCTTGTCCTTATCATAAACATCATAAGGATCATTTATCTTTGTGCCAATAACCACATCGCTAACAGCGGCACAATAATAACCTGCCAAAGCATTAATAAGGCTACTCTTACCGTGGCCAGTATTGCCAATCATCATAAAACGAGGAGGACGTTGATTTTTAATACTATCAATCAAAGCCTTCAACTCCTTGTCACCCAAAATAGAGTCTTTCAATTTCTTTTTGAGCACATCAGGCATAACCTCTGGAAGACTATCAAAGATAGAATCCAGTTTCTCGTAAATGTTGACAATGTTGTTCAACCGTTCTTTGTTATCCATTTACTCTTTACGTGTTTTATGCTTTTGTTATCTGTTCGGTAGTGCGGCAGGAAACTCAAGGGCAAAAAGAAGCGCGGACAAGACTATCCGTCACTTAGGCCCTGAGAATCGCCCGCACTCCATAGATAAGTCAAGCCCACGCAAAGGCGTAGGCATTCACTGACTTATTCGTATGGAGGGCTATGTCTAAAATTTCTCAGGTTTTAGTGAACTCCCGAATAAATAGCAAACGCTAGTTAATAATATGTTTTTTATATTTGTGGCACGCAAAGCGCACCGTTATTTCCATATAAATCTGTTTTAAAATTACACCTCTAAAATAGAAGTTATTATCATAACCACAAAATATTTTCAAGGATTTTTTCTCACTTTCCAGTAACCCGTTTGGTAAGCCAGAATCTGTGCTCCATATCAAGGAAAACTACATAAAATGTATCCTCCACGATATGACCTGCAACAACCAACTTACCACCAATATGAATCCTTGCCCAGCAAGCGTCTATCGGAACGTGAGGAGGAAATACGAAATCTGTTTTGTCGGAAGGCGGAAAATCGTGATAGATAGTAAATTTATCGCCATCTACTTGTGAGAGCAAAGGCTTTTTGCAATATCCCGACAATGTATTCATCATATTGTCGAGAACACCAGCATTTTGCCAATCCGAAAAAGTAGAGCAACAAGGCTGTGTAATATCAAGATACTGGAACGACAATTTAAAATTTCCAATTCGTTCCATATCATTGACACTATTTCTCTTGCTTGCCTCAAGTGCCTTGCGTATTGGAGAAATCTGACGGTCTTTCCTTATCTTTGCCATAAGAAATTAACTTTCAGACAATTGGGACTTGTAAAAAACACGGGTGGTCTCTTTTGAAATCTCTACCTCGCAATAATCGGAAGGAGCATATCCTCTGCGAGCCTCAATCCAAGGCAATTCTCTATGTGTTGCTGATTCCAATTCAAAAGCGGTCCACTGTGATAATTCATCAAGGACATCAGTTATCAGAACTTTCTGATCAGAAGTAAGTTTATCAAACTCATTATCTACATCAATACCATCCTCTCGTTGAGAATAAGACATCTCAGCATAAAGAACAGACTGATTTTTAAGACTATTGTAAACACGACGACTTACAGGACCGTGAACCCAAGCCTCAAACTTATCAGAAACCAATTCCTCATCAAAATAGGCAAGGTGATACGAATCGCAATAGAAAAGCAATTTCTGAACTTTCAAATGCGACATAGGACCATAATGCTTGATAATCCAATCACCAAGCACCACAGAATCAATCTTTATTAAATTCTTATCAGCCTGCATATCAAATCGTTTTTATTATTTAGTTGCAAAAATACAAATATTTTTCAATAAATATAATCAAAAAATAATCTTTTTTCACCTCGCCTCCTCCGACGGCTCCACGTGCATAAATATCTGACTCTCTTTGCCGAAGCGCTTGAAGAGCAACTCCTCGGCTTTTACGGTCATCTCGTGGGCCTCGATTACCTTGATGAATGGGTCCACAACTATGTGAACGTCAATGATAACGCTCTTGCCGTTGCGACGGGTTTTCAGGTTGTGGACGTCGCGGATTCCGTCAACCGACGATATCAGATCCACAATCTCCTCTTCCTCGCTGTCGGGGAGGGAGGCTTCCATAAGCTCGCTTACCGCTGTGTAGCCCATCTTGAAGGCGACGATGAATATGAAAACGCTTATTATACAGCCCGCTACGGGATCGAGAATCACCCACCTATCGCCGAGGAAAATCGCGCCCGCAATGCCCACAAGCGATCCCACCGAAGATATCGCGTCGGTTCTATGGTGCCAGGCATTTGCTATCACGGCCTGACTGCCAACCTTGCGTCCTACTCTCGCCGTGGCCTGATACATAATCTCTTTTGCCACAATCGACAGGAGCGCCATATATAAAGCAATCATTGAAGGTACGGCCAATTCCTCGCCTGCAAGGAAACGTTGAATGGAATCCACTCCGCTCATCAGGAGCCTGACACCTACTATCAAGAGCAAAATACTGACTATCAGAGTGGCTAAGGTCTCAAACTTGCCGTGGCCATAGTCGTGTTCCTTGTCCTGCCCCTTTGCCGAAATCCGCACGAAAACCACCACTATGAAATCGCTGATGAGGTCGGAGAGCGAGTGAACGCCATCAGCCACCATCGCCGACGAATTGCCCACAATGCCCGCCACCACCTTGCAGAGAGTAAGCACACAGTTGCCCACCGCTCCCCAAAGCGTTATCCGCATTATACTGCGCTCACGTGTATCTGTAGGCTCTTGATTCATAAGGACTTCTTTATTATGGATTCCAACTTTTCGGCGTAGTCGAGCGCCGTGGTGAACACGATTCCAGGCATTCCGAGTTTCTCGCCGGCAAGGATATTCTCGGCCTTGTCGTCGGCGAATACACATTCCCCGGGTATCAGCCCAAAGCGCTGAAAGAGAATGTTATAGATCTCGGGATTGGGCTTTATGTGGTGCTCCTCTGACGACACCACGTATCCGTCGAGCAACTTGAAAATCGGGAACTGCGCCATTGTCTTGTAAACCTTACTGCACCAGTTGCTGAGGCCGTAGAGTTTGTAGCCCGCGTCCTTGTAGCATTTCAGGAGGTCGCTCATTCCAGCCATCTCGCTTGTAACGATTTCGGGATAATGCTCGTCGAAGTACCTTATCTCGGCCTCATATTCGGGGTTAGCCGATACCAGACTGTCGATAAACTCCGCCACGGGAACGTTCTCGTAATCCATAGCGTTCTGCACTGTAGGATTGTTGATAATGCCGATAACAGCCTCACAACGCTGAGTATCAGGAATATAATTACGGAAGAAGGCATTGAAGTCATAATCCACCAACACCTTTCCAAAATCAAGAATCAAGTTTTTAATCATAGTTTTATGGGGTTTGATTGATAATGCAAAGATACAGAAATGAAAAATTATTTCAAAATGGAGTATAATAAAAAGCGTATGTGTTTTGTAAACTAACAATGCCCCCCCCTTTCCGAAAAATAATCTCCTTCGCCCGCTCATTCTTTTATAATTCCTTATTAATATTCTCTCGTAAACACAGATTTCAGCAAAAATATCTAAAGTTTTCGGTTTGCTTGGTGGAATATTCCACGGTTTGTAATTTTGCAGTGTAATAAGAACAAAAAACTATTGTAACAATGAGTAAGAATATTCAAGATAATCATCCGTGCTTTGGACAGCATCCTGCAAATGTGGGGCGCATCCATTTGCCTGTGAGTCCTGGGTGCAATATCGGTTGCAGGTTTTGCAGTAGGGTGATATCAGATACAGAAAATAGACCTGGCGTAACGTCGAAGGTGATAACGCCCGAGGAGAGTATCGAGATTCTCCGCAAGGCTCTCAAGATTTGTCCCGAGATCACGGTGGCGGGTATTGCGGGTCCTGGCGACACGCTGGCTACGCCTTACGCCCTTCAGACTTTCAAGTTGATTAAGAAGGAGTTTCCTAACCTTATCAAATGTATGAGCACCAACGGTTTGCTCCTGAACGAGAAGGCCGGTGAGGTGATAGAGTCAGGTATAGATTCACTTACAGTGACCGTTAACGCCATTGCCCCTGAGATTGAGGCAAAACTAAACAAGTTTGTCTATTACCACGGCAAGAGATACGACGCTCTTGAGGGCGCGAAAATCCTGATCGAGAATCAGTTGGCCGGTATCAGGAAGATTACTGAGGCTGGTATCACCGTAAAGGTGAACACGGTTTTGGTGCCAAGGATCAACGGCAAACATATTGAGGCTATCGCCAAGAAGATGAAGGAGTTGGGTGTTCAGATTTACAATATCATTCCGCTGATACCTACTGCCGAACTTGCCGACGAGCACGCTCCCTACTGTTTCGAGATCGAGAAGGCCCGCAAGGACGCCGAGAAGTATATCAGTTGTTTCCGTCACTGCAACCGTTGCCGAGCCGACGCCGTGGGAGTTCCTGGAAAATCCGACTTCGCCGATCAGGTTTATTCACAAAAAATCGAGGTCGAGGAGACTTTCTCGCACGGTTAGCCTTGCGCCGTGGCGCAATTTGTCAGGAACAAAAATTATCAAAAATTACCAAGAATTTTTCAAAAATTACTTTTATTGAGAAAATTTTTGATCAATTTATTTTAATTCGTGATAATTTATGTCTTGGCTAATCCATTAGGCTTTAATTGATTGCGCTCTTAATTATTAATTCTTAATTGTTAATTAAAAAATGGTTGTTCATTACAGAGTGGCTGTCGCGTCGAGTAATGGCGACGATGTGGATATGCATTTTGGACGAGCGGAGGATTTCTACATTTATCAGTTCCTTGTGGATGAGTGGATTTTTGTAGAGAAAAGGTCGCTGAATCCTGTTTGCAGGGGCGGTTATCATCTTGAGAGTCAAATGGAACTGAATGTAGAAAGGTTGAAAGACTGTCAGTATGTGGTGGCCTCGAGGATCGGCGCTGGCGCAATAGCACAGCTTCAGAAACAAAACATTGTTCCAATGGCATTGCCGGGCGACATTCCCGACGCGTTGGAGAAAATTTACAGTTATCACGAGATTAAGAGGTTGTTTGAATAAGAAGTGTAAAGAGTAAAGTGTAAAGAGTAAAGACTGGCTTCTGAAGAATCTTTACACTTTAAACATTACACTTTAAACTTTAAAAACTCAATCTCTAATCTCCAAACTCTAAACTATTAAATAAAAATGGCAGAAATCAGACAAATAGCGATTTATGGAAAGGGTGGTATTGGTAAATCTACCACCACTCAGAATCTTACCGCTGGACTCGTGGAGCACGGCAAGAAGGTAATGGTTGTGGGCTGTGACCCAAAGGCGGATTCTACTCGTCTTCTTCTCGGCGGTCTGGCCCAGAAGACAGTTCTCGATACTATCCGCGACGAGGGCGAGGATATAGCTCTCGACAGGATTATGCGTACTGGATTTGGCGGTACTCGCTGTGTGGAGTCGGGTGGTCCTGAGCCTGGCGTAGGTTGCGCCGGACGTGGTATCATCACCTCTATCAATATGTTGGAGAATCTCGGCGCCTATACCGACGACCTCGATTATGTATTCTACGACGTGCTTGGTGACGTGGTGTGCGGTGGTTTCGCTATGCCTATCCGCGAGGGCAAGGCCAAGGAGATTTACATTGTGGCCTCGGGCGAGATGATGGCCCTCTACGCGGCCAACAATATTGCCAAGGGCATCCGCAGATATGCAAAGACCGGCGGTGTGCGTCTGGGCGGAATTATCTGTAATTCAAGAAACTGCGACCGCGAGCACGATCTTCTGCGCGCTTTCGCCAAGGAGCTTGGCACTCAGTTGCTATATTTTGTTCCCCGCGACAATGTGGTTCAGAGAGCCGAGATCCACAAGAAAACCGTTATCGAATACAATCCTCAGTGCAACCAGGCACAGGAGTACCGCAATCTTGCTCAGGCGGTTATCGAAAACGAGATGTTCACTATCCCAACCCCGATGACTCAGGAGCGCCTCGAGGAAATCCTTATGGAGTTCGGCCTCTTCGACAATATTGAGGACGATTACCACATTTAGTTACTTGGAACACAGATGACACAGATTGGGCGGATTTTCGCAGATTTTTAAAATTAAACAGCGATAATCCGCTCAATCCGCGTTATCAGCGTTCTATAATTTTATGCATTATGATTTACAAAATTGCTATTGCCTCGTCTGACAATGTTGTTGTGGATCAGACGTTTGGCGGGGCTGACGGTTTCCATATCTATCAGGTGGAGGGCCGTGAGTATTCCGAGGTGGAGTTCCGCAGGAATCAGAGTTCGGGTGCTGATACAGGGTGTCAGTCGCAGGAAGGTTGCAACGGCTCACATTCAGGATGCAATCACGGCGAGGGAAAGTCGGAGTCGCTTTCATTGGTTGACGACTGTCGCGCCGTGGTCTGCACCAAGATAGGCCGTCATATCCTCAAGCACCTTGAGGGACGCGCGATATCAGCCTTCGACATTTCCTGCCGTGTGGATGAGGCGCTGGACAAAATCGTGGATTATTATTTCAAGATAGACAACAGAGGTTTCAGGGTGAGGGGATAGAAAAAGAATAAATATCTTCCCCGTACCAATAATCCATAACTTCTCTATCTAAAAATTCTAATCTATTTTCTGATTTCAGCAAAATCCTCCAAAATTCCCAATCTTCTTGGTTGAAAATTCTACTGTTTCTAAATTTGCAGTGTAAAAATACAGCGAGATACTAATTAAGAAAATACTAAAAGTACTATGCCAAACATTCATCAATCTATAACAGAACTTGTGGGAAGGACTCCGCTTCTACAACTTAACGGGTTCGCCAAGAAACACGGCCTTGAGGCTGATGTTATCGGAAAACTGGAATATTTCAATCCAAATCAGAGCGTTAAGGACAGAATCGCCCTCGCGATGATAGAGGAAGCCGAGGCCAAGGGTTTTCTGAAGCCTGGCGATACCGTGGTGGAGACCACAAGCGGAAACACCGGAATCGGCCTGGCCGCTATCGCCGCCGCAAAGGGCTATCCTTTCAGGGTTTACATTCAGGACCAAGTATCAGAGGAGAGGTTCAAGGTGATAAAGGCTTTTGGAGGCAAAACCATAAAACTCACCGAGGAGCCCGTTATCGCAAAGACCTTGGAGGAGACTAATGGCGACTTTGTGGCCGCGATAGCCGCGCTAAAGGAAAACGTGCTCGATAAGCAAGACCATATTTTCTTTGTGGATCAGTGCTCTAATCCTGCCAACCCTGCCGTTCATCGCAGAACCACTGGCCCCGAGATTTGGGAGGACACCGACGGAAAGGTTGATATCCTCGTGGCTTGCGTTGGAACTGGCGGAACTATCACTGGCACAGGTCAATACCTGAAGTCTCAGAGCCCTAACATAAAGGTTGTGGGAGTTCAGCCCGGACCAAATTCCCTGCCCTCTGATGCCATACCAAATCCTCCCGAGGAGATTACAGGAGTTCATCCTTTTGTAGGTGTTCCTGACGAGGTGGTGCCGTCGGTGCTCGATAGAAAAATCTACGATGAAGTTATTGTGGTGGAGGCACTTGAGGCATACAGCGCCGCACGCGAGGTGGCCAAAAGCGACGGAATATTGATAGGAGCCTCGTCGGGCGCCGCATTGTTCGCCGCAAAGAAACTGGCCTCTCTGCCCGAAAACAAGGGCAAAAAGATTGTCGCAATCTTCCCCGACACTGGACTGAGATATCTGTCAACCAATTTGTTTAACGAAGAGGTTGTTTAATTACGAATTACGAATTACGAGGCGCGTCCTCTAATCTCTAATCTCTAAACTCTCATCTTTAAACTTTACTCTTTACACTTTACACTTTCAGAAAAATGTCAATAAACTTAAATACCTCGAACCTTGGAACCCGTGAGAACAGGATTGGATCCATTACGGGTTACATTGGTTCATTGAAAGACTTGGCTACCAAGACCGAATGTGGAACACTGAAAGGATGTTCGCGTTGTTTCTCGCAGTCAAGCACCTGTCTCTCTATGTGCGGACTCTCGCAGTTGGCCGCTATCAGAGACGTGGCAATCATCCACCACGGACCCTCAGGATGTTCTGTTACAAGCAGTTCGTCATATTATATGTCGAGGGTAATGGCCAAGAAACGTGGCGTAACCTCCAATACCGTTTACGTGGGCACCGATATGAACGAGAAGGACACCATTTTCGGATCCACCGAGGCCCTCCGCAAGATTATTCTTGAGGTAAACAAGCGATACAATCCAAAGGCAATTTTTGTATCAAGCAGTTGTGCCACAGGCATTATCGGCGAGGATATCGACAGCATTGTGGAGGAGGTGAGCGAGGAGATAGAGGTTCCCGTAGTGGCCGTACACTGCGAGGGCTTCAAGTCGAGAATCTGGGCCACGGGTTTCGATATTTCTGACCACGCCGTGCTTCAGGGAATAGTGAAACCAAGGCGCGAGGGTGTCAGCACCAACAAGATAAATTTCAAGAACTTCTTTGAGAGCGCAAGACCCGAGATTATCGAGATTTTCAAGAATTTTGACCTTGAGCCGACTTTCCTCTACTGCAACAGTACCGTGGAGGAGTTGGAGCATTTGTCGGAAGCCTTGGCAACCACCTGTATATGTGGAACTTTGGGCAACTACCTCGGCAACGCACTCGAGGAGAAATTCGGAGTGCCATACGTGCGCAGTATCAATCAGTGCGGAATTGTGGGCTTCGAGACCTGGCTCCGCGAGATCGGCAAGGTAACCAACCGTTTAGATAAGGTGGAGAAATACATTGAGGAACAGCGCGCTATCTATCTCCCTCAAATTGAGGAGGTGAAGAAAGAACTCAAGGGACTCACCGCCGTGCTCGGAATGGGACCTGGCTACACATTCGAGGTTTCGAGGGTGCTCAACGAGTTGGGAGTCAAGGTGGTGTGGGCTCTGGCCTGGCATTACGACAAGAAATACGAGAACGGCGACGTGCCTCCCTCGATGAAATATTTGCTGGATAGCAACATAGATTTTGAAGCCTCAGTGGCTGACCAACAAAACTACGAGGTGATGAATATTCTGAACAAGTACAAGCCCGATATGTACCTGAGCCGTCACCCTGGATCCACCGTTTGGGCCATAAAGAACGGCACACCAGCAATTTACGTAGCCGATGAGTATATGATTTTCGGATACAAGCACACGCTGGAATTCGCCAAGACCATAGTGGATACCATAAAGAACCGCAGTTTCGAGAAAAACCTGGCCGCACGAACCAAACTTCCATACACTAAATGGTGGTACGAGCAAAATGTTGACAAATTCTTAGAGGAGGCAAAATAATGGCAAAGATATTAGACAAGCAAAGATACAAATGCGCATTGGCCGCAATGCAGACCGTTCAGGCAATCGACAGGGCATTGCCAGTGTTGCACTCGGGTCCTGGATGTGCCCAAAAACTTTCGGAATCCACCGGAAGTTCGGGATATTTCTCGCCCAACATTTTCCCCTGCACCAGTATCAACGAGAAGGACGTGGTGTTTGGCGGTGTCAAGAAACTGGAAACCACAATAGAGAACGCCCTCAAGGTGGTGGACGCCGACCTCTACGTGGTGCTCACGGGCTGTATTCCACAGATTGTGGGCGACGACACCGAGGAGGTAGTCTCAAAGTTTGCCGACGCTCCCAAACCCGTAATCTACGCCTCCACGGCAGGTTTCAAGGGCAACAACTACAAGGGTCACGAACAGGTGATAGACGCTATTGTGGATCAATATCTGGAGCCGTCAGACACCAAACAGAAAGGCCTCGTGAATATCTGGGCCGACGTTCCGTATCAGGACCTCTTCTGGCTGGGCAACTACAGGGAACTCTCGAAACTGATTGAGGAACTGGACCTTACGCCAAACGTGATTTTCGGCTACGGAAACGGAATCAAGAACATAGACCTGATACCCAAGGCCGAGTTCAACCTCTTGGTATCGCCCTGGGTGGGATTGCAGAACGTCAGGAAAATGGAGAAGAAATTCGGAACTCCATTCCTCCACTACCGCACATTACCCGTTGGCGCCACCGAGACAAGCAAGTTTCTCCGCGAGGTGGGCAAGTTCGCAGGCGTGGATTCCGCAAAGGTGGAATCGGTGATCAAGAAACACGAGGATTATTTCTATTACCTGATATCGCGTTACGCCGACCTCTTCCTTGAGAACCGCGTTATCAACAAGCAGTTCACGACAGTGGCCGACGCCCAGTATTCGCTGGCTGTCACCAAGTTCCTTGTAAACGACCTCGGCCTTGTGCCAGCGCGTCAGTATGTGGTGGACGATACCCCGAAGGATCAGCGCGAGGCCATTGCCCAGGAGTTCAAGAACCTCAACTACGGCATCGAGGCAGAGGTTTCGTTCGAGACCGACGGCTTCAAGATCCACGAGGAGATTCAGCAACACGACTACCACGGCTATCCGCTGATACTTGGAGGCTACTACGAGAAAGAGGTTACGGAAAGCCTCAGGGGCAACTTCCTGAATATCTCGTGGCCCGTTCAGGACAAGGTGGTCCTCGACGACAGCTACGTAGGCTACACAGGCGGAATCCGCCTCATAGAGGATATCTACACCGTGGCAGTTCAGAGGTTTAATTAATTTTTACTCACACAATAGATTTTTTGTCAGGCGTACGGCGGAGGCTGGACGCCTGATTTTTTTTGTTTAGACTATTGCCTCTATGATTTTTCTTTTTCCGATTTGGACTTCCCTGATACCTGGTTGCTTGTTTTTGTTGAAACAGAAACTTACCATAAACCCAGTTTGGAGGTGGTAATAGTCGAGATATTCAAGCAATTGTTGCTCGCCACGTTCGTTGTAGGCGTTACCTCTCCATATCTTCAATTCTATGATATATTGCTGACCCAGATAGTCAATTATAATGTCGGTACGTGTAAGGTCGCGGGTCTGAGCCTCGCAATAGTAATTCCCCACACCGTTAATTATCGGGCGCAGATACGTTAGGAAAATCTTCCTTCCGTTGTCCTCCACGAATTTGTCGTCCTCTCCTGGCCGGTAGATTTCGTTGAAATGCACGCTGAAACGCTCTATCAGCCCCTTCATATCCAGAAAACCATTGTGGACAAACTGCGATTTCTCGTATTCACCATTCTGGTATATTGTGGTGGATTTGCAGAGCGAAATGTAATAGTTGTAGAGCCAGGTCTCGAAAATTCGGCAGGATATTTTGGTGGAGCCGTTGTCATCCTTTACAAAATTGAACATTGAGGCAATGTTGATATCAGTGTCGTAATAGTTGAACGCCACGCGCTGTCCGCCAAAGATAATCGATTTCAGAAGGTCCGAGAGTCCTGGAAACTGAGTGAGTTTCTTCTGGATATCGTCGAAAAGTGTATTGCCCTCTTTCAGCAAGAGGTTTACGGCTCTCAGAGTGCCATTCTTGTCCCAACTTAATTTTTCTTGGTCGATAATCTGACACAGACGGCTCACCAGAAACGGATAGCCTGAAGTATAATCGTAGATAAGTTGGCCTATCTCTTTGCTGTTGAAGTTGATATTGTGGTCGTGTTTGTATTGCTCCAACATTCCAGCAATCCCCTCGGCAGGGAGATTCATATCGCTGTTGAACGGAACAGCAATATTCCAAGGCGAGTTGTATTGATGATTGTTGTCGGTGCGGATTTTAAGTTTAAGGTTTTTAACGTCATAGACACCTGCAAGAATCACCGACTTGAAGGTTCCGAAGGTTTCGCGTGCAAGAAACATTTTCCTCAATACCCCAAGGAATTTTATGAACCCGTCGTTGTTGCTTGCCTGATCCACCTCGTCTATCATCACCACTATCGGCTTGGGCGATATTCCGCAGAGTTCGTTTATGATATCCGTGAATTCTGTGGTTCCTATCTCGTTGCAACCCAATGGCAAAGCATTGGCCAATAGGCTTTTCATATCGCTAGACGCGCCGTTTACCTTGGAGTGCATTTTCAGGATTTTCAGAAACTCGGCACAGGCGCTTCCCACGCTCGAGAATACAGAATCGTCCAACCCCTCAAAACTGATATTAAAAACGCAGTAATCGTCTTTCAGGCGTGTGGCCAGCGAGTTGAGAGTAGTAGTCTTGCCATACTGACGTCCACGGTTGATACAGAAATAGTCGCCCTGACCCACAAGCAAGACCGCGTCTTCCACCTGTCTGTCAATGTTTACCATATAATGTATCTCAGGATTGCACTTCCCCGTAGTGTTGAATCGTCTCATCGTCAGTACTATTTTCTTTCTGCAAATATATAAATATCTTTTCAAATACAGGAATAGTTAGAGAATATTTTTGATGGGAGGTAAAATCACCAAATTTTCACTTTTCGAAAAGCGAAAATAATCCCGAAAATCACTTTTCGAAAAGCGAAAAATTATAAAAAATTCACCTTTAGAAAGGTTTAAAATATGTTAAATTTATTGCTTGAAATTGTTTTACTTCTTATATTTGTGCAGTTGATTATAAAAATGAAATTGATATGGAAGAACAAGATATTCTGCAACTTATAAATATTTACCATAGGCGGTTGGCTAATGTTAGTCTTAAATTCAAGAGATTTCTGCATAACGAGATTAATTGGGACGCCAGACTTATTGGCATTATGGGTGCGCGTGGAGTTGGGAAAACAACACTTTTGTTACAGCATATCAAGGAAACTCATAAAAATGTGAATGAGGCAATTTGGATTTCCCTTGACAATATGCGCTTGAAGACTATGGATTTGCAGTCTGTGGTTGAGTTTCTCTATACACACGGATACACCTATATGTATTTTGATGAGGTGCATAAGTATAAGGATTGGTCCAATCATCTGAAGAACTTTTACGACAACTATCCAGATCTTAAGATTGTGTATACGGGCTCGTCAATGTTGGAGATCGACAATTCTAAGGTTGACTTATCGCGTCGTCAGTCGTTGTACACGCTTCCTGTTATGTCGTTTAGGGAATATTTGGAATATGTTGACGCTTTTACTGTTGAGCCTCTGCCGTTTGACGAGATAATGCGAAATCACGTTTCGCTGGCAATAGACATTTGCTCAAAGACCAAGATACTCAAGCATTTCTCCGATTATATGAACTATGGCTGTTATCCTTTCTTCAAGGAGTCGGGCCGTGATTTCCATTCCCAGTTGTCCGCTATCGCTCAGTTGGTGATAGAGACCGACGTGCCTTCTGTTATGGAGATATCATATTCATCTATAGAAAAGGTTAAAAAACTTCTGATGATTATTGCGCATAATGTTCCATTTGAACCCAACATAAGTAAATTGTGTTCTGCGCTCGACACAACTCGCGACAATTGTCTGAAAATGCTATATACCCTTGATAGGGCAAATATTCTTTCTCTCTTGACAAAAGAATTGAAAAACTACAAACACTTGGTTGCCCCCGAGAAAGTGTATCTCAACAACTCGAACCTTATGGTGGCTTTGTCTAACAATCCTGACATAGGAAATCTTCGTGAGACTTTCTTTATGAATCAGTTGCAGACAAAATTTGAATTGCAAATGCCCAAAAAGGGAGATTTTCTGGTAAACGGCAAATACCTTTTCGAGATAGGAGGACAGTATAAGGGCTTCGATCAGATAAAAGATATCCCGAATAGTTATTTGGCCATTGACGGACTCGAAACTGGTTTCGGCAACAAGATTCCTTTGTGGATCTTTGGAATGTTGTATTAATTATTTTAGGGGAAGACTCTGTTCCGAAAAATAATCTCTCTTCCCCTCTCTTTACACCCTTCTTCCTTATAAATTTTCTCCTCCACTCTCCAATCTCAGCAAAACCTTCCAAAATACTCAATCTCCTTGGAAAAAATATCTACTCAATCTAACTTTGCAGTGTAAAAATCAAAAAGCTATTGTAAGATGAGTAAGATTTATAATTCCATTACCGAGCTGGTGGGTAAGACACCGCTCTTGAAGGTTAATAATTATCTCAATGCCAAGGGTTTGGAGGCTGAGATTCTCGTGAAGATCGAGTATTACAATCCTAACCAGAGCGTTAAGGACCGCGCCGCTCTCGCGATGATAGAGGACGCCGAACGCAAGGGTCTCCTGAAACCTGGCTATACTATTGTGGAGGCCACAAGCGGTAACACTGGAATCGGTCTGGCAGGAATCGCCGCCGCCAAGGGATACAAGTTCAGGGTCTATATGCCTGGCAACGTCTCGAAGGAGAGGTTTCAGGTTGTTGAGGCTTTGGGTGGCGAGGCTATCGACCTTCTGAGTGTTCCGGAGGTGGCTGAGGTTGCCGAGAAAACCGGTGGCGACGCTATCGCTATGTTCGACGCTTTGGAGAAATGGACCTACAAGAATTTCAAGAACGTATATTTCACCGCTCAGGCCAAGAATCAGACCAATCCTGAGGCGCATTTCAATACCACGGGCCCTGAGATCTGGAACGATACCGACGGCAAGGTTGATATCTTTGTGGGCGGAGTCGGCACAGGCGGAACAGTATCAGGAACAGGCCGTTATCTGAAGTCTCAGAATAAGAATATAAAAATAGTTGCAGTACAGCCCGGCTACAATTCCATACCCTCGGCAGAAAATCCAACTCCTGAGGAAATCACTGGTATTCATCCGTTTGAGGAGATTCCATTGGAGCAGATTCCAGCCACTCTCGACCGCGAAATCTACGACGAGCGTTACCTCGTGGAGACCAACAACGCCTACAAGGCCGCTCGCGAGTTGGCCAAATACGAGGGCATATTGGTGGGAGCATCGTCTGGCGCCGCTCTCTACGCCGCAACAGAGTTGGCCAAGCGTCCCGAGAATAAGGGCAAAACCATAGTTGCCCTCCTTCCCGACACAGGCCTCAGATACCTGACTACCAATTTGTTCAATAAGGATTACAAAGTGGATTAAGAAAAAGTTTAAAGTGTAAAGTTTAAAGAGCGTTACTGATGAGGTGCCGTCTTTCCACTTTAAACTTTCCACTTTAAACTTTCCACTTTAAACTTTCCACTTTAAACTTTCCACTTTACACTTTACTCTTTCATCTTTAAACTTTCGCAAAAATGTCAACCATACAATATTCTGGCGTTCGTGAGTCGATTCCCGGACGCCTCAACGACCTTGGAACTACGGGTGCCGAGGCCGAGGACAACTTCAAGAAAGGTTGTCTGAAAAAAGCCGACAGAAGTTTCGCACAAGGACTTCAGTGTCAGCAGATTAACTCTATGGCCGCAATGATGAGCCTCGAGGATTCGGTATTCGTCTCGCACTCGCCACAAGGCTGTGTAGGCTGTACCATAATGGCTGTGGATATGTACCGTGTAGGTCAGGCCCATAGAGGCATCAGAAACATAAAGAATCCCCATATCATAGTGACCAACCTCGACCAGAAGGCCGTGGTTTTTGGAGGCGAGGCAAAACTCCGCGAGTCCATCACCAAGGCCGTGGAGCGCTACAATCCCAAAATCGTGTTTGTATATACCTCGTGCGCATCAGGAATCATCGGCGACGATATAGATTCTATCTGCGCTGATATGTCCAGCGAGTACCCTGGAGTGCACCTTGTGCCAATCCATTGCGAGGGATTCAAGAGCAAGATATGCGCCTCGGGTTTCGACGCCGCCTTCATCGCCATCAACAAGTACATTCTCAAGAAGCAGAAACTCCCAAAACAGGAGGGATTGGTGAACCTTTTCGCGCCTACCACCGTGAGTTATGCCGATCAGAAGGAAATGGAACGAATGCTTCAGTTGATAGGCGTATCAGTCAACTACATACCATTTTACTCATCGCTCGAGAAAATCAAGCGCATACCCGCCGCCGTGGCCTCCACCTCCATTTGCAAGGTTTTCGCCGACGAGTTTATGAAGACCTTGGAGGAGGACTACGACATTCCATATTCCCACACCGTAATGCCAATCGGTATCAGAAACACCGACAAATGGTATCGCGGAATAGCCAAAGTTTTGGGCAAGGAGGCCGAGGTGGAGGAGATCATCGCACGTGAGCACGAGAGAATAGAGCCGTTGGTTAAAAAGCTGAAGGACAGGCTTCAAGGCAAGCGCGTATTCATCTGTGGAGGAACAGGACGATCATTCGCCGCCGCCGCGCTCATCGACGATTTCGGTATGGTTCTCGTGGGGTTGGAGACACCTACATACGATTCCGACGCGCAGACCGATATCGAGTATCTTAACACTATCCACAAGGATTATATCGTGGATATAGCTAATATGCAACCATTTGAGCAGGTGAATCTTGTTAATAGACTTCGCCCTGATGCCTTTATAGGTGTGCCCGAGTGGGCAGCAAAATTGGGAATCCCGACTACGCACGTACTCGACGGCAAGCGCCCCACAATGGGCTACGACGGCCTTCTGTACCTTGGCAACAAGATTGCCGACCAGCTCGAGAACCCAGGTTTCAACAAGAAACTTGCCAAGTACGCCAAACTTCCTTACAAGGAAAGTTGGTACAACGAAAACGCATTCAAATACATAATTCAGGGAGGGAACAAATAATGTCGGTAGTTTTGGAAAATCCACGCGGAGGCTGTGTGCTCGCGGGTATCAATAGTGTTTTGGGAGCCATTGAAGGCGTTTGCCCCATATTCCATTCAGGACCAGGCTGTTGTATGCAGACCTCGGCCTCAGATCAGGGCCAGAGCGGACACAAGAACGCGCCGTTCGTGTCCGCAGTATCCATTCCCTCGTCCAATATGTTGGAGAAGGAAGTGGTTTTTGGAGGTGTCAACAAGCTGAGAACCACCATACAAGGCGCCATTGATATCATCGACGCCAAGGCGTTTTTCGTGCTCACGGGCTGTACCGCGGGTATCATCGGCGACGATATCGACAGCGTGGTGGAGGAGTTTACAGCTGATGGCCACGAGGTTTACTCGATTCCTACTCCGGGATTCTCCGGCGACAGCAACCTCGGTTACGATACTATCTGGAACACCTTCATTACCAAGGTGATAAAGAAAGACGTCCCAAAGAATCCCAAACTCGTTAACCTCTTCGGAATAGTGCCATACCGCGATCCGTTCTGGTCGGGAGCCTTGGAGGAGTTGGACAGGATTCTCTCTCGTCTGGGCCTGACAGTCAATACATTCCACACCAAGCATCAGGGAATAGAGGATATCAGAAACTCATCCGCCGCCGCATTGAACATAATCGTGAATCCCTGGCTCTTCAAAGGGCCGGCCAAGAAGTTTGAGGACAAGTTTGGTGTAAAATCGCTCCGATTCCCGGGCATTCCGGTAGGTGCCACTGATACCAGCAAGTTTGTTCGCGCTGTGGGCGAGGCCCTCAATCTCGACAAGGCATTGGTAGAGAAGGTGATATCAGAGGAGGAGGATTATGTCTATCATTATCTTTCTCAGGCGGTTGGCGTGGTAAGCTGGAAACGGTTCGCAGTTGTGGGCGATTCCAACACCGTAATCGGAATCACTCGCTACTTGGCCAACGACTACAGTTTCACTCCCGTATTGGCCATTATCTCTGAGCCCGTATTCAGCGATGAGTCCAAGGCACTGATACAGGCGCAGTTGGAGGATCTGGAATACGCCCGTCCGCCCAAGGTGATCTTCGCCGCCGACCAGTACGAGATCAATCAGGCGCTCCTCAACGAGCCCGAGGAAATCACCTTGCTCGTGGGATCGAGCAACGACCGCGAGGTGGCCCTCGAGAAGAATATCCAGTTTATCCTCGCCTCGTTCCCGATGAACGAGCGCCTGGTCTTCAACCGCACCTACTGTGGCTACCGCGGAGGCCTCACCTTCACCGAAGACCTCTACGACAACCTTTAGCAATTAATTTTTACTCATATAATAGTTTTTTTTCACAGCGGACGACGGGAGACTGGCGTCCGCTTTTTTGTGTATGTGATATTTTGGGGTAGGGAAAGTGTGTGGAATTTTGAGGTTTTATTTTAGAAAGTAAAGAATAATTGGTATTGAAAAATCTAAAGTATAAGTTAGATTTTTGAAAATTTTTCGGATTTCTAAAGTATAAGTTAGATTTTTGAAAAAAAGTATTGCAACAGGAGTTCAATATTTTTTCGGGTTTTGGTTGCGGTTATATTTTGACTTTATTTGTTTTCAATTCTCTCTTTTTCGCTACGAAACCTCTATTCCAATTTAACCTTGCCCTTAGGGCTGAGTCCTAATTGCTGTAGTTTCCTTACTGTTTGGCTGTTTGGAAGGTTTACTTTCCCTGTGTTTGCCCAGCGGTATTTCTTGGGAGATATTGCGTTGAGTAATGGTGCTTGTGATGACAGCCAGTCTTTTAGCCAGTAGAATTTCTTGAGCATTTCGTCGGCGTTGTTGCCACTTGAGGCAGGATGAACTTCTATCAGATACAATGTCTTGTTGTAGCCAATAGCGTAATCCCAACGTGAGGCTGTCGGGTATTTGTTTTTTGTTGCGCTGTCAATGTCAACACTGCCTTCTGTCAGTGAATTATTGCAGGCTGATACGTATTGCGAATTGTTGCCCAAGGCCTGTAGTCCCTTCTTGAAATTGCCTTTGATCTCGGGAGTGTTGTTTACTGCATTTTCAAAATTATTCATACTTTTCAGCATTTATGTCCGCTACTATGTCTCCAACTCTTGAGGCAAATGTTGTAAGCCCGCCCCATTCCACGATATCAGGATCATCTGACCAGGCGTCTAATGAAGATATGTCTTTGCTGACACCGTCCTTGAAAAAGTATGTCTTAATGTTGGTGCGGTGGTTGAAAAGATAATCAAGATTTTTCTGTAAATCAGTGTCTTCTCTATTGGCGTTTAACATATCCATAACAGCGTTGATATATTTGTACTTGTCGTTGATATGGGAAATATTGCTGAGTCCCCATACAAACTGGATAATCGTATCGGAATGGGTTGAGATTATGAGTTTGTTCTTTTTTAAGTTCTCATTGTCCCAAATGCTATTGCGTAATATGTAATTTAAGAATTCAATAATTGCTTGTGGATGAAGCCCCAGTTCAGGTTCTTCAATTATTATGTAATCGTTGAACGTGTGATAGTTGTTGTAATATATATATAATGGTGTGAATTCTTTTTGTCCCATACTCCACGATGAAAATGGAATGTCTGCATTAGAGACTTTCATTCTCATTTTGCTTTGTCCCATACTTTCGTTGTCTATGTATATTGTGCTGTTGTGATAAATATTTTGTAGGGTTGGAGTGTCCTCCAGATCATTTTCCTGGATTGTTATCCTTAGGTTGTCACTGAAACCTCTTAACACAAAAGGTGTTTCTTTTTCGTATTCGTTGAAATTTCTAAATCTTCCGTCTGCAACGGTTACTGATCTTTGTGCTGGGATATATTCAATATAGGTTTTGTTGTCAGAAGTTAATCCGATTTCGGGTATTAGTTCGCTTCCATTTATTTTACATATAGTGAACTCTTCCCATACCTTTGTCTTGGTATTTCCAAAATATAAACGCACAAACTCGTCCCAGTTTTTGAAGTTGTAGGAATAGTCTTTCAGCCTGCGAATTATGAAGTTCTTCATACAAGTTAGATACAAAGTCTCCAGAAACATTGTTTTTCCGCTGGCTTGCGGTCCTACAATGAATGTCAGGTCGCCGAATTCTACCTCGCAGTTTTTTATTGGTCCTAAATTCTTTACTGTTAATGTGTCGTTCATAATGCGTTGCTTTTGTTGTGATAGCAAAGGTAGTAATTCTTTATTTATCTTGCAATTATTTTTGCTTTTCCTCTGAAAATGTATTATTTTTGTGTTAGTAAAATAACTAACTAATTAATTACTAGCCGTGAATTCATCTATACCTAAACAGATACTTAAAAGTTATTTTGGATATGATATCTTCAGGCCTCAGCAGGAGGAGATTATCAACCACGTGATTGCTGGGGGCGACGCTCTGGTGCTTATGCCTACGGGTGGTGGCAAGTCGATGTGCTATCAGATTCCCACACTGGCTATGGAGGGCACTGCGATTGTGGTGTCGCCTCTGATATCGCTGATGAAGGATCAGGTGGATTCGCTGGTTTCCAATGGCATTGCCTCGGGTGCGCTGAATAGTCATAATTCTGACAGTGAGACTGTTAGTATCAGAAAACAATGTGAGAACGGCAGTATGAAGGTTCTTTATGTTTCGCCTGAGAGGCTGATATCGGAGACTCCCTGGCTTCAGCAGAATGTAAAGGTTTCTTTGATTGCTATCGACGAGGCTCACTGTATCTCGCAATGGGGTCACGATTTCAGGCCCGAATATACCCAAATGGGGAGTCTTCATCAGCAATTCCCTGATTGTCCTATACTTGCGCTTACCGCCACTGCCGACAAGATTACCAAAAACGATATCGTGGAGCAGTTGAGTCTGCGGAATCCGAGGATTTTTGTGAGCAGTTTCGACAGGCCAAACCTCAGCCTTGATGTTCGTCGCGGATATTCGGCGCAAGACAAGTTGAGGGTGATTCTGGATGTTGTGAGCCGTCATAAAAACGAGAGCGGTGTGGTGTTTTGCCTGTCGCGCAAGGGGTCGGAGGATTTGGCTGAGAAGTTGAGGCAGAAAGGCGTATCAGTGGGCGTATATCACGCTGGGCTGTCGTCTGATGAGCGTATCAGGATTCAGGACGATTTCATAAATGACAGGATTAATGTGGTTTGCGCCACTATCGCGTTCGGTATGGGTATCGACAAGAGCAATATCCGTTTCGTGATCCACAACAATATGCCCAAGAGCATTGAGAGTTTTTATCAGGAGATTGGCCGTGCTGGCCGTGACGGTTTGCCTGCGGAGACTATTCTTTTCTATAATCTTCAGGATATCATTACGTTGCGCAAGTTTGCCGAGGAGAGCGGACAGAAGGGTATCAACCTTGAAAAACTGAACCGTATGCAGGAATATGCCGAGTCGCAGGTGTGCAGGCGGAGGATTTTGCTGAATTATTTTGGAGAGACAAGTAACTGTCAGTGTGGTAATTGTGATGTCTGCAAGAATCCGCCACAGCGTTTTGAGGGTACGATGATAGTTCAGAAGGCGCTGTCGGCAATCAAGAGGACTGATGAGCAGGTGGGTTTTGGAGCCACGATTGATATTCTGAGGGGTACGATGTCGCCTGTGGTGGCCTCTCACGCATACGACACTTTGAAGACTTTCGGCGCTGGGCGTGATATTTCTGCGCGCGACTGGCACGATTATCTTTTGCAGATGTTGCAAATGGGTTTTGTGGAGATTGCGTATGATGAGGACAAGCATTTGAAGGTGACCACTGCGGGCGAGGATGTCTTGTTTGGCCGTCAGAAATCTGATCTTGCGGTGATTGTTCGCGAGGATTTCAGAGTCAAGAGTCGTGAGCGGAAGGAGCGGACACGGGTGGAGAAAGTTTCCCCGCAGTCGGGGGCTGTGGAGGATCTGGTGCTTTTCGAGAAACTCCGCGAACTCCGCAAATCCATTGCTCAGGAAAACAAGTGTCCTGCGTATATCGTTATGTCTGACAAGACTTTACATTCGATAGCCACCGACCGCCCAACCACGATTGAGGCGTTCGGCAATATTAATGGAATCGGCGAACACAAGAAGCAAACCCTCGGCGCTCGTTTCGTTACTTTTATTAAGGATTATCTGAAAATGGAGGAGAACAATCCGTTTGCGGAGTTTGTAGGAGGGAAGTGAGAGAACTGCAACCAAAACTCAATATTTTCCCGAGTTTTGGTTGAGGTTCTTGTTTTGGTATTAATTAACCTGTTGATTAATAGTATTATAAGAAAAGTGCAAAAATCGTAATTTTCGCAATCCAATCTTTCTTATTCCGCTACGAACGCTGAAAAATCGGTTTCGTAGCGGATTAACGTATATGTTATTCCGCTACGAAGTGAAAAATTTTGTGTCCGTAGCGGATTATGATGATTTTTTTGAAGGGAACCGCAACCAAAACTTAATATTTTTCTTAGTTTTGGTTGCGGTTATTATGATAACTGCAACCAAAACTCAATATTTTTTGGGGTTTTGGTTGCGGTTCTCTTTTTTTTGTTTATCTTTGTGGTGGTAATTTTTTTCACGTAGTTCTACGAATTGTTTTTTTACCTCTAAGAGTATAAGAGAAGTAAGAGCAATTTTTTTTAAGAGAAGTAATTTTTTGTTCAAAAATTACTTTATGGAGGTTAAGAGCTCTCAGATGAATGCTCTTAATCTCATCAGAGGAGTTTTTCGAAAGAAAAATTCCGCCTCTAAACCCCAAACTCTTATCTCTCTTATCCTCTTAGAGTCATAAATTTCGTCGAACGTACAGTAATTTTTATGTAATTCGCTATGGTTGAACTGATTGGAAGAGATAAGGAAAGAGAGGTGCTGGATCGTTGCCTTAGGTCGTCAAGGTCGGAATTTGTGATAGTTTCGGGCAGGAGGCGTATTGGCAAGACGTTTCTGGTGAGCCGTCTGTATCAGGATAAGTTTGCTTTTTATTATACTGGTGGTCACAACTTGTCTAATAATGAGCAACTTGCAAGGTTTTCCGATTGTCTGAGGCGGGTTTCGGGAAGTTGTCTCGACTTGCAGATTAAGGACTGGTTTCAGGCTTTCGAACAGTTGCAGAATTATTTAGGCTCGCTGTCAGGCTCTGAGAAAAAGATTGTTTTCTTTGACGAAATGCCTTGGATAGATTCGCACAACTCCCGTTTTGTGAAGGCGCTGGAGTATTTCTGGAACTCGTGGGCCTCGCTCCGCGACGATATTATGTTTATCGCAAGCGGATCCGCTACTTCGTGGATGAATGACAAACTTCTTGATAATCAGGGCGGTCTGCATAATAGGATAACTTGTCAGATATTCCTTGAGCCCTTCACTCTTGGCGAGACTGAGGAATATCTTCAGAAAAATGGTTTCTGTTGGGATCGGTATATGATTTTGCAGACTTATATGATTCTGGGCGGAGTGCCGTTTTATCTGTCGTTGCTCAACAATCAGTGGAGACTTCCAAAAAATATTGATGAACTCTGTTTCTCTAAAAACGGACTTCTCTGCAGGGAATTTGATGAGTTGTATAACGCCTTGTTTACCAATGCCGACAAGTATATTACCATAGTTAAAACTTTAAGCAAATATGAAATGGGTCTTACCCGAACTGATATCGTGAATAAGACCAAGATTCAGGGAAGTACTTTGACACGAATGTTGAACAATCTTGAGAAATGCGGTTTCATTATCAACTACACTCAGTTTGGCAAGAATTCCAAGGACGCGGTTTTCAGGCTTTCGGATTTCTATACTTTGTTTTATTTCAGATTCATACAGCCAAACTATAAGGAGGCTGATTTCTGGCAGAAGAATATCAACCGTCCTGCCATAAATACCTGGCAGGGACTTACTTTCGAGTTGATTTGTCTATTACATTCGGATCAGATAAAGAAGGCTCTCGGATTGTCCATAATATCCACAAAATCAACCACCTGCCTTACCAAGGACCTTCAGATTGATTTGGTGATAGAGCGGGCCGACAGATACGTAAACCTCTGCGAGATGAAATTCTCCACCGACATGTTTACGATTACCCGCGACTATGCCGATAAAATTCGTGAGCGTACGGCCCTCTTCCGTGAGAAATTGAAACGAAAGATGATCCTTCTGAACACCTTTGTAACCACTTATGGTGTTTTGAGGAACAGCAATTATTCGGTTTGCAACAGCGAGATTACAATGGATCAGTTGTTTGAATAAAAAAGATAACCGCAACCAAAAGTCGATATTTTTTCGGGTTTTGGTTGTGGTTATCTGAAATAGTTTTGTATTTATTGGTGTTTCCCAATATGGCCAATTTTAACTGAACCTTCGTTTCCGTTTATTTCATTCATATTGAAGTATATTCGATTTGGATAATACGTGTTGTCTCCACTTTTGTCTGAATAGCATAGTTTGATATGAGGCTCACAGTATACATTGTTGAAAGTTAGTTCTTTTTTCCTTTGTGGCGAGTGATTCCCTTCCAAGGAAGCAACTTCATCAAAACGTGCAAGCGTTGATAATTGTTTTAAAGTGACAGTGTCGTTTGAATTTTTTGCTTCTCTTATGTGTCTGTTTAACCCATCTAAATGAGAAAGAATTTTTTTCTTAAAGTCGTTGAAAATGCTTTTGATAGATGTTCGTACATTGGGAAGGAATGTGATGTTTTTAAACAAAATTTCGCAATTGTTTAGATACTCATCGCTTGTTCCTGGGTTCCGTTCGATAAATTTCAAACAGAATTCGTACCAAGTTAATCCATTGGGAGTTATTTGGTGGTTATTGGATATTGTGGATATAGTTTTTTCTGCCAACAAGCAATTGCTGGAAGTGTTGGAAGTGTCCTTGAATTGTATGTTGTTGGAAGGAGTGTCTTCTTGTGACGACGTTTTTTCTATGAAAATATTTTGCAATTTCGAACGTAAATCGTTGTCGAATTCCGCATCGGGATTCCATATCAATTCGGACATATTTTTTCCATTCCACTGCCAACTTTCGAAAATGTCACTACAATATTTGAGTGTATTGCCAGGAACTTCAAAAAAATCATTTATTTGTTCTGACAAGACACTTACTCTATTGTCAAATTCTTCTAATGATATATTATTTTCCTTGAAGGAATCTTGAGTTAGGAAAAAATTATTGTCCATTTCTTCTTGTTGTTAATTGGAAAATAGTTGCTAAGTCTCTTTCCTTTTGGTCGAAAAATCCTTTGGGCCAATTGGAGAGTTTCCCATTGGGATTAATTGAAATCTGAGAAACCGTGAAATCTTCACCAAAATAGAAAATAGAAACTTCATCATTCTTGATGTTGATTCCTTCCTCTAAGCAAGCAATGCGTACTCCATTCACAATATGCTCGCTGTGAGATTCTATGAATACTTGTACACCAGTGGAGGCTACTGTAGCAAAGAATTCTGCTATCCGTGATTGCGCTCTTGGATGTAGGTGCGCTTCTGGATTTTCAACGATTAATATTTCTCCAGGTTTTGCAAGCAAGCCGGAAACAATAAGAGGTAATATATAACTATATCCGAAACCTATATTGGCTGGTTTGTACATATTGCCATCTGACTTATTGTTTACTAATAGTGTTAAAACTGAACTATCTTTGTCTGTTCCACCTTTAATATCAATTTTGGCTCCATCCAAGATATAGGCCATCCATTCGGTGGTTTGCTGTAATAGAGAGTTGGCGTCTTCCCCTCTATATAATTGTTCACTCACTGACAAATCTAATACTTGGGATTGGGCAAGGATTTCGAAAGTGTATTCTCCTCTTCTGCCTACATTAAGTATTTCGGGAAGATCGAACTTTTCCATAAACATTTGTGGTCCAAGTCTATCGGCACTCACATAATGTATGTGTTTAAATAAATTATCTACATACTTTTGCTCAGTATTTGTCAAATGCTCAATAGTAGAACTGTGAATGGATGATCTGTAGTTGCTTCTCTCATCTTTCCCGTATTCCAAGTTTAAGGACAATGATGGTGTGTCGAGAAAGAAATCAAAATGGATGTTGCTACCGCTTGAAGCGTATGAATTTTTGATATCGTAATATGTGCCTAAATCGATATAATCTCCCTTTAGAGTTAGACTCTTGAGATTAGACGATTTCCTTATGGATTGACATAATAACAACAAAACTTGGAGCACAGAGGATTTGCCTCTTCCGTTTATGCCAGTGAAAAGGTTCAGTTTTCCTATGCTAAATTCTTGTTTCTCTTTGAAACATTTGTAGTTTTCTATATTTATTCTTTTTATCATAGTTTTGTGTTTTTTGACAATATTTCTTCTGCTTTTTCAAATCTGTGAAGTACGTTTTGTTTTGAACCCGTTGCACGAGAAACAGAAGATATATATGTGTCATCTGTTAACAGGTCTGCGTAGTTGCTCAATATCATCTCTCTATTGCTTTCTAGATAGTCGTCGTCCTTTTTTGCAAGGAATAAACAAACGCTTTCCAGTATGGCCGTGTTGATAACTCCTCTAGTAGTTGCTGTCTTAATTCTAAAGCAATTCCTGTTCCATAGTTTATATGCCCATTTCATAACCCTTGAAAAGTCCTTTCGGATCTCTTCTATTTTGGAAGTTCCCATCTTGTTGATTTTCCCCATAACAGTCTCAAGAAAATTGCTTAGATCGCCATCGTAATTGTTTTGGAAATCCCCCCATCTAAAGGCCAAGTATCTAAGCACTACTTCTCTGTCCTTCATTCTTTTGGGACTTATACCCCAGTCTATGGCATTCTTGAATTCTATTGTTGATGACAATTCCAACAACAACTTTGTTGATTCTCCAATGAATATACAGTTTCTTACCTCTTGCCTATTGAGTTGTGTTCCACCCGTATTAATCCTATTGAATAGGTCATAAATCACAACCATTGGAGTTGATGGTTTCAGAGAGAATATAGTTAGTTTTTTATTTTCTAATTTAGATTGCAACGCTTCTGAAAGGTCTGAGAATTTTTTTCCATTGTAATTGGGCAACGCCTCAAGACCCTTGAGGGCAAACTTGTCCTCAAAGAATTCGTTTAGTGTTGTTGTTCTTTGTAATCCATCTATTACAATGTATTTGTTCTCTTTGTTTTGGTTAAGATATATCGGTGGCAACGGGAAGTTTAAGATTACGGATTCAATAAACTTGCTTTGTTGAACAGGTTTCCAAACAAAGTGCCTTTGGTAATCAGGGTTTATGATTATTCTACCTTTGCCTAATTGACGCAAGTATTCAAAAACTGAGTATTGAACTTCTTCTATGTCAATCGAAGTGTATGTTGGGTCATAAGGGTATAATCCACTTGGATTTGTAGATTCGTCTTTCTCTGCCGACAATGTGTCGTTGTCGGTAGAAATTACCTCCTCTATCTCACATTTATCAATAGTGGGAAATGTGACATTGGGATTCCTTTGCTCAGCGTCAATTCTTGCTTTGTTATATGCTTCATCCATATTCTCAGCAATATACGTTTCGCAAAATTCTTTGTTGTTTAATGTTGTTTTTATTAGAAAGTCCATAATTGCAATCCATATTTTGATTCAGTGCAAATTTATCAATTATAATTACATTGTCATAATTTTTTTTCATAAAAACTAATATTGTTGGATTATTTTTATTAGTTTTGAGAAATTTTTAATTGTATATTATGCCGAGGACTAAACAAAATGTGGAATTCAAATTGATTGCTTTTCGCTCTTTGAAACCAGATAAGCAAACTGACAGACTTATGCATCAAGATATGTTTGTCAGAAATAACAACAATTCAACTGGAACCTCAAGAAACAAATTCTATATGAAATCAGAAGAGGAGGTTTTGGAAGGATTATTGTATCCTAATAATTCTTCCGAAGATATTAAAAAGGTTCAAAATAGAAAGTCTTTGTGGTGGAGCAATGCTTTTGAAGAGGTATTGTCTTTTCAAAACAAAACCAAGGGCAAGGGGTGGTACTTTTTCTTGGGTGGCTACAAGTATGACGAAAATAACAACAAAATAATTGTTGAAAGTAAAAAGAAAACGACTTGTTCAATCTATAATGTCGGGAAAACTTCAGTTAACATAAATTGTATTGTTGGAAAAAATGGTTGTGGAAAATCAACAATAATAAATAGTATAATGTTGCTGATGAATAATATTTTGTACCCTTATTATTCGTCAAGATATATTGTATGGAATAATGAACGTTCATATCTTTATTTTATTGAAAATCTTTTTTGTGAAGTCGCCTACGAGTACGAGGAGAAAATCCATATTATGTCTTGCAGAGGAAGATGTCTGTATATTGATGAGAAGGTTATTGACATAAACTTTAAAGTTGCTGATGATTTATGCGATGTAAAGCATCCGGAATTTAATCAATTCGGTGGGTATCGTTTGCAAATAAGTATTCCCAATAAAAAAATGATTGAATATGGTGGAATCAAATATTCGAATTATTTTTTGTTTCAAAATAAGTCTATTGTTCCACCTATATTCAATTTGTTTTATAATTATTCGAATTATTCATTTGATTTGCACACATATAAGTGGAATTGGGATAATAACGAATTGTTCAAAACAGATTCTCCATTAGTCAAATCGAAGAATGTATCGTTCATTTCAGAAATGAGTAAAAGTGCGTCTTTGAATTCATTGCTTTCAATCAATGACACTGATTATAGATTTCCTATCAAGGTTTCTCCCAAACGTATTTATAGTGATTTTTTTGAAAACAATGATTATTCTTCGCACAGTACGTTGATCAATCCTTACTTTGAGGATGTACTTCTTCAAAAAAAATTACTGAAATTGTGTTTGTTCAAAGAATACAACAGCGATAAGAAACGTTACGAGTTTCCGTTGCGTAATATAAATGGCAGGACTCAAATATATCAGACTATATTTAATATTCCTAATCCTGATGTAATTGATAATTCAAATTGGTCAAACAATTTGAATTGCAGAGATTTGATTGTTCATAGTTATACAGAAACATATGGATTAAGCGAAACAAATAGTATAGCCTCGAAATGGACAAATTATTTAGTTATTAATATTGCTGAATATTTTGTAGGTGTTTGCAAATACCAACAAATCAGCAATGATTCTAAGTGTAGTATATCTGATTACTATGCTAACAATAATAAAACCATCATTGATTATTTAAAAGGGAATATTGAAGAACTGATTCATTGGGATTATTATAATATAGAACTTAACTTAGAAACAGAATTCAACGATTTTGTTTTTGAGGCAAGTTCATTGAACGGTGTCAAGCCAATTGATGATCTTATTATAGAACGCACCCATAAAGATATTTTGTTTTTGTGTGCAATAATGTCATTCTATATCCTGAATATACATTACAAGAACAACTATCTTGATGTTTTTAGTTCTTTTTCAGATTTTTTCATTGAAAGAAGGGATTATTGTTTCAATTATATATCTCAAAACACAAATTGGATATGTGCATTTTTGATAAATAATACAAAATGGAAAGATAATGCCATTGTGTATCCAAATTCAAAGTATTCAGAGGATACTCTTTTTAGAATTGTCAATAATAATGAATTTGATTCTAATAGGTGGGATTTTTATGATTTGATTATGAACGAGATTTCCACTAATGATGTTTTGGGTGATTCTATAAATAGGTGGGTTGAATATGTAAGAAATATGTATATAAAAAACGCAATAGAAATATTTGTAGAAAGGAAACGTAAGATGTTACCTTATGATTTCTTTTTAGAAAATCTTGATGAGTGTAATCTTTTTATTTCAAACAATATTGGAGATTTGGACTATCGAAATAATCTTTATAAGGTTCACCAGATATTAGTATATCTAAAGATGTCTGATTTTGTTAAATTTGAAGATGATAAACTGATATATTTGAATCAAATGATTGAGGTAAAGAAAGAAAATGACAATAATGTATTGTATTATTACAAACAAAAGTTTTTGTTGGGACCTAATGATGAGTTGATTCCTAATGAGAACTTCTCTTTGAATGGAGTGAAAGTATTTTTGGAAGATTTGTTGTTTGAAGAATTATTTGAGCATCAGTTGTATATCCAAGAGGATAATGCCTTGAATTTGAGACCAATTTCAGAAATCAGTTCAGGAGAGAAGCAATTGCTTTATATCAGAACCAATTTATTGTTTGATTTGATGAATATTGAAAGTGGTCGTAATAGGGCAACATATAAATCTTTGTTCGAAAAGCGCAACTCTTTGATTCAGACTAGTCCGGAATTGAACGATATTACATATAAATATATTAATGTGATGTTCGATGAGGTGGAATTGTATTTGCACCCAGAATGGCAAAGACAATTTGTGTCCAATCTGATTGATGGTATCAAACGTCTTAATCTTCAGAAAATCGAGGGTATTAATATCACGATTGCTACCCATTCTCCTTTTGTGTTGTCGGATGTCCCCAAGTCCAACGTATTGTTTTTGGAGACAGATGGTAGTCAGAAGGCTTGTGATGAAATTGATACCAATACCTTTGGGGCAAATATTCACGATATGTTGAGTTCCAACTTTTTTATGAGTTCAACTATAGGTGAATATGCTCAAAATGAAGTCAAGAAAATTGTTGAAGTATATAATAAGTGGAAAAAGAATAAAAAATGCAGGGAAGTAAAACAAAATGAGGCAAGGTTCAGATACATTCAATCAATTTTGGGCGATGGTTATTACAAAGATACCATTATGTTTATGATTGATAAAATGTATAATGGTAATAGAAACGAGGTTGTGGAAAAATTAAAAAACGCGACTCCTGAACAATATAATGAAATACTTGATATATTAAACCGTAATAATAAAGAGGATTGATATGCTTAGAATAGAATACCCAAAAGGAAGGGCTCTTGAGGATTTTAGGGATCAATACATTGGCTCAATTATGAGTAAGGGTGATTTTGATAATAATAGTAGAGAATGGGAGTCTATAAAATCTACTTTGGGATTGACCGATATCGCAACTTATAAAGAACTCTTAATAGGTTCTTTCGATGTGATTGTTGATAATTTAACTAAGTTTGTTGGAAAATACAATGCTATACTAAGTCATATTAAGACGACTGTTGAAAACATAATAGACGCTAAAGTAGAGTCTATTCCAGAAGATTCGCCTCAGAATAAAAGGAAAAGAACTTCATTGTTAAATAAAAAGAATTTATTTTTATTTGACCCCAATAATAATGTTCCTTCAAAAGATTTTTCTTCTATACTCAAAGAACTAGATGATTGTTCATCAAGTGACAATTGGATTGTCTCATTGAAGAAAATTAAAAAACTATTTGATTATGATAGTTATAGTGAAGGAATACGTTCATTTTTCTCAAGAAGAAGTGAATTGTTGAAGATAAGAACTTGTTTTTACTGCAATATTTCTTATATTGATTGCTTCAAAAATGATAAAGGGAATATTGTAGGTCAATTTGATTTAGACCATTTTTTGCCTAAATCCAAGTATCCTATTGTCGGATTGTCATTGTTTAATTTTGTGCCAAGTTGCGGAGTCTGTAATTCTGGTTCCAAGGGGGCAACCGATATTTTGGAGATAGATGATGTCGTCAATAATAAAATTTCGCCACAAGACGCTTATCGATTGAGCCCTACTTGGAATGGATATAATTTTGATGATACAAAGCGAATTGTTGCTGTTGGACCTAATTCAGACAAAAAATACAATATCTCTTTTGAAAATTTAACAAGTGATGGGGCTATTTATGACAAGGAAGTGGATTGTTTGAATTACAATAATCGTTATCAATCTCACGAAATTGAGGCTCGCGAAATAATACGACTAAAGGAGAAGTATACTTCTCGAAAAGTTGTTGAGATAATAAAGGATCTAATGCCTGAATTATATAAAGGTGAAGATTTAGAAACTTTTCTTAAGGAGCAAAAAGAAAAGATTCTTGAAATACAAGAAGATATTTTCCGTAAGGAATTTATGAAAAATAATGGAAGAGCATTCTTGAAATTATATAATGATATTTTGGGTGATGAGTATTTGTAGTTATGTTGCAATTTTTTTTATCTTTGTCCACCGGATTTCAAAATTATAATAAAATTTTTTCTTATGGACAGACAACAGCAAATTGTACGCACTGGGTATCTGGGTATTGCTACCAATGCGGTGGTGGCTTCGGGTAAGGCGATTGTGGGTTTGGTGTCGGGATCTATGGCTATCGTGCTCGACGCGGTGAATAATCTTACTGACGCCCTGTCGTCGGTGATTACAATTATCGGCGTTAAGCTCGCTGGCCGTCCCGCCGACGACAAGCACCCTTTCGGATATGGAAGAATAGAGTATTTTACGGCCGTGATTATTTCCGCAATGGTTTTGGTGGCGGGCGGTACCTCGCTCGTGGAGAGTATCAAGGGTATCATAAATCCCGAAGTGCCTGAGTATTCCGTTGTGGGACTGTGCATTATCGGCGTTACGGTGGCTGTAAAGTTCTTCCTCGGCCTCTACACCAAGCGCAAGGGCAAGGAACTTAGTAGCGACGCGCTGATTTCGTCGGGCGCCGATTCTATGTTCGACAGCATAATCTCCATTGCCACGATAGTATCAGCCATTGTGTATTTTGTAACTGACTATTCCATAGATTGTTGGGTGGCTTCAGTGATATCTTGCCTTATCATAAAGGCTGGTATCGAAATGCTACTCTCGCCCATAAATGAACTTATTGGAGTAAGGAGCGATCCCGAACTTACTTCGGCTATCAAGGCCAAAGTGCGTGAGATAGAGGGAGTTAATGGCGTCTATGACGTTATCCTCCACGACTACGGCCCAGAGCAGAAGATTGGCGCGCTTCACGTGGAGGTGGATGACAGCGTATCAGCCTCAGACCTCCACAGACTTACAAGGATTATCCAACGTGCTGTTATCAAGGAGTTTGGAATATTCTTCACTGTGGGATTCTATGCTCATCACGGCGCTGATACCGAGCAGGCCAGGGTGGAGGCTGATATCCGCGGTTATGTTATGGGGATAGACGGCGTAATCGGAATGCACGGCTTCTATATCAGCCACTTAGACAAAATGCTCTCATTCGATATCGTCTATTCCTTCAAGGTTACTCTGCCGATAAGCCTCCGCGCTCAGGTTGTGGAATGGCTCCGTGGCAACTACGCAGATTATGATATCAGCGTGGGATTGGACAGGAATTACAGCGAGGATAAGAAATAAAAAAGAGCGCCCCGATACTTGATTATCGGAGCGCTCTTGTCTTTTTATCAGCCTGTCAGACTTCTATTACTTCTTGAAGTATCTGTTGAAAAGGCCCTGGAAACCTGCGCCGTGACGTGCCTCGTCCTTTGCCATTTCGTGTACCGAATCGTGGATAGCGTCGAGGTTGAGTTGCTTGGCGATCTTGGCGATCTCCATTTTGCCCTTGCAGGCGCCTTCCTCGGCGAGCATACGCTTCTCAACGTTGGTCTTGGTGTCCCAAACCACCTCACCGAGCATTTCGGCAAAACGTGAGGCGTGGTCGGCCTCCTCCAAGGCGTAGCGCTTGAAAGCCTCGGCAATCTCTGGGTAGCCCTCGCGGTCGGCCTGACGGCTCATTGCCAAGTACATACCTACCTCTGTGCACTCACCCATAAAGTGGTCCTTCAAGCCTTGACGAACGAAATCGCCGTCGGCGCCGGCGGGAATATCCTTGGCGATACCGAGCTCGTGCTCGGTTACAAACTGAAGCGCGCTACCTTCTTCCATTTTCTTGAACTTGCTACCTGGAACCTTGCACTGTGGACATTTCTCAGGTGCCTCTTCTCCCTCGTGTACGTATCCGCACACTGGACAAATCCATTTTGTCATAATTCTTTAAATTTTTTGATTGTTTGTTGTAAATTGAAATTGAGTGTTGCAAATTTAGGAAATAATTGCAATTTATAAAAGCCTGTTTGCAGAGAGAAATTACTGGTTGGTAGATTTTCCGTCTTCCTCGTCGGGCCAATAGTCGGAGGTTTGGTCTTCTATTTCCTGAAACTTTGTGCCTGATACTCCGCATTTCGGGCAGGTCTTTGGCGGTGCGTCTCCCTCGTGGATATAACCGCAAACTGGACATAACCATTGTGTCATAGTCGTTGTTTATTAATAGGTTAGTAATATGTTTCCTGTGTCGCAAATTTAGCGGAGGATTTTGGGAAAATGGCGGATTGGCGATATTGATTCAAGAAGTTGGGGATAAGGCCTTCGTCAGCCTTCTCAGCGCCTCCACGAGCACGCTCCTTGGGCAGGCGACATTTATCCTCTGGAAGCCCTTGCCCGATTCGCCGAAAATGCGACCGCTGTCGAGCCAGAGCTTGCACTTATTCACAATTATATCATCCAACTCCTTGGCGCTGAGGCCGTAAGCCCTGAAATCAAGCCAGATAAGATAGGTGGCTTCGTGGTTTATCATCCGCACCTTCGGGAGATTGCGCTCAATGTAACCACGCGCAAACTCAATGTTTCGGCGCACGTAGTCAATCATCGCGTTGTACCAAACGTGTCCATTCTTGAACGCCTCGATAGTGGCCACAAGTCCGAAAAGATTCAACTGACTATAACCCGACGCGTCGATCTCGTGACGGAACTTCGACCTCAGTTCGGGATTCTTGATTATGATATTGGAAACCTGACCGCCAGCAAGATTGAAGGTCTTGGAGAGCGACGAGCAAGTCACCGTTATATTATCTATGTCGCCTCTGATGCTACCAAAAACTGTGTGCGAGCACACAAAAGTGAAATCCTTGTGGATCTCGTCGCTGACAACTATCACATTGTGTTTCAGACAGATATCGCCCAACCTCAGGAGTTCGTCCTTTGTCCAGACACGTGCCACAGGATTATGAGGATTGCAGAGGAAAAACACCTTGACGGAATTCTTCACTATCTTTTGTTCAAAGTCCTCAAAATCTATGTGATACCTATTATCGTCTTTTAGTACGAGAGTGGATTCCACGAGATTTCTGCCATTGTCGCGGACCACCTCCGAGAATGGATAATAAACGGGCTGAAGTATCAGAACCGACTCCCCCACCCTCGTGAACGCCTTAACGGCCATAGCGAGCGCGAACACTATTCCAGGAGTCTTCACCAAATCGTCCTCCGCAAACGTGTAACCGTGCTTTCTCTCAAAATGCTGACGCACCAACTCGTAATAATCCGTCAATGTATCAGAATATCCCCAAACTCCGTGATTGACACACTCTTGCAACGCGTCCTGAATATAACTTGAGGTCCTGAAATCCATATCAGCCACCCACAAAGGAAGCACGTCGGCAGGCCGTCCACGCCTCACCGCAAAATCATATTTCAACGACAAGGTATTCCGCCTGTCGATAATCTCATCAAAATTCAAATTCCTTTCCATAGACAACTGTAAAATAGAACACAGATAACGCGGACTAGGCGGATCTGCGCTGTTTTTTTTTAATTTTTAATCTGCGAAAATCCGCTTCATCTGCGTCATCCGCGTTCAATCCTAACAAAAAACCTTCTCCAGTTCCGCCAACAAGTCACTTAAATCCTCTATTCCGACGGAGAGGCGTAATACGCTGTCGGTAATGCCGTTGGCTATGCGGACGTTTTCGGGAACGTCGGCGTGGGTCTGGGTGGTTGGATATGTTATCAGGGTCTCCACTCCGCCAAGGCTCTCGGCGAATTTTATCATCCTGACACGCTCCAATATACTCAGCGCCAATTCCTTGCTCTCCAACTCGAAAGTAATCATAGAGCCGAAGCCTCGGGCCTGACGCTTCATAATCTCGTAGCCAGGATGATCCTCGAAACCAGGATAAATCACGCGCCTAACCCCCTTTCGGCCACGGAGCCACTCGGCGATACTTCTCGCATTGGCTGAGGCGCGCTCCATTCTGAGGCCCAAGGTCTTGATTCCGCGCTCAATAAGCCAACAGTCGAAAGGCGCAAGACCGCTTCCAACGGTCTTTATCAGGAACCTAAGTTTTTCCTGAATCTCGGGATTGTTGGTAACCACAAAACCTGCCAAAGTATCGTTGTGACCGCCCAAAAACTTTGTGCCACTGTGGATTACAACGTCGGCGCCCAACTTGAGCGGATTTTGGAAATATGGCGAGAGAAAAGTGTTGTCAACCACCAGCCACGCATTATGTCGGTGCGCAATGTCGGCAAGTTTCGCAATGTCAGACACATTCATCATCGGATTCGTGGGAGTCTCTATGTAAATGGCCTTGGTGCGGTCGGATACGAGGGCCTCCACATCAGCCGTTGAGCACTCCACGGGCTTCACCTCTATTCCATTGCGTTTCAGCACGTTGTCGAACAGACGGATAGTACCACCATAGAGATCGCAGTCGGCAATAATCTCGTCGCCAGGGCTGAAAACCTCCATAAGCAACGTAATCGCTGACATTCCGCTACTTAGCGCAAACGCGTCGATACCGCCCTCCAACTGCGCCACAACCTTCTCCAAGTGCTCACGCGTAGGATTCTGAAGTCGCGAATAGTCGAAACCCGTACTCCTGCCCACGCCCAGATGAGCGTAAGTGGCAGTCTGATAGATAGGAAAACTCAGCGCCCCGAAATTCTTACAGTCGCCCTCGTCCTCCTCCAAATGCAAACATTGTGTATTTATTCCTCTTGACATATCTTCCGTGATTAAAATTTTACACAAAAATAGATTCTCTAAACATTCTTTCCAAACAAACAGAAAATATCAGAATAATACACCAAACAGAAAAGAATTCACAGAATAACCATCACTATCCGCCCCAAAAAAGAAAACTGCAAAAGATAAAAATTCTGAAAGGAAAAAAAACGCACAGATGACACTATTCTCTAAGAGAGTAAGAGAGGTAAGAGCGTTACTAATTTTAAGAGACGTAATTTTTTCCAAAAATTACTCCAAAAGTTTAAGAGCCTCTCAGTTGTAGGGCTCTTAAACTCTAAAAAGGAGTTTTCAATGAAAATTCCGTCTCTTAAAAAATCAAGAACTCTTATATCTCTTACCCTCTTAGAGAATAAAACAAATCGTAGAACTCAGTAAAAAAAAATCTGTGTCATCTGTGTCATCTGTGCGAAAAAGTCATCTTATAAAATGCGTCTCCACTCTTGGCTCCTCCTCGGGAATACCATACCTCTCGCGACCGAGGGCGAAACTCTTTATCATAAACGCCATATTCCTTGCGAGTTGACGCATTGTCTGCATACCCTCCAAATCCTGGGCAACCTCTCCGGGCTCGGTTCCGTGAGCGATATTCCAGTATTGCGACGGCACCACAGGCATACTTGTCTTCAGGAAATACTTGTTGAGAACATCGAAAGTAGCGGTGCATCCGCCACGCCTTGCCACCGCCACCGACGCGCCCACCTTCATCGACCAGTTGGTATGGAGATTCGAGTAGAACAGCCTGTCCAGCAACGAGATAATCTGACCCGAGGGCGACGAGAAATACACGGGCGAGCCCACCACAATACCGTCGGCATTGTTCAACTTCTGCGCAATCTCGTTCACGATACCGTCTTCGAAAACGCACTTGCCAATCTCCCAGCAACGGTTGCAGGCCATACAGCCACGAATCTGTTTGTTGCCGATATTAATAATCTCAGTATCAACGCCCTCCGCATTCAGAGTCCTCGCCACCTCCTGCAACGCCAACGCAGTATTGCCATTAGCCTTCGGGCTTCCATTAATCAAAATTACATTCATAATAGATAAAATTAAAAGTTTTTAGAGACGTCGCTTCGCTCAAAATTTCACAAAAATCTTTTTTTTAAATACATTGATTGTCAAGCCCGAAATCTCGGGCAAAATCATTCAAAAATTTTTCAGTCCCTACGGGACACTCATCAACTAACCCGTCCCATATGGGACAAAGAGATTTTTGCCAAATTTTCGCCCGAGATTTCGGGCAATAAAAATTCTATAAAGATTTTAAAAAGATTTTGAGCGAAGCGACGTCTTCAAATCACCTCAAAATTAATCATTCCTCCGAAAAATTCCACCCCAAACTCTACGAAACCGCAAAAAAAATCCGCAGACCCTTTCCACCGAAAGAGCCTGCGGGAAGATATTCAATAAAAAATAAAAACTATGCGAACAAAGGTGTCGAGAGATATCTGTCGCCCGAATCAGGAAGAATCACGACAATATTCTTGCCCTTGTTCTCGGGACGCTCGGCCAGAATCGACGCACCCTTCAGCGCCGCGCCAGCCGAAATACCAACCAAGATACCCTCGCTCACTGCAAAACGCTTGCCCTCTGCAAAAGCATCCTCATTCTCGATGGCGAGTACCTCGTCATAAACCTTAGTATCGAGAGTATCAGGCACAAAACCAGCGCCAATACCCTGAATCTTGTGAGGACCGGCAGTACCCTTCGAGAGCACGGGCGAGGTAGCAGGCTCCACGGCCACAACCTTGACATCAGGATTCTTCTGCTTCAGGAAATTACCTGTGCCAGAGAGAGTTCCGCCAGTACCAACGCCAGCCACAAGGATATCTACCTTGCCATCTGTCTGATCCCAAATCTCGGGACCTGTGGTTGCGAAATGCACGGCAGGATTTGCGGGATTCACAAACTGACCAAGAATCACCGAACCCTCAATCTCCTTGTTGAGCTCCTCGGCCTTGGCAATTGCACCCTTCATACCCTTCGATCCCTCGGTGAGCACAATCTCTGCGCCGTAAGCCTTCAGGAGGTTTCTGCGCTCCACGCTCATAGTCTCAGGAAGAGTGAGGATGGCCTTGTAGCCCTTGGCGGCGGCCACGGCCGCCAAACCGATACCAGTATTGCCCGAGGTAGGCTCTATAATAGTAGCGCCAGGCTTCAGGAGACCCTTCTTCTCGGCATCAGCAATCATAGCCAGTGCGATGCGGTCCTTTACGGAACCAGCGGGATTCAGGTACTCCAGTTTCGCGAGAATGGTGGCATTCTTCACACCGGCGTTCTTGCTGTAGTTGTTCAGTTTCAGAAGTGGAGTGTTTCCAATCAACTCCAATGCGCTTTCTATAATCTTACTCATTTTTACAATAGTTTTAGTGTTTTACAATAGTTTTGTTTCTAATTACAATGCAAAGATACACGCATCAGAAACATCCACCAAGCAAAATTGGTATATTGCAATATTTTGCCAAAAACTGCCAAAATCTTAGAATAAAATCATAGAAAACCCTACCTTTGCGCCCAAATTGGAGAATTATATTTTTTAGTGTAGCTGACCCTGAGCAGGATAAAAACCTGCCACATCCATCAGTTTGTCGCTGATGCCTGCCTTCTGACCCTCGCCCACACCTATTATATATACATTTCCGGAGTCTGATGCCTCAAAAACCGAGTGCCCGTCCTCCTCTATTTTTATATTTCCGCGGGCTGATACCTCGAAACTGCCGTCGCCCTCCACACTGTGAACCACGCACAATGGATCCCAGAAATACTGACCCACATCGCCCTTGGCCCACTCATCATAGTTGCTGTAAATCTGATACATAGGATGCATCTTGTTGTAAGAGTAGAGCTTCAGCATCTTATCGTGGTCAGATGGGAAATCCAGGCCGGCCTCCAGCGGAGTAATGTAGAGAGCTGATGGCCAGTCCTCCAAAACGTGCTTCGCCAGGGCCACATCACCGCCCACATTATACTCCACCTCCAGGAAACCCTTCTCGTACCTCAGAGGCACCCTCTCAAAACAGCAACCCATAATGTCAAGTTGCTTTACCTTCCTCTGTATCAGCTCCATACCGCTGAGGTCCGAAAACTCGTCGGCCTTAGAATCCATCAGCAAACCGAGATTAGTCATCATACCCACGCAAACGATGGAAACCGAGTTGTCCTCCTGCTCCGAGAGAATCTTCCTGTAGAGCCTCCAGGCCTCCAGACGCTCCTCCAGAGCCACCCCAGTGCCAGCATACAGCGCCACAGAGTCAGCTAACTCCACCTCACAAAGATGGTAATAGGGCACAATCTCGAAATACTGATTGTCGCCATTCACCACACCCAGAGGTACATTATCGGCGCAGTAATAGTGGAGCATACGGTCGGCAAAATCCTGCGCCATAGGCAATTGCCTACTGTTCATAAAACCGAGTACCTCGCATTTATTATCGGCCTGATACGCAAACGCCAACTGCATAGCCAGCATATCGTCGGTAGAGTTTCCGAGGTCGGTATCCAGAATAAGTTTTGTAGCTGATGCCACCTTACACTCGTTTGGGCATCCCTGAGGCTTTCCCTCCTTGCCACCGCACCTTACAGCCAGTGCCACCGCAACCGCAACAACCACCACAGCCGTAAGCACAATCTTGATATTTTTCTTATGCATTTTTTTTAATTGATTTGTGTTTGTTATAATTTAATTTGTGTTTTATTAATTGAGTGTTCGATGAATTTTTAGAAACGTCGCTTCGCTCAAAATTTTTCAAAAATCTTTTTTATAATTATGATTGATAGGCCAAAATTTAGGCCCAAAATCAATCAAAAATTTTTCTGTCCCTACGGGACCTCTATCGATTATTTTCAGTCCCGTCCCGTTAGGGACAAGAAGATTTTTGTCAAATTTTAGCCCGAGATTTCGGGCAAATCAGCAAAATTAATTTTGAACTGATTTTTAAAAGATTTTGAGCGAAGCGACGTCTTTAAAACTATAAAATTTCTTCCTTAAACAACTCCTCCATTTTCACCACGGAATCCACCACGCTCGAATAGGCATTCCTGCGGAGACCGAAAGTAGTTATCATAGTCAGTTTAATGGTCTTGTTGGTCTTCGAGGCAATCCTGAAAGTATTCATCTTGTTACGGAGATCCTCAGCATACTTGGAATCAATAGCGAACTCCGCATTATAATACTTTGCCTCACAGATATTTATGGTCTTGTCATCACGGTCGATGAGCAGGTCGATCTGAGCACCGTCGTGAAGTTCAGTAGCCTTCACCGACCAGGAATTAGCACAGGAATTAACGCCTATGATACCAAGTTTCTGCTTTATCTGATTTAGATGACTCAGACAAACCCTCTCAAAAGCAAGACCTTGCCAAACCACACGGGTCTGAGAATTAATGCTGTTGGTATAGAAAGCCTCGTTGTGCCTCTCGTTTTTCAGGATATACTTATAATAGAAAAGCGTGAAGTTGTCTATCAGCTGAAACAGCGCATCCTTGGTCTTCTTGCCAAACGAGTAATATTTCCTCACAAACGAGCATTGCTCCAATTCTTCCAAGGCAGAGGCAAATGTCTTGTTGTCAGACATTTTGGTAGCCTCAAGTATTTCTTTCCTTGAAAGGCCAGTACGATTGTTCCCAAGCGCGCTCAGGATAGCGAGGTGCGGAATCGGATTTTTATAAAGAGAATAATACAACGACGAAAACTCGTTTCTCAGCGGACTGTCCTCTCCGAAAAACAACTTGTCAATATTCTGAGACATAGAATATTGCGTATTCAGATAATTCCAGTAATAAGGAATACCGCCCATCACCATATAACCCTCAACGATATCAGTCTGCGAGAAATTCAGCCCCTTGGCATTGCAGAACCTCTCACATTCATTCAGATTAAAAGGCTTCAGGAAAATCTGACTTGTAAGCCTGTTATGAAGTCCGCCGTGATTGTTCACTATGTTGTTGATAATCCAGTAGGTAGCGGACCCGCAGACAATCAGCACAATATCCTGCTCCTTCCTTGCCGTAGCCCACGAATTCCAGAAATGCTCCAACGCGCTTACGAATTTGGATTTCGGAGTATCCAGCCAGGAGAGTTCGTCGATGAAAACCACCTTCTTTTTGTCGGTGGATTGTTCCAGCAATTCGGCAAGTTTATGGAAAGCCTCACGCCAGTTTTTCAGCGAGTTGCAGTCCTTGAGACCATATTTTTTGAGAGACGCACGGAATTCGTCCAACTGATCCTCCATATCGGAATTAGCAAGTCCCGTGTGCTGAAACGCAAAGTTCCTGTTGAAAGTCTCCCTTATCAGGAAAGTTTTCCCAACCCTGCGACGTCCATACACGGCACAAAACTGCGACTCATCCTTATCAAGAAGTCCCAGAAGTTTCTCGGTTTCCAATTTGCGTCCTACAATCATAATCTGAAAAATTAAATATCCGACGCAAAAATAACAAAAAAATCCTATAATGTGCGGAAATCTCACTTTTTTTTCGACATTTCCTCACCTTATAAGCCAAAATCAGCCTATAAAGTGAGGAAATCTCACTTTTTTAGGTACATTTCCGCACAGGATAGGAAAAGGGAAAAAGAAACTTGGTAATTTCATTAACATTTCCTATCTTTGTAAAAAGACAAAACAATATGTATTTCTCAGATTATAAGAAACATAAAGACGCAAAATTACGTCCATCATTGTTTTGGGAATACGATTTCGACAAAATCGACTTTCAGAAAATGAGGACCTTGGTCGTTCAGCGGGTTTTGGAGCGCGGACGATTGGAAGATTTCTACGCCATACTGAATATGTATGGAATGAGAGGCGTAAAATCAGCATTTTGCGATATCAAATATATGAACGCCAAGGATATGAATTTCGTTTGCGTATTCTTCAACATAAAAAAGGAAAACCTGAAATGCTACACACAGAAACAATCTACCCCTCAACTTTGGAACTGTTGAAAAGAATGATGGCCGACAAGCAATTTGAAGGCTTTTGTCTTGTAGGAGGAACGTCATTGGCTCTTCAAATCGGGCATCGCCTGAGCATTGATTTGGATATCTTCTCTGATTTCTCCTTCAACGAGATGGAATTGTCACAGCACCTTCAAAAAGAATACGATTTCGAAATGGACTACATAGCGAGGGAAACCGTAAAAGGAGAAATCAATGGTGTAAAAATAGACTGCATTGCACATACCTATAAATGGATAAACAAATTCACCGAAATAGAAGGCGTAAGACTTGCCAGTCTTGAAGACTTGTGCGCAATGAAACTAAACGCCATATCAGTGAGCGGAACAAGAATCAAGGATTTCATTGACTTAGCACATCTTTCTTCAAGATTCACTTTAAACGAAATGCTCGCCTTTTATCGTCAGAAATACAATGTCAGTCACCTTGTACCTCTAAAGGCTCTAACTTTTTTCGACGAGATAAATTTTGACGAGCCAATAAAAATGACAGACAAAAAAATGACTTGGAAAAAGATTTCAAAACGTCTTATGGATATGCAAAAATATCCAGACAAAATATTTGAGTGATTACTATCCTTTTGGAACTCCTGAAATATCCGTGCACGCCAGACCTACGGCCTTCGGCGTACACGGATAATCAAGATAGCGTCTTCCAGACGCAGGATTATTTCTTGGGCTTAGGTGACGACGATCCTATTTCTATCATTTTGATTCTGTTAATCTCATCATCATTGTGCTCATTGCAATAATCACCTAAATATTCGATGACAGCGCAAAGCGTTAAAATACAACTTTCCCAAAGTGATTTGATGATTGATTTTGGGAACTTGGGTGTTTTGTCTTTTTCTGTATGTGAATACGCATTGCATAAAGTTAATACCTGATTGAACAAACAATTTCCCAAAATAGGAGGAAGAATATATTCTCCTTCTACACCAAATCTGATTTCTTTGTTCCTTTTCGTTGTTGAAATAAAACTTAAACCATTAATGTATCGGCAACTATAGTTAAGATTTACTCCGTTTTCTCCATTCTTAACGCATTCGTCGGGAAGCAATCCTTTCTTGTGTATTGCTTTAAAAATGCACTCTAAAACCTTTCTTGGTTTGTTGAATTCATTTTCGTAGTCTAATTCTTCTGTCCCATAATATATATGTTTCAGATTATCAAGCATTATTGCTTTAACTTCGGGATCAATAAAATCAGGGCGATCCAAGACCTCGAAAAGATTTGGGTACTGATACTTGATTTTGAAATTCTCGTTCTGAGGCGCAAGTTTCTTGATTTGAGAAAGTAAATTTTCGAAATCTTTTGTGTCTCCACTTCCTTTCTTGTATATACCACGCCCCCAAGACTCTTCTCTTGTTTTAGAGACTGCACGAGCCACCTGGTTGAAGTTGGTGATTTTCTCGTGACCTGCGGAGTATATAAACCAAGGAATTTGAGAATTCTTCTTCTCGAAAATTCCGCTGAGTTTTGTCCCTACTACATACAAGAACGACTCGTCTGTGGCCTCTCCCTTATTAAGCACACAATGAGCGTCAAGGATAATTGCGGAATAGTCGTTGAAATTTTTCTCCAATTCAACCTGACCCTTCTGCCAATTGTCGAAATGACAGAGGTCGATATCGTATTTTTCCGCTTCCGCTATCTGCTGATGGCTCTCAACAATGCTGTGGTCATCATCGACCCAAAGTGCTTTTATTTCCATACTCTTAAGTTTTGTAATAGATCTTTTATCTCTTGGTTTGAATCTCTTCCTGTTGATTTATATTCATCAATTGTACTTCTATCTATTTCCCCTCCAAATGTGAATTTGTAGGAAACAGTGTATTCATCATCAGGATTCGATATTATCTCGAAATTTCCATCCTTTTCATCGTGAGGAGGATAGAGTGGCCTTTCGGGACAATAATACTCATCATCCAAGTCATCTTCCATTGGCATTTCGAAGATTTTTTTCCACAACTCTTTTATTTGGAAAACACCAATTCCAGTATGAGAAGAATTTGTAGTCTCTCCCCATCTTTCCATTTTCTCTTGCGTAAGCCCTTGTGCCAGTGGTTTGCCATTGTTAGACACTACAAGAGACAAATAATATTTGACTGGAATGTCATAGTATTCGTATTTGTATGTTTTTCCCTCTAGTTCATACTCAATAGCATCGTATGTTTTTTCAATCAGTTCTATTCTGATAATGTTATTATCGTTCTGCTTGTCAAAACCGTGAGAAATAGCATTACTGACGATATTCTCCAGTATTATGCGCAAAGCATCCTTAGAGAAATCAATACTATAGTAGCTTGGTGGAAGTTCCTTTAATAGTGAGCAGAACTCAAATTTAAAAAATGGACTTTCGTGTTTATCGATAAAGTTCTTTATAAATGGGACTAACTCAAATGATTCTTTGGTCATATTATCTCCCATTGTAAAAGATTCTACCTTTTGGAACAACGTATATACATCATTCTGAATTTTTTCGAAAATATTACCAATTGATATAGGGTGTTTCTTTCCGATAATGTCTTTATCATTAAGGATTCCATCCTTTTTATTTCTCTGTAAGAGGTTGAACCAGTTGTTCATATCTGCCAAGGTTTGACCTAAAGAATGCTTTTTCATTCTAATGTCAAGTTTGTAATCCTCGTAAGATTTTTGCTTGTCAGCCTCCATTTTCTTTGCCCACTTCTTTGACTCTTCTGAAATGGTTTCGAGTTGTGTCTCAATTTTGGGAAGGCATATCCATAGATCTTCGAAATCGAGATTGTTTGGATGGTATGGTTGGCACTGAGACTTTACGAATTTAGAATTTAGAGCCTTCAAGAAATAATCCTCTATTGCAATATCATTCTCTTTAAATGAAAGGCAATAGTATTCCTTGGGCGCATATATTTTGCCTCCAAGGTCTTTTACTTTTACAAAACGGCCATTATAGACAATTATGCTGTTGTTAGGCACAATGTAACCTTCCATAGTACGCATTTCTACGTCTTTGGGCTTTAAGTCGCAACTCAAGTAGTTATCAGTAAGTCCTGACACAATAAAGTCTCCTTTGACCAATTCTGGTACACGTGGCACAACAGTAACAATGTCAGTTATTTTATAGACATTGGTATTTGATTTGCACTCTGAAGTGTCAAATTTACGCACGTATTTTGGTGCGAATACATTATACCCAGTCTTGTCATTATAAGCAATATCTCCATAAGGTATAGTATTCTTATTATTGGATGAAGAAAATGTATTGTAGAAAAATGTTATATACATATTATTTTTTGACAGAGCCCAATATGAATATCGCCTATCGTCTGACAACACCTCCTTAAGATAGTTGTTTTCGATAACAACTCGTGTAAATTCAATGTGCTGACTTGTCTTCTTGCACCCTTCTCCAAATGTTTTAACAATTATAGTTCCACCCTGGTTCAAGTGTGAGTAATACTTGTCAAGTAAGATTTCGTCAACGTTGATTGGACTTTTTAATATGACAAATATTTTATCGAAACACATATTTGTATTAAGCATTTCGTCAATTGTTTTGTCAAAAATTACATTAATATTGTTTGCCAATAAATAGAGAATAGTGTATTTGTTATTGGCGTATACTTCTTTAGGAATGAATACAGTCTCCCCTGGATTCATATCCTGCGATATGATTCCAAAGCAGGAATGTTTGATTCCAAGATAATTAAATACATTGGAAGGAGAAGAACCCAAAATTTGATTGTTGCTGATAATTTTGTTTATCATTTCTTTGTGCAAATTCTGATCTTTCTCATAAAGAAACTTATATTTATTGTTGTAGCAATCTAACATTTCATAGGCACTTCCCATAATTGCCAATTCACCTTCCAATGAGATAATTTCTCCTGTTTCTTTATCAGTAACGAAATTGAATTCCAGCGAATTTGTAAAATAGTCCTTGAAAGCCTTGGTTACTGAGTAGTTATTGTTGTTTATCATCATAGTATTATTCTTTTTTGCAAATTAAACTAATTGTTTTTTATTTTTCAAGTTTTTTAATAAAAAAAACTTTTTGTCTTTCGACACTGCAAAGATATGGCGAGTTTTTGGCAAATAGGTTCAATCTAACTGAACCTATTGATAATTATCGAGGGCTGATTGGAGTTTTGTCTTTATTCTTTCCTGGAAATCAAGTGGTTCCAATACTTTTATCGAATCAGAATACGACAGAATCAATTGTTCCAACTCTGTATTCACGAAAGCCTTTATCACGATTATTGCGCCGTCGTCGGTTCTGGACTTTACGGTTTGCGTTGGATGAAGAGGCTTAGTCTCTATATAATTAAGCGCCTTGCTTTTCACAACCAATTTAATTATCTGGATTTCAGACTTCTTCGGTTTGGTAACTCCAACCATATCATAGAAATAATCGTCGAAATCAATATCGCAATCCTCATATTTTTGAGGCGCAACGGAAACAGACAGAATTCTGTCAAGGGCATAAATTGAAAGCGAATCCCATTCAGGATCCTTGCAGAACAGGAACCAGCGTTTGTTGTATTGTTTCAAATAATATGGCGATACAGTTACCGTTTTGGATGGCTGGTTAAATTCCTGATACGTAATCGTTATGGTATGCTTATTTGAAATTGCCTCAAATATAGGTTTTATCCACTTCAGGCCTTCATAATCTGGATTGTCGTCAAAGCCGATAATCTTTCTATTATCTGGAGTATAATCGATTATGGAGTTTAGCCTTACAGCCATATCATCAATCCATTCAAAATTGATTCTCCCGCTGAATTTGGAAATCAGTTCGATTGTCTCCTTTAGTTTCGCAATCTCGTCTTCCTTAAGAGGATTTTGAAAAATAGAAAAGTTCTTGTCAGCGTAACTCCAATAATTATAACGACCCTCCTTTTTTGTAACTATTTCAGCGCCATAAATTTCCTCAATATTTTTGATATCAGCGCGAATAGTGTTCTCTGCCTCAACAGGTTGCTCACCACGCCTCTGCAATTCCTCATTGCATTCATCCATAATCTCAACCAATCTGTAAGGTCTATCGCTACGCAGACAACGATCAATAACCCTTTGCCTTATCTGAGAATCTTTTGTGTTTGCCATAATTTCTTTTTCTTGCAAAGATAAAAAATAATGTAAACTCTCACAAGTCAATTGCAGGTACTTATATTGAGTTTTTGTTCTCTAAGAGCATCAATTGACGCGCTCTTAACCTCCGTTCGCTCGCGAACAAATTCTCTTAAAAAACTTATTCATAAACTCTTACTCCTCTTACCTTATTAGAGAATATTTATTATTAACTTGCGAAATCTGAGTAGTTTATCAAACCTTACCAAATGTTCACTATATTACACTCAATAACCTCAAAAAGGTGCGAAATCAGGCATTCAATAATCTCAAAAAGGTGCGTAGCGAAATCATAAACACTGTATAATCAATGATTTACAAAAATTAGTTTACAAAACTACATTATTCAACAAACTTTAATCACACTAACCTGTGCGGAAATCTCATATTTTTACCACATTCCCGCACAGGTTAGAATTTATTTTTTCCTCACAAACCAGTTTTCAAGTTTTATTCCCTTGAGGTTCCTAAAATCCTTTGTGTTTTCGGTTACCATAACCATATCATTAACCAGTGCAGTACAACCAATCAGAAGATCAAAATTATTTTCGATTGGAGTACCTTCCAGTTGCAACCTACACTTCTCTTCAATAAATGTCGGGATAACATTCGATATTGGCAAAACATCAAAACTTGAAATCAAATCCTCGGTACTAATCTTGAATTTGTATCCTTTTTTCTTAAGAAGAATCTCTCCTACTCCCAATTCAATTTTAGTAATCTCAGAAATGAAACAATTCTTAATGCTAATCTTATGGTCGGCGAGATATTGGTCCAAATCGAAATAACCTCGCTGATTGTGCATTAGAATATTGGAATCAATCAAATATCTGGTCTTCATAAGGTTTCCAATTCAGTTATAAAATCAACCTTTCCTTTGCACATTTCATCTACATCTTTCATCCACTCTTCAGTAGAATATTCATCTTCGTTGGTTGCCCAAGCACCAAAGCATTCCTTCAAAGTGATCTTTTTCTTGGTCTTATTGTGCACAACAAGCAATGAATTACTCAGAAGATTTATCAATTCAATTTTGGTTGTCTTGCTTAAATCTTTCAAGTAACTCCAATAAATATCTGTCGTTGATAATGTTGCCGTATTCATATTATAAAATTTTTGCTAAATTACACATTATCTTTGTATTTTCCAAATTTTGATATTCCCCACGCAAAATAAAAAATTAAAAGTCCTTTCAACATTTAAAAATCTTTCGTATCTTTGCCCTAAACATCACTTATAAAATCCACTAATATTATGAGACTTAAAACGCTTCTGATTCCTGCGCTTGTGCTGAGTGCGCTTTCCGCCAACGCTCAGCAGAAATTTCCGTATTGGAACGACCCCGCAGTAAATCAGGTAAATAGAAAGGCCGACGTAAGCAATTACTTCGCTTATGAGACTATGGATCTCGCAAAGGCTGACAAGACCGCCCGCGAGAACACAAAGACAAAATCCAAGCGTTTTCTCTCGCTGGAGGGAAAATGGAAATTCAACTGGGTGGAGAACGCAAACGAGCGCCCTCTCGACTATTACACAACCTCTTACGACGACAGCAACTGGGGTACAATGCCCGTGCCCGGAATGTGGGAACTCAACGGCTATGGCGTGCCCATCTACACCAACGTCTCTTACGAATGGGACAAGGAATGGTGGAGCAAGGAGCCTCACATTGACGACAAGGCAAACTACGTGGGCTCATACAGGAAAACCTTCTCAATCCCCGCCGACTGGAAAGGTCAACAGGTGATAATGCACATTGGATCAGCCACAAGCAACGTCACCGTTTACGTAAACGGCAAGTTCGCCGGATACTCCGAGGACAGCAAGGTGGCCTGCGAGTTCGATATCACAAAACTCATCGTTTCCGGCAAGGAAAACCTCATCGCAATGCAGATGACCCGCTGGTGCGACGGCTCTTACCTCGAGGATCAGGACTTCTGGCGTCTGCGCGGAATTGCCCGGGAGACTTACCTCTACTCTCGTCCTCAGACCCATATCGAGGACATCAGGATAACTCCCGACCTCGTGAACAACTATCAGGACGGAACCCTGAAGGTGGAAGTATCAGCTACCAAGGCATCAGCTAAAAAAGTTGAACTCTCACTTCAGGACGCTGATGGCAAAATCGTAGAGAACAAGACATTAGTTATCGGCAAGGATGGCAACGCAACAGCAAATTTCGAGGTTAAGAATCCTGAGAAATGGAATGCCGAATCGCCTTATCTCTACAGACTTTTCGCCACTTTGAAGGACGGCGACAAGATTCTCGAGGTGATTCCCCAGAAGGTAGGATTCCGCAAGGTGGAGATCAAGAACAAGCAAATGCTCATCAACGGCCAGCCCATATATATAAAAGGTGTGGACCGTCACGAACTGGATCCCGACGGCGGATACGTTGTCAGCATCGACCGTATGGTTCAGGACATCGAGGTGATGAAGCAACTGAATGTGAACGCCGACCGCACATCCCACTACCCCAACGACCCACGCTGGTACGACCTCTGCGACGAGTTCGGAATCTATGTAACAGCCGAGTCAAACGTTGAGGGTCACGGACTTATGTACACCAAGGACCGCGTTTTGGCCCAGAATCCAGATTTCCACAAGGCCCACATCGAGCGTCAGGAACACAACATCAAGGTCCTCAAAAACCACCCATCAATCATCGTTTGGTCGCTCGGAAACGAGACCGGCTACGGCAAAAACTTCGAGGACGCCTACGACTACGTGAAGGCCTACGACCAGACACGTCCCGTTCAGTACGAGGGCGGTGGATTGGAGGCCAAGTCTGATATCTTCTGCCCAATGTACGCCGACTATGGCTGGTGCGAGGGTTACGCTCAGGACACCAAGTGGGATAAGCCTCTGATACAGTGCGAGTACTGCCACACAATGGGCAACTCGGGCGGTGGAATGAAGGAATACTGGGACCTCGTGCGCAAATACCCAGCATTCCAGGGCGGACACGTCTGGGACTTCATAGACCAGGGCATCAGAAGCAAATCCAAGATCACGGGCAAGGAAATCTATGCCTTTGGAGGTGATTTCGGACGCTTCCCCGCCAGCGACAACAACTTCTGCGTAAACGGAATGATCTCGCCCGACCGTGTGCCAAACCCTCACGCCTACGAGATCCAGTACTGTTATCAGAACATTTGGACAAGTTTGAAGGATACAGCTAATGGCGTAATCGAGGTTTTCAACGAGAATTTCTTCGTGCCAATCTGGAACACCGAGCTCCATTACGAAATCCTCGCCGAGGGCAAGGTGGTCTCTAACGGATCGCAGAATGTATCAATGCAACGCATAGTTCCACAGGGCCGTCAACTCCTTACTATCGAGGACATTGCGAAGGCCATCAAGGACTACGACGGTTCTGAGGTTCTCGTGAACATCAGCTACCGCCTCATCGCCGACGAGCCTCTCCGCAAGGCTGGTCAGGAGATTGCACACGAGCAGTTCCAGATCTCGAAGTATCAGTATCCTGACATTTCCGAGATTACCGCACAGCCCAACAACGACGGCCTCAACAAGATGACCGTTTTGCCAAACGCCCGACTCGACAAGCGCAACGCCTATTCTATTATGGAGGCTAACGGTATGAAGATCACCTTCGACAACGGCAACGGCTTTATCTCGTACATCGACGTGGACGGCACTCCCGTAATGTTTGACGGTGCCCAGCTGATACCCGATTTCTGGCGCGCCCCCACCGACAACGATTACGGCGCCTGGTTCCACGTAAACAACTCTATGTGGCACAACCCAGTATTGGAGAAAAAATCATTCGACATCCAGCCCGACGGCGCCAACCAGGTAGCCAAGGCCACATATCAGTTCCGTGGTTCTGACACCAAAGTATCCATCACCTACACTTTAACACCAGCAGGCAAACTCGTTGTAAGCCAGTCGCTCACCGTTGATCCCAAAATCGAGAAGAAGCCTCAGCCACTGCGTTTCGGAATGCAAATGCAGATAGCCAAGGAGTTCGACCAGATAGAATATTACGGACGCGGACCCGGCGAGAGTTACATCGACCGCAACCACAGCGAGAACATCGGCATTTGGAAGCAGACGGTCTCGGAGCAGTATTATCCATACATCCGTCCACAGGAGAGCGGTACAAAAACCGACGTCCGCTACTGGCAGATTACCAACAAGCAGGGCAAGGGTCTCAAATTCGAGGGTACCGAAGCGCTTGAATGTCAGGCACTCCCCTACACCGAGGACGACCTCTACTCAGGTCCCGACAAGGGCAAGAACCTCCGTCACTCTGGCGACCTCATCGAGCGTCCCTTCAACGACCTCCACATCGCCCACCGCAGTATGGGAACAGGTTGCGTAAACTCCTGGGGCGCCTGGCCACGTCAGGAATACCAAATGGGCTACAAGGATATGAGTTACACATTCATCATCAGCGCGGTGAAGTAGAGACGCACGGCCGTGCGTCATAGAAATTGAACACAGATGACACAGATTTAGCGGATCATCACAGATTATTTATAAAAAAGGCTGTTCAACGGAATCGTTGGACAGCCTTTTTATTTATTGTTTTTATTATAGGAAAACGCCAAGGTCTTTTAGCAGGAATCAGAAATTCAATACAATATCATTTATCAATCTCTTTCTCCAACTGATCGATACTTGGCAAAATATCATTGAAATTTTCAGGTAATATTTGAACTCCCTCGTATGCGGTAATACCGATTGGCTGATTATAACCTTCAAGACAATACTGAGCAAAAACATTGTTCTTGCTTCTGCATATCAGCAAACCCATAGTAGGCTGGTCGATATCAGTTTTCAGAATGTGATTGACCAACGACATATAACCCGATAATTGGCCAAGATACGACGACTCGAATTCCGTAACCTTAACCTCCACCACAACATAAGCGTGCAATCTGGTATTGTAAAAGAGCAAATCAGAAAACTGTTCCTTGCCTGCCACAGAAAGAAGGTATTCCTGTCCCATATATGCGAAACCCGAACCTAACGACAAAAGAAGTTCATTAACGTGACGCACAAGAGCATTTTTCAAAGTTGCCTCATCGTAATCGGCCTTCAATTTCACAAACGACAGATTTATAGGATCTTTGATAAGTTCGCTGGCTAACGCACCACTGGGCAATGGCAGTGTCTTAGGGAAATTGTTCACAAACTTTCCCGTCTTCTCATAAAGACCATTGTTCATTCCCTTGTCGCCCATCATATTAAGCAACATAGCCCTCGACCAACTATGCTCCAAAGTTTTACCTGCATAAAAAAGCGCCTTAGACGGCTCGTTCTCATAATAATCAATAATAGTCCTATGGTGTCCCCAAGGAATTGCAAAAATGTTGATAGGCAAATCCACTATTCTTTCATCTGCTCTATGCATAGGTTCAAATTTTTCCACAAGTTGTGGAAAAATTTCAAACACCTGACTATAAAGCACATAGAACCTTTTGCAATAATAAAGATTCACAGGAGTCAAACCCATTGCATCAGGGATAATTGCACGCAAATCCTTGCTAAGGATTTCCATTACGGACTTCCCATAGCGCTTCTCTACCTGCATCTCGCTGATATCACGACCAAGACTCCAATAAAACTCTATCTTATCGGAATTAACGTGAATAGCCGACTTAATCTGTTGTTGCCTGAAACGGGCACCTATGTCGCTAACCCATTTTTTGTATTCCGAATCTGATATGGCCAAAACTAAATCTTTCTTGCTCATTATCTTCCAATATCGAGAAATTTAATATCACAAATATAGATTATATTTTTGAGAAACTCAACAAAAAAAAATTCAGCAATCAAGGGGAAGCGCAAAAAACGACCAAAAATCGTATTATTTTGGGCGTTTTTTTGAGGATTCTGCACATAAATTCTATCAAACATTCTCTGAGATTGTGAATTCAGTGAGTCCCAATTCTCTCAATCTATATCAGAAAAAGTATCGTGCATATAACTTGCAAGACGACCTGACTTCGCAACCTCTTTATTATATTCAATAGTACAATAAGCCCTTTCGTTTTTCAACTTCTCCTTCCAATCTTCAAAAGAAAAATCAGGGAAAGAAAAAGGATCCATTTCTTCTGTACACAACTCCTCTACATACCAAGCCTCATTCACGTGACAAGCCTTCACGACCTTATAAACGTCGTCACGCAATCTACAACGACCTTCTTTGTTAAAACTTTCTAAAGAATTATATTTACGGCAAGTATTTATCAACAAAAACTCGTCATAAAACTCATAACAATGAAGATCAAAATCACAATCAAGTTTTTTCAATATTTCCTTCAAAGGAGGTATTACACCTACTTTCTCGTCCTTCTGATAAGGAATTAAAGCATAAACATAAGCACTCATAATAACGCTTTTATTCTTTTACTCTTTTATTCATTTATTGTTAACCACTCCCATAAACTTATCCAGCAACTGAACAAGATTCATAAGATCCTCGGGAGTCATACCGCCGTCCACGATTCCGCGGGCCAGACAGTTGGGAATTTCCTTGACACGTTCTTCAAGTTTCTTGCCCTCGGCAGTGAGGGACACAATTCTCTGACGCGTATCTTCCTTGCATTTGTTGCGGAGAATAAGTCCCTGTTTCTCCATACGTTGAAGAAGTGGAGTTACAGTATTGGTTTCAAGTTTCAGACGGTCGGTGATATCGCTGACGGTAATCTTGTCGGTCTCCCAAAGCACCATCAGAACCAGATACTGAGGATAAGTAATCCCCAACTCCTTGAAATAAGGAGTATAACCCGCCGTTACTAACCTCGACGCCGTGTAAAGTCTGAAACACAGTTGATTATCAAGTTTAAGTTGTTCGTAAGCCATAATCTTTCAGATAAAAAATCCGCCACAAAGATAATAAAAAAAAACGCAATATATATCGTTTGCGATATTAAATTCAGAAAAAAACATCTAACTTTGCATCAGAAAACAAAAACAATAAAAAAATGAGAAAGATTTTAGCAATAATGTTAGCATCAGCCCTTATGACATTTTCGGGATGCAAGAAAAACTCATTGGACGAAATGGAGGAGCCTGAGAACATTTTTATCGGCAACAAGGAACTCTGCTTTATCCACCCCGACAGGTACAACTGTGGCTGCGACGAGCAGTCGCTCACCAAAATAACTGAGGGAATGGAAGTTGGCGGCGTAAAATTCTCCGTAGTATCAGAAAAATACATCGGAATAAACCTCTGGAACGGCGACGACGTGATCCCTGATGCTGCTGTAATAGAAAACTGCGACTTCAGCGGATACCCTGCACTGTGGATAGCAAACCAGTCGAAACTCACAAAAAAGAAGACCGTAACTTTCAGAAACTGCAAGTTCAACGGATTCAGAAACGGATACGTGCTCGACAAGATCAAAGACTCACAAGGCAACGTTATCAAGGAAGTAGAGAAAGAAAATCTCTTGACCGCTAAATTCGAGAACTGCACATTTCAGGGCGGAATTTTTGAGGTGAACATCAGCCTGAAACGCTGCCTGATAAAGGAGACCTACGGCGACGGATGCAACCCGCTGAAAAACTTCGAGGTAATAGAATGCTATTTTGCCGACCTCCTGCCCGGTCCACGCGGCGGCACGGCACACGTAGACGGCACTCAGACTTACGGACGAAAGAACATCAGCGGCGGAAACATCCTCTTCAAGAACACAAGAATGGAGATTCCGTTCCTCTTTTTCGATGAGAACGAAGCCCTTAAGGCTGAACACGGTGACGCACATTATGTAAACGCCTGCATTATGTTTCAGTTGGAATATGGCGACGTAAGCAACGTAACGTATCAGGATATGATGCTTAATGGCGGAGGCTTCACAATCTACATCCAGCCAGCATCAGCCAAACACCCCGATGCAGGCATTGTTCAGAAAAACATCAATTTCAAAAACATAAAAGTGGGCTGCAACCACCGCTGGGGCAAGGCCTCCAACCCAGACGGTATGATTTACCCAAACCGTGACCCCAAAGTGGACCTCAGCGACATAAAATGGCAGGACAAACTCTATGTCACAAGCATTTACCGCGAGGGCAGCAAAACATACATAGTGGTAAGCAACGACACAAACCTCGAGAAGACTCTCCGTGTAGTGGCCGACAATCAGGAATATGAGTTCAAGATTCCTAAAAACCTAACCACCGAAGAGATGCAGCAGAACACAAAACTGAGATTCAAGGACCTGCCCCTCGATTTAATACAAGTGATAGACGGCGCCAAGAGCAGCATCACCTGCTACGACGGCGACACCGAGATAGCCTCGGCGAGGTTCTAAGAAGAAACAAATACAATAATATTCACAAAATAGGGCTGCCATATATCTGACAGCCTTATTTTGTTATTTAGACAATAAAATCCAACCCAATAGTCTTATATCAGAATCGTATTTTCTATCTTAATTTGTAAAAAACTACATCCTCACCACAAACCTCGTCCCAACTCCCTCCTTGCTCGTAACCTCAATCCCGAACCCGTGAAGGCTCACAATCCTCTGAACCAGCGCCATTCCTATTCCGTGGCCCGACTCTCCGTTTCCCTCGCCACGGTAAAAAATCTCGAAGACATTCTTGCGGACATCATCGCTCATACCTATCCCGCTGTCGGAGAACGAGATAACAGGACTTCCCGAGACCGCCGATATCGAAATCTCCGACGTCCTGTTCTTTGAATACTTGCAGTTGTTCTCAATCAAATTCCTGAACGCCAAAGCCAAAAGATAACGGTTTGCCCTCACCGACACAGCCTCATCGCTCTCGGGAACATCAGCAAACTGCACATTAATATGATAGTCGGGCTTAGCCCTGAGCAACTCATCACGCACATCCATAATGAGTTCGTCAATGCGGATCACATCCATCTTAATCTGCGACATATCGTAATCGGCGCGCGCCATATTCAGCAGGCCAATCACGATATCCGACATCTTCTGAGTATCCTGCAATGCCCGCTCAATACGCTCCTGATACTCCTCGGCAGTCCTTTCCCTCTGAAGCGCAAGACCCAACTCGCCCATCACCACGGCCAAGGGCGTGCGAAGTTCGTGCGAAACATTGCTCACAAACATCCTCTGCGAGGCAAGCGCCTTCTCTATCGGTTTTATTGTGCGGATAGCAAGATAATAGCCAACGAGAATCATCAGAATTACAGAAACCAGCAGAATCACACTTAAAGTATTCCTCAAAGAATGCATATTAGCCTCACCATATCCATCGTGAGCCGAGGCCGTAACCACATACTGTCCATTGTAGAGAATCCCAACGGCCTGATACCCAGACTCCACATCAATATCCATCTCGCCACGGGAAACAATCTCGGCAATCATCTCGGGAGTCTCCTTCACAATATCGTGCTGTTGCGCGTCGTGATAGAGCATCTCGAAATCCTGAGTATATACCGCCACCTCCACCTCGTTGATAAACTGCGTGTTATTCAAGTAGATATGTTGCATCGTGGGCGCATCCACACGGTTCTCAAGAAAGAGGTTGGCCTTGGTAATAGCCTCAGATTTCAGAGTGTTCCTGAAAGCCGAAATCCTCGCGCTGTCGCTCATCAAGTAAATGATTATCAGAGAAATAATCATCACTCCCGACATCACCGCGGTATATTTGAAAGTCAGAAGAATCTTATTGTCCATCGCTCAAAATAAAACCCACCCCAGGCTTGGTGTGGATAAGTTTCAAATCAAAATCCTTGTCAATCTTCCTACGCAAGTAGTTGATATACACATCAATAAAGTTGGTTCCAGTATCAAAATGCGTCTGCCATACCTGAGCCTGAATATCAGCCCTCGAAACCACCCTCTCGGCATTCTCCATAAGGTATTTCAGAAGCGAGAACTCCTTGGGTGTCAGGCTGACACTGACTCCTCCACGCTTGCACTCGTGACGTATCGGATCCAGCATCAGGTCCTTGTAGGTCAGCGTGGTGTTTTTTATATTGCTGACGGCGCCACTATTGCCCGCCCTCTTCAACAGAACCCCCACTCTCGCTATCAACTCTCTGAAATCGAAAGGCTTAGTCATATAATCATCAGCCCCAGCGTCGAAACCCTCCAACTTATCGTCGGTAGTGCCGAGAGCCGTAAGCATCAGAATCGGAATATCAGCAAAACGGCCTCTGATACGCTTGCAGAGATCGTGCCCGCTGATACCAGGAAGCAGGATATCACTGATTACCAACCCGATACGCCCGAAATCCAACTGCATAAGTTGCAGAGCCATCTCGCCATCATAAGCCAAGATCACCTGATACCCAGCCTCCTCCATACCCTGCCGAAGCAACGAAGCCAGCCTCCTGTCGTCCTCTATAATCAAAATAGTATTCATCGTCCGCAAATATAATCATAAATCCTATTCCGTGATATTAGAAAACAATTAGAAAAACATTAAACAATTCTAACATTCTTCTAATCAATCACTAACAGCCTTTCCCGAAAACTCGCCATACCTTTGCACCCGTAATCGGAACGCAACACAACGTTCCAACTCGGCGCCTGGAAGGCGCTACAATTATTAACTCTAAGAAAAAAAAGAGAATGCATATTGACAATAAAAAAATTTTGCTGTTTAAATATAAATAATTATTTTTGGGGAATTAAAAAGAGAATTTGAAATGCAAAAGATATCTATTAAAAATTTTAGACAGATTAAACACGCTGACATAGAAATAAAACAATTTTTATGTCTAATAGGCGAACAGGCTAGTGGCAAGAGTACTATTGCTAAACTCATTTATTTTTTCAAAACAATAAAAGACAAACTTATAACCCTATTGGTTATGAGCTCGGATTTTGATACAATTTTTTCAGCTCTTTGCCAAGATATTCAAAAATCTTTTATTGAGTATTTTGGAAAACAAAACCCAATATACACATTAGTCTTCGAGTATTCCCCAAAAAGCAATATTACTATCAAGGGTTCTGATACTATTGAAATTTCAATTAGCAAAGGACTTAAATCTACAATGGAAAAAGAAATCAAGCTATTTTTCTCAGAATTCCAAAAATACAAGAACATCCCTGACGCCTATGAGCAAAGAAGTAAAAACGCATTCAAAACTGCCGAACTGATATTTTCAGAATCGAACAATTTACTATTTATGCCAGCGGGCAGACAAATAACCGTATCATATTTAGAAGCATTTCAGCAATACTTCTATTCTTGGATTGATAGAATTGATAAGTCAGACACTAACATTGACGTCAAAATACTCACTAAGTTTATGGAGTATTCTAAAAGGCTTGCTGATTATTACAAACGGAATAACGGGTTTGAATCAATTAACCAAGAAGATTCAATTCATAAAGTATTAAACAAATACATCCTTGAAATTCTTCACGGCAAATATGATTCTGAAGGATATGAAAAAATAGTTTTTTCGGAAAGCAATGAGTCTGTTCCCCTAAACTCTGCTTCATCTGGACAACAAGAAAGTATACGCATAATACAAGACGCAATTTACGTGCTTAACAACAAGCTATCGGTTTCTAGAATCATAGAAGAACCCGAGGCTCACCTGTTTCCAACTGCACAGAAATTGCTTATTCAATTATTAGTACTAATTGCTAACAAAACAAACAGCAATCTAATAATTACTACACATAGTCCAAATATTTTGGCGACTTTTAATACATCTGTGTACTATTCAAATGTTGTAAAGAAATATCCAAACAAAATTTCAGAGATAGAAGAGCATTTTCAAACATTCAATAACTATCCAAATATTGAACCTGAAAATCTATCTGCCTATTCTTTGAATTTAAATAGTCCCAACTATTGTGTCAGCCTAATAGACAAGAGTACTTCGTTAATAGGTGACAACACTTTGGATTCTTGTGCAGAACAAATATTTGATGATTTTGACTATTTATATTCTATAGAAGATTAATTATGTGCAATAAGTTTATTTCTGATTTGCTTATGGTGTTCGGGAAAACAGAAGATGATTTTTCCGAAACAGTAGATAGTGCCGTTTTTTATTTGTTTGACAGTGAAAACCCTCATCGAACATTCATAACTAATAAGAAAGAGAATGATTCTTCAATAGAAGTATCCAATCCTCATAGAAAAAAAATAATACATATTCCAGTTGACGGAGGCATAATTCCTTGGGGAGAAGAATACGATCCAACATACAAAAAAAGACCAGAATGTATGATAATTACCGATGATTTGTTGGTATTTATTGAATTAAAAATGAATGTTACTACCATAATTGATAAACAAATATGGCAAAAATGTAATGAGGCTCTTGCACAAATAAAAGAATTCATCTTGTTCCTGCGCAACAAAATTATATTGCCTTATATGAACCCCAAAGCCTATATTGGAATACCAAAGATCCCTCAGATGAACGCCCAAAGAATAAACAACTTGGTTAAATTCAAAAATGAGACTAATGTAATAGTTGACTTTATTGACAAAAACAGGAAGTTAATAATATAAGAGTTATGCAATATTTATATTACACAACTCTCATACTATTACAATTTAATTTTATATCTCTTACCATTTGAACTAATGTCAATATCAGTATTTGAATTAACCATTATCACCATTTGTACTGGGTCGATATAAAGAATAGACTCATTTTGGTGAGCTAAATTCGAATTGATTATCACAATTTGTCCATTATTAATCATAGCCAAAGACTCACTACCTTGATTAAAAAGAATTGTTTTAATTCCTTTTACAATTGACACACTTATTCCATCGATTACTTGATTTGCCTCAATCATAACGACTTCTTCTTTCTTAATAATAGCAATTACAGGATAAACATTCCCCTTAGCAAAGTCTTTATCCACAGGGATTGGGTATTCTCGACGTTTTTTATCAAAATCATTCTCCGAAAAATCACCAGTAGCATAATAATATAATGCTCTTTTTTGATAATAAGTACGATACTCTTCCCTCCGGATAGATTTTTGGAATCTATCAAAGAACAAAGCATTGTCCCTTTTCGAGCAAACCTTTTCTCGCATAAAAGTGAAGTACTGATTATTCAAATCAGTCAATTCTGAATCTATTTTACTAACCAAATTAGCATCAACTATCTTCAAACAATTGATTCTGAAATGTTCACTTCGAACTTCGCTACCATCAAAGTTAAATTTATAAAATAACTTAGCAATATCCAAAGCCCAGTTATTTATTGCAGAATTAAATGTTTGCTTTGTAAGAGTGTTTAATAACAAGGTTACAAAATCTTCCTTGTCCAATGAATCAAAATAATCATCTTTTTTAATTTCCTTGTTCTCAAAAGAAGAGAAAAATTCATCAGATGATATAGTCTTGTAACGTAATTGATACGACAATTTCTTACCCTTGACAAAAGGGTGAATTAGTTTCAATTTTTCATTATCAAGAATATCATTATAAAACTTTAACAACTTAGACTCATCCACAATCTTTTTATCCGGATTTTCCTCATTCTCGGCAAAAGGAAGAACTAGATTATATATGTTGCATAGCAATTTCACATAAGAAGAATCGGACTTACTCAGCTTCTTACTAGAACTACTATACATTTTCATTTTGGTTTGTATATAATCACAAATGTTTTCGTGAATAGAATAAATATCTGTTAAAGACAAATTACAAATTCTCGAATATGTATTTGTTCGTGAAATCATAAAATCATTTCTATCAAAACTATTATTCGTGAAAATATAAACAATAGTATCCTTATAATTATCACAACGAGCAATATTGTATTTTAAATTATTGTCAATAAACAACATCTCAAGGAAACAAGTAGCCAATGGTTTATTTTCTACCGAAGCGCAAATTGAACGAGACAACGAATCCAAAAGATTTGCCCTATTGGAAATATTGGAAATTGCTCTCCTTCCGAATCTATCCTGCAATTGAAAATACTTTATCCAATCATTATTTTCAATTGCAAACAACTTGTCATAAGTCTCCTTGGGAACTCGATCTGAATACAAACGATAATCATTACTATTAACGATACGATCCTCAACCCATTCAGAGAATTTATCAATAGTAAAATCACTAAAAATGTAATGATTGGCGAATAAATAAGGTTCTTTGGTATACAACTTCTCCAATGCACTCTTATTCATTTTTAGTTTGTTCTTAATGTATTCAAAAGCTTTATTAAAATACTTACTATCAGCTACGAGAATTTCAAAAATGATATTTTTAGCATTATCATTTAATTCATCTACAGAATTATAATAAGTATCAATTATTTCCTTATTTTTCTTATTCTTATCCATCCAATAGATTTTATCAGAGGGAGAATCTGCCAATTTTTCCTCAACTTCATTATAATATTTGTTGTTTAAAGTAAGATCATTTCCCCTCCACACTTTTCTAGCATTCTCATAATCACCATCTTTATAATAAAGCATAGCTAAGAGAGACAAAAACGATGAGTAATCAGAATTTCTTGTAAGAATATCCAAAAATTGACATATTTTTCTTCTATTACCATTGTACGCATTCATATCATTCTTCATCTTTAACAACACTTCATTCCAAGTATCATCATCAGAATTAATATTCTCAATTAAGCGAGGAGTTGATATAAACTGCACAATTGACAATTCGTTATCCATATACTTAGCTATTATACTATAAATACGATACTCACTTTTCTTAAGATTGTTCCAACACTTTCCTTCCCAAAAAGACTCCAATGCATTGCCAAAATCTGATTCAAATTTTTCAAACAATTCACCAGATTCCTTATATCGTCTTTCTCTTCTTAAAGCGTATGCAATACAAATTTGTGCTATGTCAAATTTTTTTGCTTGATTATACAACGAAGCTGTTTTACGCATATCATAGGCCGAATCAGAATACAATGCATCATTAAAATGCTTATCTGCATCCTTTTCAATACTATAATTTTTATCAAGTTTATTTGTTATTTCTTTGATATCAGACACTTTCTCTAATCCTCCCATAGTTTCATTTTGCTCATTTACTTGAAACCATTTTGAATTGTCTTTCAAAGCATCAGTTATAAAATAATTAGCCCTGTTATTTTCAGCCTCATCAAATTTTACCCAAAACTTGTCATAATTATCCTTTGTATCGATAATCACTAACAAGACTTTTGCCCTAGTAATGGCAATATACAGTTTTGTAAAAAAATGTGAAAGATTGTACAACTCAACATCATTTTGCGAATTGTTTGGATTCAACAATTTTTCATACCAATTATCTTCTATACCATCCGCAAAGCGGTACAGAACAACAGTATGAAACTCTTGTCCTTTTGAAGAAGTAGACGTATATAACTTGGTTTTCTTTTCTATGTTTTTCAACAAATCATCCTCAATTTGAATACTGTCTTCAGATAATACTTCTTTATTTTGACCTTTCTCATCCTTTATTACATCTATTTCAAATTCTCCTTCATCTCCTGTAATAACACAGTTTACCTCATCTCTGTTAAGAAAGTTTTCCAATAGAACAGAATCTTTATCAATTGTTAGAAACAATGGCTTACTATTAGACTCAGAATCCCACACTTCTTGAGGCATAGACTCCACATCCAAATACTTAGTTCTAATATACTGGATTAAGTTGGCAAACTGTACGATAGTTATCTTAGAACGATAATTCTCGTACAAGTTTATTTCATTAATCTTTACAGGATTATTATTCGATTTAAGCTCATTAAACGATCTGTTGAAAATTTGCTTAGTAATATTCCATTTAAAACCAGTTGGGGTAATAGTTTGGTTTGGATCTCCTGCAAATGATATAGGAATCCCACAATAATTCTCCAATTTAAAACCAGAATATGCAGATAATTTCAGCAATAATCTAATTTCTACTGGTGTAAAATCCTGAGACTCATCACAATATATAATATCGTATTTATATTTTAATGTATTTGCAAACTTTTCATCATACGAATTCATAATATTTTTTAGGTTCTCATTTTGAGAATCCAATTCATCATTAGAATACGAAGTCTCATAACGATCCCTAGCTCGATAATATTCAACATATTCGGCTTGTTCTTCACGTCCGATTTTCAACAAGGCATAATTTACCAAATCTAAATCATCCCAATATTTTGCAACATTATCTGTGGTATTTCCCAAAACAGAACCAATATCACCATCTTCATCTGCTATTTCTGATATGTTTACCATCTGAGGTTTATACCAATGAAGATAAATATCATAAATAACAGAAAAAGTATCAACCGAAACGGTTCTTTTATCTATTGGCAATTGCTTATAACCTTCAACATCTATATTGTCTCCTTTAATAAAACTTCTTATAACCGACCATATCACTATAGGCTTTTCTTTATAAGAAGTTATACTTGAATTACGATATGGATTCGACTGAAAAAGATTTTTAAACGTTTCATAATCCATATAATTTCTCTTGTTAAAATGCCTTCTAGACAAAGTTCCCTTGGCAAGAAACTTATCTTTCAAAAAATCAATAAAAGGCACAAAACATCCTTTTAATTTCGATTCAATAAGATCCCTGTCAAATTCTTCCCCAGCAAAATATTTGCTATTTACAAACAACAAGGTCGATACTTTTGATTTGGCTTGCTCTACAAGTTTTTTATTGTAACTCAAAAACAACAATTTTCGATTATTTTTGCAGCAATTGTAAAATGCATATGAAAAAAGATAATACAAAATTGTTGACTTTCCAGATCCGGCAAGACCATTTACAAAAAATGGATACTCTGCATTCGACAAGGCCATTATTTCATTATCAGACAAAGCCAAATTAGCATCTTCATCTTTTTCGATAGGTTCCCAATCCTTTTTCAACGACCCACACAAAATCAAACTTGGATAACCACGTTTTGCACGACGCAAAACATTAGTATTATTACCATTATTTAGTTGATATTTTTCTATGAGAGCATCCAAATCAATAGCCTCTTGTATATCAAAAAGATAAAATAATTGGTTACCTTTCAATGCCATAAAAGCTATTTGAAAATCATCTATTTGACATTTGTACAACACACCACTATTATGGAGAACGCCTTTGTTATCAATTACATTACTATAATTATTTTTTACAACAATCTCTTCTAAATTATTAAAAATGATTCCCCATTGGGTTGAATAATCTCCGATATGAGATACCCAATCTCCCATTTCGTATATGTAAGCATAACCCTTATCTATATCAAAATTTTTGTCATCTTCATTAATTTGCATACTTGCAGGCAATGAGACATCAGTGAATGTCGAATTATCAAAAGCATTGTTTATTTCCAACATTTCTGCTTCTGACAAATCAAATTTACTTGAGTTGTTTTTTATATCATTCTTTAAAGTTGGCTGATCTGTATATAGAATCTTAGGAATATAAATACGACTTGAATTAAACACCCTTATAGCAAAAACAATATAATAATTAACACCACCAATATTAGTTTGATAGTATTCTATATTGTTGAATTCTAGGGTCGAGCCTATTCTATTTTTAGACCTATTCCATCTTTCCAAGATAGTCTTGATCTCAATAGGCATCTTAACCCTAGTCATATAAGATTTAAACTCATCAGTTATATATACAATTCTATCCATTGCCTAAATATATTTATTTATGATTCCAAAAATACAAAATAAATTTGAAAACAAAAAGGATTTAATAACAATTATTTTCGCACAAGTAACCTTTTTAAAGAAATGTAGAACTTGGTAAAATTCACGACTTTCAGATACTTCAACAGGATAATTCCCAATTCCCCAACATTAGAAAACAATTAGAAATCCATTAAACAATTCTAACATTCTTCTAATCAATCACTAACAGCCTTTCCCGAAAAGTCGCCATACCTTTGCACCAGAAATCGGAACGATAAGAACCGAAGCATCAGAGGTAAGAAAAAAAACAAATACAAACACATAATACACCACAAGAATTATGTTCTAGTTTTTCAGATATACCATCGCACCCAAGCCCAACTACAACAGCGATTACGCTCGCTTGGTGGCAAGGCAGACAGAGGCAGGGATCTACAATATGCTCGATTCCGCCAGAAACGGCCTCTTTGAGCACGAGGTAATGGCTCGTCGCAGAAAATACGGCCCAAACACCGTGGTCCACGAAGAGAAAAC
>JAZLKG010000070.1:0-13319 GCA_045597465.1 Bacteroidales bacterium | reverse complement strand
TTCAAATCCGATTTGAAATTTGGCCGATTATATTATAATGCTATGTACAACAGAGATTTAACAAACGAAATTTGATGAAAGACTCCGTTTTCGTTACCAAGGTGATTTACAACGGCTCATACGAGATCAACGACAACAATATGGGCCTTGTGAACTTCAGGCATATATAAAAAACAAACACTCCCAAGACAAAAACAATCTTTTGGGAGTGTTTTTTTTTATAAAATCGATTGTAAATCAATTAATTAAGGCTCCGAGACTACGAATTTCTCGCCGTTCCAGGCAAAGTAGATTACCTCGCTATCGCCGTCGGTCTCTACGGAGCATCTTATTTTTCCAAAGTCGTAATGGTTGGTGTTTACGCTCCAAATCAGGTCGGGCTTTATTTTGGTGTATGGCACAATTGTTTTCTCGTCTGGGATATATTTCTCGCTGACGTTCACAACCTTGTTGCCCTGGAGCTCGAATGCGAAGGCAATGAAAATCTCTTCCTCGGCGTCAATTTGGTTGCCATCCTTGTCTTTTTCGTATTGCTCGCCCTCCTTGAAGAAGAATCCTACAACCGAGCCGTCGGCCTTTTCCACAGCCCAGAACTTGTCAACTAAATGGAGGAAAAGTTCCGAATCCTCATAAAGGTTGTCGCTTGAGAAAACGCCATCCTTAAAATCAGCATCAGTGAAATCCTTTCCCTTTATTTTCTCTTCGGCAATGCCGGCGTTCTCGTCCAAGATAAGGCGGAGCATCTTGGCCGCCACGTCGGTTTTTGCGCACTTCAGTGTTGGCTTCTCATTTGTGGCTTCTACTTGGGTTGAGGTATCAGTGGTTTTCTCTGATGTGGAATTGTTTGGGTTGCCCGCACCGCAGGCGCTGAGCAAAAGCGAGGCTGCAAGCATCGCGATTGTGGTTTTTCTTGTTTTCATTTTTTATAAAAATTGATTTCTACTGCCGACAAAGTTAATCAAAATTTCCGGAATACAAAAGCGGTTTGTTTAGGTGTAGCTGACTCTATATATATTGGGGTGACTACCGTAGTCCCAGGGTCAGCTACAAAAAAAACATATACCATAACTTAACATACGTACCCAAAATTAAGTAAATAATTTAACAATAATAACAATTAGTAGGTATTGCACGTATGAGAATTAAAGTGTAATTTTGTCACGCAATAAGAAATAAAAATATCAAGTTCACACAAAATAAAAGTTATGAAACTATCAAATTGCATTGAAAGCTTTGAAGGCTATATGTGGAAGCGCGAGATCAATGTCCGCGACTTCATCCAGCACAACTACACTCCCTACAACGGCGACGAGAGCTTCCTCGTAGGCCCAACCGCCAAGACCAAGGCTCTCTGGGACAAGCTCTCGGAGATGTTTAAGGTAGAGCGCGAGAAGGGTGTTTACGATGCAGAGCAGAAACTCCCACAGACCCTCACCACTTACGGTGCAGGCTATATCGATAAGGACAACGAGGTAATCGTTGGTCTCCAGACAGACGCTCCTCTCAAGCGCGGTATCTTCCCTAAGGGCGGTATCCGTATGGTGGAGAGCGCGTTGAAGGCTTACGGCTACAGCCTCGACCCTGCCACAAAGGAAATCTATACAAAATATCGCAAGACTCACAACGAGGGCGTGTTCTCGGCTTACACAGCTGATATCCGCGCCGCCCGTCACGCTCATATAATCACCGGTCTTCCAGATGCTTACGGTCGTGGCCGTATCATCGGTGACTACCGCCGCATCGCCCTCTATGGCGTTAACAACCTCATTGAGGAGAAGAAGCGTTTCCTCGACCGTCTCGATATCCAGGAGATGACTGAGGAGTGCATCCAGAAGCGTGAGGAGACCTCTGAGCAGATTGCAGCTCTCAAGGACTTCACCAAGATGTGTGCAAACTATGGTTTCGACGTAACAGTCCCTGCAAAGAACGCCCGCGAGGCAGTTCAGTTCGTTTACTTCGGCTACCTTGGCGCAGTAAAGGACCAGGACGGCGCAGCAATGTCGCTCGGCCGCGTAAGCACCTTCCTCGATATCTTCATCGAGAAGGACCTCAAGGACGGTGTCATCACAGAGGAGGAGGCACAGGAGCTCATCGACCAGCTTATCATCAAGCTTCGTATCGTAAGATTCCTCCGTACTCCAGAATACAACGACCTCTTCTCTGGCGACCCAATCTGGGTAACAGAGTCTATTGGTGGTCAGGGTGTTGACGGCCGCTCTATGGTTACAAAGACCTCTTACCGTATCCTCCACACTCTCGAGAACCTCGGACCTGCTCCAGAGCCAAACTTGACAGTTCTCTGGTTTGCATCAGCTCCCGAGAATTGGAAGAAGTACTGCGCCAAGATGTCTATCAAGACCTCGGCCATCCAGTACGAGAACGACGACCTGATGCGTCCAGACTACGGCGACGACTACGGTATCGCCTGCTGTGTATCTCCAATGAAGATAGGCAAGCAGATGCAGTTCTTCGGCGCACGTGCCAACCTCGCCAAGTGTCTCCTCTACGCTATCAACGGCGGTAAGGACGAGATGAGCGGCGAGCAGATTGGTCCCGACTACGCACCTATCACCTCAGAGTACCTTGATTACGAGGAGGTTATGTATAAGTTTGAGAATATGATGCGTTGGCTTGCCAAGACCTACGTAAACGCTCTCAAGATTATCCACTATATGCACGACAAGTACGACTACGAGGCTTACCAGATGTCTCTCATCGATGGCGACGTACTCCGCACACGTGCAACCGGTATCGCTGGTCTCTCTATCGTAACCGACTCACTTGCAGCCATCAAGTACGGCAAGGTAAAGGTTCAGCGCGACGAGCGTGGCATTGCAGTCGGCTTCGTAAACGAGGACACAGAGCACACTCCAGCTCCATTCGGCAACAACAACGAGCTCACCGACAAGCTCGCTCTTATGATCACCGAGAAGTTTATGGAGTACCTCCGTCAGCACGAGACCTACCGTCACGCCATCCCAACACAGTCTATCCTCACAATCACTTCAAATGTGGTTTACGGTAAGAACACCGGCGCAACACCTGATGGCCGTGCCAAGGGCGTTCCATTCGCTCCAGGTGCCAACCCAATGAACGGCCGTGACGCTCAGGGTGCCGTAGCAGCTCTCTCTTCAGTTGCCAAGCTCCCATTCCAGCACTCTCACGACGGTATCTCTTACACATTCGCCATCAGCCCAGCCACCCTCGGCAAGGACGACGACACCAAGGTAAGCAACCTTGTACATTTGATGGACGGCTACTTCGCACCAGACGGTGGTCACCACCTGAACGTAAACGTATTTGACCGCGAGCTTCTCGTAGATGCAATGGAGCACCCAGAGAAGTACCCACAGCTCACAATCCGTGTATCTGGCTACGCTGTCAACTTCGTTAAGCTCACCCGCGAGCAGCAGCTCGACGTACTCTCACGTACAATCAACAAGAGCCTGTAATTTGGGAAAGTTGAAAGAGGAAAGTTTAAAGAGTAAAGAATTTCACTTGATATAAATAATAATCGCACAGATAACACAGATGACACAGATTTTTTGTGTAGGTTCTATGTGGTCTGTGCGATTTTCCGTAAGTAAATCGCAACAAGTTGCGCTGTACTTACGGTTACTGATACTTTGTCCCCGTTGGGGACATAACAACGCAAATAAATATATAGATTAATTAATAGAACGGTATACTCCTGTCCCCGAAGGGGACAAAGTATCTATAACCGTATGTACAGCGCAACTTGTTGCGATTTACATACGGAGATAAGTGTATGTACAGCGCAACTTGTTGCGATTTACATACGGGAAAGCGGTATACGAAATCACTATGAAAGCCAAAATCCATTCCTTAGAGTCGTTCGGTACGGTAGACGGACCGGGTATCAGATTCGTGACCTTTTTCCAGGGTTGCCCTATGAGGTGCGCGTTTTGTCATAATCCCGATACTTGGGATCCCAATGCCAAGACGCCATACGAGTTTACGCCTCAGGAACTCTTCAACGAGGCCAAGAGATACAAGAATTTCATCAAGACCGGCGGCGTTACTGCTACCGGCGGCGAGCCTCTTATGCAGGCCGAGTTTGTGGCCGAATATTTCCGACTCTGCAAGGAATACGGATTCCACACCGCGCTCGATACCTCCGGTGCATATTTTTCTTATGTAGCTGACTCTGAGTCAATAAAACCCTCCATCGCCGAAGTCCTCAAATACACCGACCTCGTGCTCTTGGATATCAAGACCGTTGACGACAAAATCCACAAGGATTACGTAGGCCTCGACCGCAAGAACAACGCCGCCTTTATGGATTATTTGCAGCTGATATGCAAACCAACCTGGATCCGTCACGTGGTGGTTCCCGGCATTACGGCAGGGGAGGAGAGCCTCCGCGCCGTAGCTCAATACGTAGCCCAATTCTCTGTAGTAGAGCGCGTTGAGATTCTGCCGTATCACACAATGGGCAAATACAAATACGAGAACCTTGGAATAGAGTACCGCCTTGCCGACGTTTCCGATTTGTCGTCGGAAGAGACAGAGAAGGCGAAAAGGATTTTCAGGGAAGAGGTGAAGTGTGAGGTGTGGTGAATATAATCTTCGAGAATCTTGCCCAAAACTGGGTAAAAAAGTATAGATTTGGGCAAGATTCTTGGCGGTTTTCGCAAAATATGCGAGAATCTTGCCCAAAACTGGGTAAAAAAGTATAGATTTGGGCAAGATTCTCGCTATATCTCCACCGCGAAAATTCCCGGTTTTATCCATATAAGTTTTTGTTTTTCAGGTTCCTGACAAGTTCGGCCTACATACACAATATCCTCGGGGCGGATGTTGCGGAGAAATGCGTAGTCGGATTTTCGGAAAGTGTATTCCTTGACCTTTGCACCCTTGCGCACTATTACAACAACCTTTATCCTCGAAACCATAACGTCGGCAATCACGCAACTTGTATCTATCTCTATACCAGCATAATGACACGATCCTTTGGTAATAAGTTTGCCGAGGTCCTTGTCGGATATAAGTTTTCTGATGCCGCTGTCGTTGTTCTGGAGCAAAATATTTGGCAAGCCGAGACGAGTGTGCTCTTCGTCCAAGAACCTTATCTCGCTCTCAGAAATCATAGCGCGGCAGTCGGCTATGGAGTGGTCGCTGTGAGTGAGGTAGGTATCAGGGTGACGGCTGAGGAGAATCTTGTAAATCCCTGGCTCAGAGGTCTTGTTGACAGCCATTCGTACTATATCAATCTTCTTGTAATCCAAGTCGTTGGGAATCTTGGCAAGTTCATAGAGGCCCGTTTTGTTGCTGAACTCGGTGCTCTCGAAATTCCAGATCTCTGAATCGTTTTCGGGATTAGTCCAAAACGAGAACTGAGGCCACTGCGGCACTATCTCGCCAAGGTTCATCATTTTCTCAATCATTCTGCGGGCGTCGCACTGCTGTATTATCACCGACCCGAGAAGCGATATCAGGCCATAGACAGTGCAATGGAATCTCTCCGAAACCTCAGCCCTTGTAAACCTTTCCACAGATTTTTTCTGGTCGATGTTCTCGAATTTGCCTTTCCTTTTGCCTCTAATAATTTTATCTATGAGAGCGGAATATTTTGCGGCCGTTTTTTGAAAATTTCTCTCGCTGACTCTCACCTTGCTTTGTTCTACAAAATACAGCGCCGCTCCCATATAGAACGCCTCGAAATCGTCGGTCTTGATGTTGAGAAGTCTATGACGGATCTCGGAATCAAGGTCGCTGAAGTCGCTGAAAAGTATCTCACGGAATTTCTCGTGACTGAATTCGTATTGTTCGCCCAGGAGTTCCGCCGTCGTCAGTATATTTTCTATACTGCTGACAGTCTGAGAATTGCACTGCGATATCAGGTTTGTGATAATGGTATTGGCCATACGGTCGCTGCTGTCGTTTGGGCTGATGAGGGCCTTTCGGAAAGCAGTGATAGTGGAGCGTCCCTTGTATCCGGCCGCAATGGCAAACTTGCTGTCGGTGCCGGCAAAGAGGTGCGTATTAAGTATTCTTGTGAGAAGTTCGGTGCTTGTGTACATAATGCGCAAATATACACAAAATTTGCAAAAACGGTCCAAAAAAATGGTGTTTTTGGTCAAAATTGGGGCTTTTTCGGTGATTACAGGTTATTATATTGTAAGATTTACTTATAATTGCTAACATTGCAGAAGAATTCACGAACATTGAAATGTTGTGGCCTGCGGCTGATTTTGTTAAACAAGAAAACGCGCTTTATTAACTTTTCATCTGATTGGGAGCGCAGAAAACCGGTTATTAACATAACCGCAAAACGCTCAACAGCAGAAAACAAAACGGAAAAAAACACCGTTGCAATGGTTTTCTCTGTTTTGTTTTTTAGCGTTATGCGTTTTCCGCCAAAACTTGTTTTGGCAGTTTTCTAAGCACTCCAAGTGTCAATTATGTGATTTTGTGCTTGTTTTCTTGTTTATTTTTAAAACTCAGCCGTTAGTGCTGAAAACATAAAGGTTCTTTGAACGAAGGGAAGGGAAAAAAGTCCACAAAAAATTTGCGCAGTCCGAAAATAAAATGCTATATTTGCAAAAATATATGCAGTTTTAGATTTGCTGAACGGAGAATTTCGCCAAAATTTTAGATGAACAGCAGATTGGAGGATTGCGCTTTTCTTTATTTGATTATACTGCCACCATGCCCCAAGGCCGGTGCGCAACTATTATCATATATTGCGTGGACTACTTCCCTTCCCTTCATGTTCATCAGGTGTTTGGCGATACCTTCCGTTCGTGAATTCTCAAAATTAGAAGTTTCCACGCTTTTTTTGTTTCCACGCCTCTCTTCCGGAAATTTCTTGGGCGGAAATGATTAACAAATAAAAAACAAGACAATATATGCCTGTATATCAAGTAACTGTAAAAAACGGCAAGACCATCAACGGCCAGCGTCTGGAGCCTGGTATGAGCGTTCAGGTGGTCACCAACTCCTTCTCGAACCCAGTCTGCGACTACGACGGCAAGAAAAAGATCGCCGATGCCTTTATGCGTATCTATGGAATAGATATGTATGAGTTCAACGCCCTGAGTACAGCGTGGTTGGATTGCGTGAAGGTGGGATAGAGAAAAAAAACTTTGGGAAAAATTTGGATTGTTCGTAATTCTTGTTTATAATTGCGGTGCATAACCAATACTTATAAACAAGAAACAGAAAAGAAAAAAACACATATAAAATATTAAACGAACAAAGCCAATATTTTCCCAGTAATCAGAAATCTGGTACATTTCAAACACTCTGGGGTAAATATGGCAGCGTCGGTTCATACCCTAACTGGGCGTGGACCGTTACGTGCCTATTTGCCGGAGTGTAGGTTTACCAGAGCCTCTGATTACTGCGAATTCGCCACGAACGGGACACGCCCTTATTTTGTGTATATAGGTAATGTCGTGTTTGTTGGCATAAGAAAGAGTAAATAACGATTAAAACTTAAACTAATTCAGATGACTGAGATTTCTAATTTGATCAACATTGCCGAGAATATCGGCATGAATCAGGCTGCGAACGCTTTGAAGGCAATTCAAGAGCGTGGCAAGCAATCGGAGGCACCTATATATCTGCCTTTTGTCGGAGAATTTTCTTCGGGCAAAACGTCTTTGATAAATGCCTTGACTGATAGCAAGAAGTTGGAGACCAAAACAAAACCTACTACTGCTACCATTTTCGAGATTCATTTTGGTCAACCCAAATGTGATGCTGAGGTGTTTGATATTCAAGGACAAGCCACTCATTTTGAGGATATTTCTGAAATAAAGAACGATAACATTGCCGATGCTCCATTTGTATTGGTGAATGACACTTCTACAAAAATATCCAAAACAACAGTAATTATTGATACCCCTGGTTTGTCGTCACCTGATCCAAGGCACAAGGAGACTTTAGTTAAGTTTCTACCCAAGGCCGATGGTATCATTCTCGTTGTTGATGTCAATCAGTCGATAACTAAGTCCTTGACAGATTTTATTGATTCAATTAAAATCTCACAGAGGCCAATCTATCTTGTAATCACAAAGTGTGATACAAAGTCTCCAAGTCAGGTTGAGAGTCAGAAAAAATATATTGCTGAGCAATGTAAGATTTCATTGAATCATACTGCTTGTGTTTCTTCTTCAAAGAACGAACTTGATGAGATTTACGAATTGTTTAAGCAAATAGCAATTTCTAAGGCTAAGATTCTTGAAGAAGTAAACAGACAGCGAGTAAGAATTATCGCTGATGAGATTACCAAGCGTGTAGATGAACTGCTTAAGGTTTCTAATTCTGATGAAGAGTTGGAACAGAGTATTGTTAATCAGAAAAACGATTTGCGCCGATTTAATAATAAAATCGACAAGCTTCTTAGGGATTCAGAAGAAGAGATCGAGGAGAAAGCTCGTCTGGCAACTCGAAAGTTCGAGGATTTGATGTCTTCAAGATTTGAGAGTCTTGCTAAATCCAATAGCAATAATTATGATAGTGATGCTATTTCTGCTATTCGTACAAATTCTTTACTCGTGATAAATGAGTTTAAGCAGGATATTTCTCAGATATTACGTAATAAGGCTAACTCTAAGAAAGATACTGATGATTCATTAAATTTGTTATCATTGCAGTCTATTGATATGAGTGGAATTCAGTTGGGTGGCTTATCGTATGGCTTGAATCTAAATTCATTAGGTCACGAGTATGATGGAATGATCAAGACTGGATTAGGTATTGCAGCAGTAGCTGCTGTAACAATTGCAACAGCTGGCACTGGTACTGTAGCTGCAGGAGCAGCAGCCACAGCAGAAGGAGCTGCCGTGGCTGCCGAGGGAGCGGCTGTCGCAACCGAAGCCATTGGGTTGATGGATGTAGCTCAAGTTGCAACTGATATTTATCTTTATAATAAATTGTCAGAGAATGATGAACCCAAGAGCAACCAAAGTAATCAACCCAAAGAGAAGGGAATGCTGGATCAGTTGATTGGTAAAATCACTGATTCTACTATGGGCAAACCTCAAAGAGCGAAAGCAATTAGAGTTTACCTTAATGATACTTTGATTCCTGAATTCAAGAATGAAATGTATAGAATTAAGACTCAAATAATGCAATTGATATCAGCTGCTTTGCAGAATGAGGCTACCGCAACTATAAATGAAAAAACTCAGGCGTTGCAAGCACTTAAGGAAAAGAGCCGAAATCAATTGCAAGAGTTCAGAGAGCGAAAGGAAGAACTCAAGGAGTTTAGAAAAGTATTGGCAAATCAATAAAAATTATATATTATGGTGAAACTAATAATAGGATTGGTAATCGGTGCGATTGCTGGTGTTGCTTTGAAGGACAAAGTAATGGGCAATGCAGACGCAGACAAATTGCGAAAGGAACTTGATGACGCTTTGAATGAGAACGAGAAACTTTCTAAGCGCAACAAGGAAACAGAGCGTCAAGTCGAGGATTTGTTGTCGGAGAATAAGCAACTTAGAAATAAGTTCAAGAACGCTGATGACAGCAAGGATGACATGGAGGATGAATTGTCTTCTCTGAAAGCCAAGGTAAAGAAATTGACCTCAGAGAATGAGCAATTGACTTCTCAACTCAAGGAGGCAAAGGGAAACTGTGAGGTTTTGCAGATTCAGATTGAGCAACTTAAAAAATAAATTATATGGTTACAACGATAATTGTTAGTGTAGTAACTTTAATCATTGGCTTTGCTGTCGCTTGGGGTATCAAATCGAAAGGAGAAGAGGCCAAGCAAATCGAATCTTCTTCGGAGGGATCCAAGCCAATAGGATTTACTACTGATGCTTCTTCCGATACTGGAGAGGCTGACAAGTTGAAAAGACAGCTTGAAGAGGCTAATAAGAAAATAGAGGAGTTGGATTCTAGTCTTCAGAAAGCCAAGGCTGTAGCAACAGATTCTTCTTCCATTGAGGAGGCGAAGAAGTTGAAAAAGCAACTTGACGAAGCAAACAAGAGAATAAAGGATCTGGATTCTAGTCTTCAGACCGCTATGAATGGAAAAGTTGACGAGGCCTCTCAAAAGCAAATCAAGGAATTGAAAAAGAAGATTTCTGATTTGGAAGAGGAGAAGGAAGATCTTGAGGATGATTTGAATGCTAAGTTCAAGAAGAAAACGCGTTCTTTAGAGGAGGAGAAGTCTAAACTTGAAGATGATTTGAAGAAGTCTAAAAAGGATTTGGAGGCTAAAGATGGCGAAATCGAGAAAATCAACGATGAGCTGAAAGAAGTTAAGGATAAGTCTGAGGTTAAATCACAGTCTTTGAGTTTCGTCAGTGAAGTATTAACTGCTAAAAAACCTTCCGATGGTTCTCTTGAAAAAGCCTATGATGCTATTGATGATATTTATGATATCGTTATTGAAGATTTGCAACCTATCGTAAAGGATTGGTTTACAGAGGATGCTGATCGTGATGCTTACTTTTTTGGTGAAGGCTTGGAGAAGTGGAAAGTTCTTGCCAAGAAGAAATGGATCAAGAATCGAGCAACAATTGCCTTTATTGGAGAGTTTTCGGCTGGTAAGACCTCTGTGGTAAACCGTATTTTGTCTCAGGATAAAGATAATGTTGCAAAACTACCTGTAAGCACAAAAGCCACTACCGCTATTCCAACTTATATTATGGGAGGAAATATAACAAAATTCCAGTTTGTTTCCCCTGATAATGAATTAAAGGTAATATCGGAAAATACTTTCAAGAAAGTTAGCAAAGAAGTTCTTGATGAAGTTAGTGGAGCTTCTTCTTTGATTAAATACTTTGTTATGGAATATCAAAATTCCAATTTGAATAACATTAGTATTTTGGATACTCCAGGTTTCAGTTCTAATGACAACGAAGATACTGTACGTACCATGGATGTCATTAACGAATGTGATGCCTTGTTCTGGGTTTTTGATGTTAATAATGGAACAGTAAATAGAAACTCCATTAATATCATCAAAAAATACAAGAGACAAAATCAGCCATTGTATGTAGTTATCAACAAGGTTGATACAAAACCAGATTCCGAAGTTGCCAAAGTTGAGAACTTGATAAAAACTACATTGGAACGAGATAATGGTATTCAAGTTACGCAGTATATAAGATTCTCTGGTGGTACTGGAAAACAAGGCGATAAGCCTAAGGTTCCATTGAGCAATATTATGAATTGTATCAATCAAGTTTCTCATGATACTTCAGCTGACGATTTTGTATCGCATTTGGATTCTTTGATGGATGATTTGGTAAGATGCTATCGTGAAGCTTTGTCTGAGTCAACGAAAAAATATAATGAGCAGGAAAAAATTGTCGATCAAACTGCTAATAATTTTGTTGATGTTGCCAAAAGAGTTCAAAGTAAGTGTGAGGACACTTCACGTTTTGGTAGTTACGAAGAAAAGTGGTTCCGAGATGATGTTTACGAATTCAGTAAATATGAATACAACCAATTGCATAACAATTTGGAGTATATCTACGGAGGCATGAAAGACTTGTGGGATAGATTTTCGGAGTATGGTGAGAGTTGTTCCAACTCGCAATTCCAATATGGTCAGAAATGTGACCACCAGATGGTTTTGTCAAAACTTGAAAGCATAAAAGATAAGCTTAACAAACGTATAAAAGAGTTAGAGTAATGGCGCAAAACATTTTTGAAGAGTTACATAACAAAAAACAGAATTTGATTTCCTTGGTTAAAAAGGCCAAGGAATTCAAATGGTTTGATGTTAAAGACGATAAGAAAAATGCCCAAACAGCCGATGAGATAATCGAAAAGATCAACAATGATGTTTTGATTATTGGCGTGATTGGTCAGATGAAGTGTGGCAAATCAACATTTTTGAATGCTTTTGTATTCGAAGACGATGTATTGCCGTCTGCAACAACCCCTATGACAGCAGCACTTTCTTTTATCACTTATGGTGAAAGCAAGAAAGTGAAAGCAACATTCTATTCTTCTAATGAATGGGACGAGATGCTTACTCAGTCGCAGCGTGACGAAAGTAGTGTGTCAAGTAATGAGAAGGAATTGGCTAAAATCCGTGCTGCAAAAGAGCTGGTTGAAAAATCAGCAAAGTTAGGCTCTAGTCTCAAGAGTTATCTGGGTACAACAAAGGAAGATGATTTGTCTAAGCTTGAGGATTATGTTGGAGCGGATGGTAAATTCGTATCCATTACGAAATCTGTTGAGATATCGTATCCAAAGGAATATTTGAAAGGAGTTCAGATTGTAGACACTCCAGGTTTCAATGACCCTATTGTTTCTCGAGAGGAGCGTACCAAGGAGTTTTTGCAAAAGGCTGATGTCGTTTTGATGATGCTTTATGCTGGTCGTCCATTCGACGCAACTGATCGCACAATCTTATTTGAGAATGTTAGAGAGCGTGGTACAGGTAAGATATTGGTTGGTATCAACAAGTACGATATTCCTTATGAGAATGGCGAAACCGAGGATGAGATTAAAGAGTATGTAAAAGAGGAATTTAAAAAGGCAAGTCGTTCTTGTAATGATGATATTTTCAGAAAGTTAATTACAGAAAGTGAGCCCATTCCTCTTTCTGCGGAAATGGCTTTACTGTCTGAATTGGATATGTCAAAGATTTCTAATTCAGAGGAGTATCAATTTGCATGGAACCGACATTGTGATACTTTCGAGATCAGTAATCAGAAGCAGTTTAGAGAGAAAAGCCATATTGATGACTTAATCAGCGCTGTAAAAACTGTTGTTAATACTGAGAAGGAGAAAATTCTCTTTACCAAACCATTGGCTGCGATTCTTTCTGCTGGAGAGAAGGTAAAAGCTGACAATGAAAAGGAGTTGGCCAAAGTTGTAACCGAACTCAGTAACCTCAATACACCTGATGATGAATTGGATGAGAAAGAGGAAAATCTTGCCAAAGCTAACAAACGTTTCAATAAGAAAATTGATGCTTTAGGTGAGGATATTGAGAGTGAGTTTAGTGATTTGGTGAAGAAAGGCAAGAACGATTTGGAAGACGTTTTTGATGCCTCGATCAAGAAAATTCATAGCATAATTGACAGCCTTGGAACATTCCAAAGTATGTCTGACTTATGGCCAGAAATTGAAAGCGAGTTGAAGGACTTAGTCAGTCGTAAACTTAAGAGAGAGACTGAAAGAATTAATGACGATGGAGTTAAGAAAGTCAAGAATTCTATATATTCTTTCTTTGATGATGCAGAGAATATTTTGATGAAGTATTTGCCAGATTTCGATTCTGATGACTTTATCAAATCGACAAAGAACAAAATCAAAATGGATATGGAATCAACTGACTTGTTTGACTATGAAGCAGATAATTCAGAGGATTATGG
>JAZLKG010000069.1:0-72037 GCA_045597465.1 Bacteroidales bacterium | reverse complement strand
ATTTATGGTAATTCGTGTTTTTAAAACCGCACCGCCGCAGGCGGTGCCTTGGCTAATTTTCCGGGCCGAGGAGGAGCTCGTCAACTCCGGCGCCGGCGGGGATTACGGGATAAATGTTGTCTTTCTGTTCCACCTGAACCTCAAGGAAATACGGTCCGTCGCAGGATAGCATTTCGTTGATAGCCGGCTCTAAGTCTTGCTGCGAGGTAACCTTGCGGGCAGGTATTCCATAAGCATCCACTATCTTCACGAAATCAGGATTTGCCAACACTCCAAAATAATGACGGCTGTTGTAATAGAGATCCTGAAGCTGACGTATCATTCCAAGGAAGTTGTTGTTGAGTAGCACCATCTTTACAGGAATCTTGTACTGCATTATCACGCCGAGCTCCTCGATAGTCATCTGGAAACCGCCGTCGCCCATAATGCAGATAATATCCTTGCTCTTCTCGGCCATTGCGGCGCCCACGGCCGCAGGCAGCGCGAATCCCATTGTGCCGAGTCCGCCCGAGGTTACAATATAGTCGTCCTTGCGGTAGTCGAAATATCTTGCCGACGCCATCTGATTCTGTCCCACGTCGGTAACGGTGATAGCGCCACGTTTTCTGAGGTCTGATATCGCCCTCACCACGCGTCCCATTCTGATAGGCTCCTCCACGGCATCGAGGTCGTGATTGATAACCTTGCGCTGCTCCACGGCCTTGTACTCAGCCATTTTATCCAGCCACCCGGGATGCTTGGCCTGATTGAGAAGAGGCATCAGCTTGTTGATGGCGGACTTTGCATCAGATACAATTCCAACCTTCACGTCCACCACTTTCTTGATTTCCGAAGGATCGATCTCGATATGAATTATGTTGGCCTGACGGGCGTATTTCATCACGTATCCGGTAACACGGTCGGCGAATCCCATTCCAACGGCAAGCAGAACGTCGCACTTGTTGGTCATCTTGTTTGGGGCAAGATTTCCGTGAAGGCCCACCATTCCGGCGTAGAGCGGGTGCTCGCAAGGGAAGGCAGATAGGCCAAGCATAGTGCTGGCCACAGGCATATCGAGTTTCTCGGCAAGAGCAAGAACCTCGTCCTTGCAGTCGCTGAGAAGCACTCCGTGACCCACAACCATAAGCGGACGCTCGGCCTTGTTGAGAAGGTCGGCGGCCTCATCAATCGCAGACTGAAGCGGCTTCAGCTTTGGATGATAGCTGCGGATTTTGGTGCACTTGGTGTACTCAAACTCGGCAAGCATCTCAGTCTGGGCGTTTTTGGTGATATCGATGAGCACAGGACCTGGACGGCCACTGCGTGCTATGAAGAATGCCTTGGCGATAGTCTCGGCTATCTCGTCGGCGCGGGTAATCTGATAGTTCCACTTGGTGACAGGCATAGAGAAACCCACCACGTCGGTCTCCTGAAAGGCGTCGTAGCCAAGGCTTCCGAGGTTTACCTGACCAGTGATGCAGACCACTGGAACGCTGTCGAGCTGGGCGTCGGCAATACCTGTAAGGAGGTTTGTGGCTCCGGGGCCTGACGTCACCATACACACTCCTACCCTTCCCGAAACCTCGGCGAAGCCCTCGGCGGCGTGTACGGCTCCCTGCTCGTGACGCACTAAGATATGCTGGATCTTGTTACGGAACTCATAAAAAGAATCGTAAATGGGAAGGTTGCTTCCGCCGGGATATCCGAAAACGGTGTCAACACCCTCCTCTATCAGAGCGAGCGTAAGAGCCTTAGCGCCTGATATATCGTTGTATTTCATTTATATGATTTTTAATAAATTACAATTTATTATTAATTGAATTTTTCCAACAAAAATTATCAAAAATTGTCCAAAAATTAATCAAAAATGAGGCAATGAAAATAATTTTTGAAAAAATTTTTGATTAATTCTTGATAATTTTTGTTCAGAAAAAAAACTTTCAATTTAAATTTTAATTATCTTATCCCTCTCTTATTCAGCGCATTCTGATACTCACGGGCATAGCGCAGATGCTGGTCGTAGGTTCGGGCGAAATTGTGGTATCCACTGAAATCGCTCTTGGCGCACATATACAGATAGTCGTTGTGGTCGTAGTTGAGCACGGCATCCAGTGCGCTCTGCTCGGCAAAGCATATCGGCGATGGCGGAAGTCCCGGATACTTGTAGGTATTGTATGGCGATTCCACCTCAAGCATCGCGTTTGTTACACGCTTCACTCCCCAGTTTCCACAGGCGTAAACCACTGTGGGATCGCTCTGAAGCGCCATTCCGATTTTCAGACGGTTGAGGTAGAGACCCGCAATCTTGGGCTGTTCCTCTTTCTTCGACGACTGCTCGCATTGTACTATGGAAGCCAGTGTGCTCACCTGCAATTTAGAGAGTTTCAGCTTACTGGCCTTGCTCTCACGGTCAGCGGTCCAGTAGTCGCAATAGCAGTCGTGCATGCGCTCGATGAATTTCTCGGCCGAGGTGTTCCAGAAAAACTGGTAAGTATCAGGGATAAACATCGCGAAACAGGTCTTGCTGTCGAAGCCGTATTTCGACATAAAGCCGTCATCCTTAAGCAATTGCAAGAGATAAGTGCTGTCAACGTCTATCTGCTTGGAAACCTTCGACGACAACTGCTCCAGAGTCCTGATGTTGTTGAAAGTGACATTAACAGGCTTCTGATTTCCGGAGCGGAGCATGTTGATGAGGGCATTGTTGCTCATGCCGTCGGTAATCTCATAACGGCCGGGCTTTATCTTGTTGGGATAGTTTTTCCAATCGGCCACCATCTCGAGCATGGCCTTGTCCTCCACGCGGAAATTGGCATACAACGAATCCTTTACCCGCTGATAATCAGCATCCCGGGGAATATACAGATACTTGGTGCCGTCCACAAAAATATTGGGTGAATATATCTTCTGATACATCACATATCCACCCACTCCCGCCGCCAGCAGAAGCACACCCAGCACCAGAAGCAGTATTTTTACAGTCTTGCTCATATTACTGATAAGTTTTTGCATTGCAAAGTTGCAAAAAATTTTGATTATCCGCAAAAAATTGTGAGGGGGGAGAATTTGTTTGGAGATTTATGACAAAAGAATTATCTTTGTAAAAAATAAAAAAGCATTATTGATATGGAGGAGATGGATAAAAATGGAGGGGCTGATATGTACGGATTAGAACTTTCAGAGTTGGATTTGATGAAATCGTTGTTTTCTAAAACGAATCATCTCGACAAAGTGATTCTTTACGGATCCAGAGCCAAGGGAAATTACAAGCCCTTCTCTGACGTTGACATTACTTTGATAGGAGAAGGTTTGCAATTCTCTGACCTTTCAGCCTTGCAGGACATGCTCTATTACAGCAATCTTCCATACTTCTACGACGTATCAATTTTCAATGAAATCTCCAACCCCGCCCTTAAAGACCACATCTCAAGACGAGGATTGGTGATATATGAGAGATAGATTATTTTTTGGGGGCATCTCTCCAGTACCACAAAAGCCCATAGTACTCCCGACGCCAAGGCATCGTCGCACTATGGGTTAATGTAGGCTGCGCTTGTCCCCGAAGGGGACAGGGGATTACAAATAATTTACAAACTCACCGATATTCATTACCTTGGCTGTAAAAGTATTCTTTCCTTGATTTTTGAGTTGCTCTGTATTATCAACATTCAACTCCTTACTATTGTCAAAATGCAACACGGCATAGTACGGAGCATGTTGAGCATCAAATCCTTTTGAATTTAATTCATCGGCAGTCCAAATCTGGAAAGTTGATTTTGTAAGTTTATATAAATGATGCTCATTATTATTGTGGAGCAAAACATATTTCAACCGATCGAAACCAGGTTTTACAAGCAATGAACCTTTCGATTCGCCAGCCCTCAAATAGCAAATGCCTTTCTCAATCATCAGCCTCATCGTTTCGGGACGGGCATAGTTTACCATTACAGTACTTTCTGTATTGTTGTCCTTCATACGTTTAAGCATTTCTGCCTTGCGCTCCTCGGTTTCAATATCATTTCTACGGCGAATACTCAGGTCATAGAATTCCTGCTCACGCTCAATTCCAACAAATTTTCTGCCTAACAGATTTGCTGCAATTCCTGTTGTGCTGCTGCCTGAAAACGGGTCCAAAACAAAATCACCTGCATCAGTTGAGGCAAGAATAATCCTATACAGCAATCGCAAAGGCTTTTGAGTTGGATGCTTTCCACAAGTTTTTTCCCATTGACCAACCGCAGGAAGTTTCCAAACATCTGTCATTTGCTTGTCGCCATTCAAGAATTTCATAGTCTCATAATTGAATTTATGAGTTTTCTTTTCTGATTTTCTCGCCCAAATGATAAACTCTGTTGAGAAGTTGAAATATTTGCACGACAGATTTGGCGGAGGGTCAGATTTCTGCCAAGTAATAACATTCAATATCTTGTAGCCCAATTCTGTAAGACAATTGGCAACTGCAAAAATATTATGGTAGGTTCCGCTAATCCAAATTGTTCCGTTTTCTTTCAGCTTGCTACGGCAAAGCGAAAGCCATTTCATATTGAACTCATGGATATATTCAGGCGTGCCGCCTTTATCCCAGTCGCCTTTATCGACGCAAACTTGTTTACCACTTTGCACACTGATACCACCGTTACTTAAAAAGTACGGTGGATCGGCGAAGATAGTTTGGAAACTATTGTCAGGTAAGTTGGCAATAATTTCCATGCTATCACCGAGGTGAAGGGTGAAGTTAGGGAAAGTGGTAGTGGACATAGTTAATCTTGAGGAACTGGCAATCCTAATTCATATAATGGTATGTATTCAAAATAGTATCTACAATAAACACTATGAATATAATTCAAAACATCTTGGTATTCAGGCTTTTTAAACCAATTACTAAGTAAATATACATATTCAACTTCAATATTCAATCTAGCAACCAATTTTTGATATTGTTTCTTCTTGAAATCACATGTTTGCAACTTCTCGTCAACAGAACCTGCCACTTGCTGAAATTTACATTCGATTATAAACAATCGGTTATTAACAATAACAAAAATACTATCATCAGGCAACAACTTCTTTGATATCAAAGTTCTATAGTCTATGCCATTAGGTTCCAGGAAATATTTATAAAATGCGTGTTTTTTATAAATATGCGCTACTAGTTCCCCATTATAGAAAACATCCATATTATTCACAACAGAATAATGATTCTGCCGACTAAGAAATGTTGCTAGATCAACACGTCCTTCGTATATCAATCCGGTAATAGTATTACCGCCTCCAATTCCTCCTTCTATCATATTATAATATATTACTTACCATTATTTCTGTTAACTTTCCACGTTTACTGGCATTTGCGTTTACCATTCTTGTGGCTATCACTCTATCAATTCTGAAATCGGAATACAAATCATCAAAGAAATTATCCTCTGGATTTTTACCCTTTAAATCAGAATTTGAGAGAATAAATTTTGCATTCGCGGCATCCAATTTTTTACAGAATTCCGCCAATCGGACTTGTTCGCTGTCATTGAATGCCTCTTTTGCATACGAGTTGAAACTTGAAGTTTCACTCAAAGGCTTATATGGAGGATCTATGTAAAACACTGAATTCTCACCTGCATATTTGAATGTTTCCTCAAAATCTCCATTCAGGATTTCCACCTTTTGCAAAACCTTGCTATCAGCTAATATTGTTTCAGGGTCGCATATTTTTGGATTTGCATATCTTCCAAATGGAACATTATACAACCCCTTGCTGTTAACCCGATACAAACCATTGAAACAAGTTCTATTTATAAAAATGAACAAGGCTGAATTTTCGATATTATCCAAGGCTTTTGTATTGAATCTATCACGCTTCGACAAGTAATAATCTTTACGTTTGTCATCATCGAGTGGAATGTATTCGTCTTGAATATTTTGCAGATAATCAATTAATTCCGAAGGATTGTCTTTAATAGTCTTGTAAACTATTGTCAAATCAGAATTTATATCATTGATAATCGCCTTTTCGATATTGTCATATTTTTGAAGGATATGCCAAAGCACAGCACCTCCGCCCACGAATGGCTCAACGTAGGTAATGCTTTTAGTAGAAAAATCTTGTGGCAAGCGAGCCTCAACTTGTTCGATAAGTTGAGATTTCCCACCCACCCATTTTACGAAAGGTTTTGCTTGTATATCTGATTTCGCCATTTTCCTTTTAAAATGGCATAGAGCGGCACTTAATGTTTAGAAGGGTTCGGCAAAACCGCGACGGCAATAAGCACCCAACTCTACACCTTATTTTTTTTATAATGTGTAGAATCCCAGTTGCTTATCATCCCGTCTGATTAAATTTTGCCGATTTATCTAAAGAGGATAATAACCTAAATTCTCAATGATTGTTTATTGTGATGACATAAAAAAAGCGCAAGCATCTGATAGAATGTTCACGCTGACTTGCGGTCCACCACGACCTTATCCCCAACAGAACAACAGATACTCACGCGATATTGAAATACACATCCAAAGATATGCAAGAGGACCAAGCCTCCCGCATACCAAGGATGATGGTATATCATACTCGTAAGCACCATGTTTGCTTGTTTGTGTAGGGATATTGAAAAGTGGTGGTTTCAAGTCAACATAAACAAAGCTTCAATGACGCTTTTAAATATGTGTTTGTCATTGCTATTCGCAAAGACTTTGCAAAGATAAGAAAATGGAAAATCAGATCAAAAAAAATAATTGAGAAATTTAAGATTATAAGCAACGCGAAGTATCTTCCACTACCTCTATCCCCTTCTCGCTTACCATATAATAAACATCTGACTGTCTGTAACCTAATACTTCATAAACAAGCACGTCGAAATCATTGGAATATTTCTCAAAAGTTTCCGTTGAGAGGTTGAGGATCTCTATTTTCCCTGTGGAATAGTCTATGATTGCTAATTGTGGCATGGTGATGGTTGAAAATTTTACGTTGTAAAGTTCAAAAAAATTCCAATATGAACCAAATATTTTATTTGCATATCTCCTTCCTTATCACTATTTTTACATTGAAAACTACACGCATATATAAAACAAGTTAATCTATTATCAATCAGAGGAATACAGATATGGAGACATACGTAGGAAACGAGATGGAGCTCAGTATGCTGAAGTCGGCATACGGTGATTTGCAGTACGGAACCAGCACCGTGGTGCTGATGGGCGGTGCGCATGGCAGCGGAAAAACCACCCTGATGAAAAGGCTGACGGCAAAAACCGGCTCCCACGACAATCTGGAATGTGTGGAAGACATCAACACCATGTCGCCCGAATCGCTGAAGGAGCTGGCCGGCAGATGCAAGAATGTTGGGAAAGGCAATAAGCCCTGCATGCTTGTGCTTACATACACACCCATGCCCGAAAGCGGCAAAAACGCCTCTTTCATGGCATTCCTGTCGGATATAAGAATCTCGTTCCAGAACGGCATCGCCGACACCGAACTGCTTGATATAGAGATAAAACCGCTGAAGCTGGCCGACGTGCACTTCCTGATATCCAAGCTGTATCCCGAAAACGAATTCCACTCCAATTTCGCCAATCAGATCCACAAGGCATCGGAGGGCAATCCGCTCATGATACACAGCATCCTGGAGCGCATGGAACAGGATGGCAACCTTACAAAGCAGGGAAACGGCAAGTGGCTGGCGGCCACCAGCGAAGAGATAATCACCGACATTAAATCTCAGATAGAGAGCGCCATAGATAGCAGGCCCGGCGCAGAGGAGGCAGCTTCAGCACCAGCATCAGCCACAAAAAAATATGACAGCGCAGCCGCCATAGAGGCCGCCATAGAAGAGCTTGAGCAGATGGCAGCCACATACAAGATGGCTCAGGCGCTGGAAACAGCCAACGCCGTACTGGAGACCCTCTGCGAGATGCGCGATACAGGCGCCAACTACGCCAGAACCATCGTGACTAAATGCAAGGCGCTGATATTCTTCGGATTGTACGAAGAGGCCATAGACTGCGCCAACAAATCGCTGGACAGCGAAAACCTCCCCGACAACGAGACCAAGGCTATAACAGTAGCCCTCCAGGCCCAGGCCATAGGCTACCTGTCGCAGTTCAAGGAAGCGTTCGCCAGGTTCGACTACGCCATCAACATAGCCCTGGGCTGCCAGAGCCACCAAACCGCAGCCATGATATACTGCATGAAAGTGCCTTTCCTGCTGGAATATCCGCTGCTCGGCAAGGTAAAGGACGCCTACGAGAGAGGCATCCAGCACTGCAAACTGGCCAACGCCGAAAGACAGTACTGGGAGCTGGAGCTATACTACATATACTACCAGCGCTACATATCCAAAACCGACGAGGGAATGCAGCGCAGCGCCGACGTGCTCAAGTATTTCCGCGGAATAGGCGATCCCAAGTTCGAATCGCGCACGCTAAACGTAATAGGCCTGCTCCACTCGTCGAAATGCAATTTCGAGAAAGCCGGAGAAAACTTCGCCCAGGCCATCAGCCTGCTGAAATCCATCGACGACAAGGTGGGACTAATAGGCGTGTACAACAACATGGGACACCTGAGCTTCGACACCGGACAATACGACAGCTCCATCGAGTATTTCCAGAAGGCCTTCGCCATATCCAGCAGCATAAGCAGCCGTAGCCTGATGCTTGTGTCATACGTAGGGATTGGCTCGTCGCTGATATACCTTGGCAAAAACCACGAGGCCGAGCAGAGCATGCTAAAGGGTCTGGAGCTGGCCAAGACACTGGAAAACAAATCCAGCATGGCATACGCGATATCGGCCCTGGGCGAGCTCTACAGCCACACCGGCGACACCGCCAAGGCGCTGGACGTGTATCTGCAGGCCCTGGAGATAGACCGCGAGCTGGCCGACATGCCCTCGATAGTATGCGACCTCACCAACATAGCCAACGTATACATCACCACCCGCGACGTGGACAACGGCATCAAATACCTTGAGGGCATAAAGGAGGAAATGCCCGACTATGCCGACAACGTGGTGATACGCGCCGCCATCGACAACACTTTCGGAAACCTCTACGCCGAAAAGGGCGATGCCGACAAGGCCATGAAGCACTACAACGCCGCCCTGGAAACCAACATAAAATGCGGCGACCACATCTGCACCAGCCTCAACTACTACAACATGGGACTCCTGTGGATAGACCAAAACGATTTCGACAAGGCCATAGAGTGTTTCGGAAACTCGGTGAAATACGACCGCCTGTCGGGCGACAAGATGCAGCTGGCACAGCACCTTCAGAGGCTGGCCTACTGCCTTAGGACCATCGACGAGCCTCAGCAGAGCCAGCAGCACAACATGGAGGCCGCATCGCTGTTCCGCAAGCTGGGCCTCATGGACGAGTGCGCCATATCGCTGAGGGCCGCCGGCGACGACGCCCGCGCCATGAACATATATCCAAACGCCGAGAAACTGCTGCTGGAATCCGCCGAGATACTCCAGACATCAGCCAACTATCTGGAGCTGGCTGATACCTACGCCGTGGCTGGCGTGCTCTACACAGAGATGAAGAAGCCTCAGAAGGCCGAAGAATGTTTCAGAAATGCCATGGACCTCCACAGCAAGCATCAGCTAAACAACTACGACAGATACTCCAAGATAGCGCAGCAGATGGCATGGAGCTATGCCAAGTTCAAGAAAAACGACAAGGCCATAGAGATCTTCAAGGATATGAGGAAGGGCTGCAACCCCGACTACTACATGGAGCTTACCCTCGTGATAGCCAAGATGCTGGAAGAGAACAACAGCCCTGATGCCGAGGCCTTCTACACCGAGGCCGCCGAGATAGCAGCCCGCCAGGACGACATGCAGCTGAAATGCGAGGTGCTGGGCGAGGTGTGCGAATACCTCTCCGACAACGGAAAGGGACAGAAGGGCATAGAGTTCGTAAAGAACGCCATAAGCGAGCTGGAGGAAGCATCAGGCGACAACAGACTCTACAAGGCGCGCATGCTGGTATCGCTGGCCGACTGCCACGAATCGATGAACAAATACGACGACGCCATACAAAACTACGCATCGGCCCTCAAGATTTTCGACGAGCTGGGCGAGAAATGGGACGTGGCGTGCGTATACAACAACATAGGCTACATATACGACAACCTGTCGAAATGCGCCGACGCCGCCCACTATTACCATCTGGCGTTCAGCACCTACAAGGAGCTCGACAACAAGGAGTCGATGGCCAAAAACCTCTACAACGAGGCCCTGATGCATGAGCGCATGGGCGACACTCAGAACGCCGCATCGCTGTACAGGCACGTGCTCGACTACATAGACGAGGAGGAAAACCCATCGGGATACGCCGCCACCGCCCTAAACGTGGCCAAGTGCATGAGCACCTACACCGACGACGACGAGGTGCTGAAATACACCTACAAGGCCTACGACCTCTTCAAGATGACTGAACAGGTGGACGAGATGGTGCAGTGTCAGGAATTCATGGCCCTGTTCAATTTCCAGAAAGGCAACGTGCAGGCGGCCAAGAGCCACCAGAGCCTGCTGCTGGGCATCAAGGATTTCAAGCGCGACAGCCGCACGCAGATAATGGTGGAATCCAGCGCAGCATCAGTATGCTTCTACATAAACGACATGGACGGCTGCATGGAGCACTTCCACAAGGCCATAGCCATAGCCACCGAGATAGACTCATGGCAAACCATAGCCCTCTGCAACGCCAACATGGCCGCCAAAATGAGCATCGACGAGAGCAAATACAACACACAGATAACCTACAACGGCAAAACACGAACCATTGCCGAATTCTGCATAGAGTGCCTGAAGTTTGCCCTCAAGATAGCCGAGAGCGAGAAGATGGAACAGACCATAAGCGAATCGCTGGAGCTGCTTTCCAACATATACGAGAACACCGGCGACGTGGCCAACATGCTGGCATCCATCGACTTGGCCGTAGCCACATGCAGCGACGACGAGCAGCGCCTCGGCATGCTGATACGCAAGGCCATAGCCGTAAAGGAAAAGCTCCTAGAGCCCGACAACGCCCTGGAGATGATGCTGGACATAGCCAACGAGGCCGAGGAGCTGGGCCTCTGGGAAACACGGCTGATGGCCGCGATATACATGTGTTACTGGAGGCTTCAGGAAAACCACGACGACCAATACGCCATACAGACCCTCCAGCATATAGGACAAAAGTCCGGATACCTTCTGTTCAAGGTACCCGGACTCATAGATTTCCTTAAGAAACTGTAGGCTAGGGCCTACAGGAATATGTCCTGAGGCAGCTCCTTTATGAAGCCCACCTCCATAGCCTTCTGGTAAAGGAACGATATGGCGTCCCTGCCCTCGGGGCCAAGGTCCACCGAGAAATCGTTCACATACAGCTTTATGTGGCTCTGAGTGACCTCGTCGCTGAGCTCGCGGGCATGCTCACGGATATACGGAAGCGCCTCCTGGGGATGCTGGAAAGCATACTCGATGCTGCGGCGGATAATGCGGCTCACCTTCATGGCCACATCGCGGCCCAGGCTGCGGCTGGCAATTATGGTGCCCAGCGGAATGGGCTTGTGCATGTTCTGCTCCCACATCTCGCCAAAATCCACAATCTTCTCCAGGCCCTTGCTCTTGTAGGTGAAACGTCCCTCGTGGATAAGCAGTCCGCAATCGTAGCTGCCGTTTATCACATTGCCCTCAATATCCGAAAACAGCATCGGGGTCTTGTCCTTTGCGTTGGGGAAGAAAACCGAAAACAGCAGGTTGGCCGTGGTGTTTACGCCCGGTATCAGTATGCGCTTGCTGTCCATATCGCTGATATCGAAACACTTGCGCGCCACCAGCATAGGGCCGTTGTTTCTGCCCAGGGCCGCGCCGGCATCCAATGTTACATAATCCTTCCAGATGCCAATGCCGTAGGCGTTGCTCGAAATCTTTGTTACATCAGGTTTCCGGCCTGATGCTGCTGCATTTCTGTTCAGCACATCAATGTCGTGCATCTCGATATCGAACTCCAAACCCTCCAGGTCGATCTTCCTGTTGGCAATGGCATAGAAAATAAACGTGTCGTTAGGACATGTGGAATAAGCCAATGATAGTTTCATAATCAAAACCTTACAATTCCACCTCCTCGATGAGTTTCTTCACGATGGTGGTCATCTTGGGCTCTGCGGCTGAAGCTGCCTTTAGGACCTCCTCGTGGGTAGGTTTCTCCAGCACCTCGCCTATTCCCATATCGGTAATCACCGAAAGTCCAAAGACCCTGAGGCCCATGTGACGGGCCACGATAACCTCGGGCACAGTGCTCATGCCCACGGCATCGGCTCCGGCAATGGCGAAAAACTTGTATTCCGACGGAGTCTCGAAAGTGGGACCCGTAACGCCAATGTAGACGCCCTTCTGAAGCGCAATCCTCTCACGGTCGGCTATCTCGAAAGCCTTCTTGATGAAAACGGGATCGTAGGCGCGGCTCATCTCGGGGAAACGCGGACCAAGCTCCTCTATGTTGGGGCCAATCAGCGGATTGGTGCCGAAATGGTTGATGTGGTCGGTAATCACCATGATATCGCCCACACGGAAAGCGGTGTTGGTGCCGCCAGATGCGTTGGATACTATCAGCATCTTGATGCCCAGGAACTTGAGCACCCTTACAGGGAAAGTAACCTGCTGCATAGTGTAGCCCTCGTAATAGTGGAAACGGCCCTGCATGGCCACCACCTTCTTGCCGCCCAGGTATCCGAACACAAGCTGTCCGCTGTGTCCCTTTACGGTGGATACCGGGAAGTTTGGAATGTCCTTGTAGCTTACGGCTTTTACAACCTCTATCTCTCCGGCCAGGTTTCCGAGGCCAGATCCTAATATAATGCCTACCTCAGGCTCAAAATTGACGCACTGTTGTATGTAGGCGGTAGTCTCCTTTATTTTCTGCAACATATTTCAATAATTGGGTTTTAAGATTATCTTGATCGTCAAATACAAAATTCACCTCTATGGGCAGGTAATGCATTGATTCCCTTACAGCCTGGCTCTTGAACTGCATCTCGTTGAGCCTCATGGCATCCTTCTCGGTGGTGATTATCACTTTGGGACCGGGCATATCTGCAAAAGTCTGCTCTATTTTGTCGATGTCTTTCTGCTTGAATTTGTAATGATCGTTGTATTTAAGGTGAGTGATTCTCTTGGAATACCTTGTCTGAACATATTCCTCCAGCACCTTGGTATTTGCGATGCCGGTCACAAGCAGAATGTTGGTGTCGTGCCCCACCGCCGGCGCCTCAGCCCTGTCCAAATCAAACACCGGCATCAATTCCTGATACTCGAACCTGGTGAAATATATCGACTGGCTGGGCAGAATATCAAGATGAGTTGAAAAGACCCGCCTCTCAATCGGCTTCAGGTCGGGCGGACACTTTGTAACAATCACAATATTTGCCCTGTGGCTCTCCTTCATGGATTCACGCATCTGCCCCCATGGCAAGAGGTGGTCCTCGAATATAGGCCGGTTGTAATCCACAAGGAGGATATTCACCCTGGGCGTAACACTGCGGTGCTGATACGCATCATCAAGTACAATAAGCTGATTCTCATTGTTTTCCTTGAGTATCTCGGCAATACCCTTGGCGCGGTCCTCACAGACAGCCATATCAGCCAATCCCCTGAATTTGCGGTACATCTGCTTGGGCTCGTCGCCGATATCAGACACAGTACTACTGTCCGAGGCCTTTATGTAGCCCCTGGTGCTGCGCTTGTATCCGCGGCTCAGGATCGTAACCTTAAACAAGTCCTTGAGCAGGTTTACAACAAACTCGGTATGCGGAGTCTTGCCAGTGCCGCCCACCGTGATATTACCTATAGAGATTACGGGTACATCAAATTCATGGGATTTAAGTATGTTGTGGTCATACATGAAATTGCGGCACCACGTTATACAATAATAAATCCATGAAAAAGGTATCAGTAGTTTTCTAAGCATTAGTCGAGTTTTGATAAAATAGCAATTACAATGGTAAAAAACAATTACAAGCTGAAATACAAAGGTCTGGTTGGATATTACAAAAAACAAAAGTAGTTAGCAAACAGCATCTTGAGAACTATCCAACAACTACTGTCTGCTAACTACTGAAATATTACTGATGCTGCTCTCTCAGGAGGTCGAGCACGGTTTTCACAGGACTGAATGTCGCGATAGGCACTTCCACGAAAATGGTGTTCCAATCGCTCATGGCACCGTTCCAGAGCCCCGGACGCTCGATAGACTTCAGGGTCTTGCCGTTCTTGCTCTTATGGGAGATAAATCCAGTGAGAGGATCAGTGTAGTTCCTCAGGTCAAACTTGTTGCCCTGGCAGTCTGTGACATCGCAAACCAGATCCACAGGGTTGAAGTGTGTGGCCTTGCATACCATGTCCTGGCTGCGGGCGTTGTTCTTGTCGATCTGGGAGCTCTCCACAATCTGGAGCGATGAGGTTCCATCCTGATTCTTTGCCCAGAAAGGACCACCGCCCGGCTCGCCCTCGTTTTTCACCATGCCGCAGATACGGAGAGGACGGTTGAGCTTCTCTATCATCTTCTTGGCCTTCTCGGCATCAGAGAGATTCAGGAAATCCTCGCCAAACTCGCAGCAGAGTTTCTTGGAAACAAAGACGTATGCCTCGTCGAGCTGCTGAGCTGTAGGATTGTTCTCCAGCACCTTGATGTACTCAGCTATATTCTCCTTGGTTTTCAGGAGATAACCGGCCAGAGCCTGCTTGTATTTGACAGTGGCTTCCTTGCGCGAATCAGGAACCACATTGTCGATAGTCTTGATGAAAATGATACGGGCGTTGAGGTCGTTGAGGTTCTCGATGAGAGATCCATGGCCGGCTGGACGGAAGAGCGGTGTGCCGTCGTCGTTGCGGAAAATCTCGTTGTTCTCGTCAACAGCCACAGTATCAGTAAACGCCTTCTGGGTAGAGAAGCTGATATCGAGTTTTACACCGAATTTCTCCTCGAAGGATATTCTGGCCTTGTCCACAAAAGCGGTGAAGAAACCAAGATGCTCTGGCGACACGGTGAAGTGTATCCTGACATCCTTGCCCGACTTTGCATACTGGATACCCTCGGCAATGTGCTCCTCTACAGGAGTGCGGGATGTGTTCTTGTATCTGTGGAACTCAATGAGTCCCTTAGGAAGGTTTCCGTAGTTGAGGCCGTCCTTTGTGATAACGCTCTCCACAAGCTCTTTTGGCTTGTGGTCCTGAAGAAGCTCCTTTACCGACTTGCCGTACTTGCCGTACACAATCTTCTGGAGATTGTCGTAGAATGCGAAACGGTCGATATTGTCGATGAATCTACGCGCCGGAGTTGTTGTATCGTTGAACTTCTGTTTCTGCTCAGGAGTTCCGTTGTATTCTGAAGCGAAAACAAAAAGATCCTTGAACATGCGGGAAGCGGCTCCGGAAGCGGGCACAAACTTCACAATGCTCATATTTTCCGCCTCCTTGGCGTACTTCTGGGCGTAAGAGTTCATCTCCTCGTCGGTCAGGCACCTGATACCGTCATTAGCTGTGGCGGGACGAACCAACTCCAGGAATGGGAAACCATTCTTGTAGAATGCCAACTGAGCATCTATCTCCTCAGTCTTGATTCCGCGCTCGGCGAAATACTTAATGTCATTTTCAGTGTACATACGTGAACGTTGTTTTTTGTTATTTTCAGTTGCTTGCGATTGTTGCATCCACAGCGGCACCCGCATGAAAAACGTCGCAAACGCCGCATCTTTTTCGCTTTCTGTGCTACAAATATAATAGTCGTTTCGGATATAAGCAAACTTTTTCGAAACTTTTTTTGGCTAAAAATACAGCCTCAATCCTAAAATCTTGCTATAGTGTATTCTGTGCCGAAAAGCTTCACTTCCACCCTGTCGCCAGGTTTTACGGAGTGCATGAAGGCCTCGTTTTTCCTCGGAAACCTGGCCTTGCACTCGGCTATAATCTTGTCGGCTTTCTCTACGAGTTGGGGATTGTTTCTGGCTTTCAGGGCATAGTCGGCCGCCACCCAGTACACCTTGGAAGTCTCGAATGCATCCAGGCCAAAGAGCGATGCATAGTTGAGATAGATGCTGGCGATGGTGAGGTAGCCAAGTCCCCCCGCAGGAGGATCAGACGAAACCATGTCATCGATTTCCCATTGCTTGGACAGGCGCACGGCATCCTGAAGATATTTCCGCCCCTTGGCCCTGTAGCCCATGTCCATACACAGCACACCCAGCCTGGCCGCATAGCTGTATGATTTCCACAGGCCCTGTATCTGTTCCATAGCCGATATATACAAATCATTGTGAGTGGTTCCCAGTATCTCCAGAATCTTCACCAGACGCTCCACCTCCACGACCGGCCCGGGAAGCGAATACCTGCTGCAAACCAGTTTGTTGAACACATCAAGATATTTTGCTGAACCGGCAGTTACGGTATTTTCAGGTAAGTTGATGCCATGGTTCTCAAACTCATCCGCCATAAGCTCCACCCAAGGCAAAAGCTCAGAGAAAAGACGGTAAGGGCTTATCTTTCCATTGCCGGCCAGCAGAAAACAGCGCTGCAAATATGCATTGCCCACCTCAAGGGAATCAAGCTTAAGGACATCAGCCTTTCTTGCATAAAGATTCCTTATGGTATCCAGATAATGATGAACGCTCACTGAATCAGCCACTTTCATTATCAATTCGTGGTAGATCCTGATGCCGTCGTCATAGAGCCTCTTGCTGAAACCGGGGCACTCGCCCACCACATCCCAATAGGGCTCCACGGCCAAATCGTACGAGCCCACCTTCATAAACTCCTTATATATTGAATACTGCTTGGCGCACTCGATGCTGACCTGCTGTCCATGGCAGATAATAGGCAGCGTCAGGATAAAAAACGACAATAAAAAATGCTTCATAATGATATATTGAAATAACGTAGATTGCGGTAGAGACGGACCGCGGTCCGTCTCCACAGATTAAACCGCGGTCCGTCTCCACGGATGGAAACGCAACAAATGTATCAATCAAAAAAAGAGAAAAGAAGAAAAATCTCTCCCTTTCTCTTTTCATAAAAAACTATTTCTTCATCTGCTGGAAAACCTCCCAAATGGCAATTCCGGCGCTCACGGATACGTTGAGGGAATGCTTGGTGCCAAACTGAGGAATCTCTACGCACATATCGCAGAGCTCCATCAGCCTGTCGTCCACGCCCTTTACCTCGTTTCCGAAGATTATGGCCACCTTGCCGTATGCCGACAGATCCATGTGGTCTATCATCACGCTCTCGCGGGCCTGCTCTATGGCAATTATGGTGTATCCCTGCTCCCTGAGAGCCGCAACGGCCTCCACGTTGTCCTTATAATGAACCCAGTCAACCGACATCTCGGCGCCGATGGCGGTCTTGCGAATCTCGGCGCTGGGCGGAGTGGCCGTAATGCCGCAGAGCACAATCCTCTCTATGCGGAAAGCATCAGCGGTACGGAAAATCGAGCCCACATTAAGCGCGCTCCTCACATTGTCGAGCACCACCACAATGGGCGACTTCTCGGCAGCCTTGAACTCCTCCACAGAAATCCTGTTGAGGGTATCCATCGAAAGCTTTTCCATATTACTTGTTGAGAGCGGCCTTCACCTTGTCGGCCACCATCTTGCCATCAGCCTTGCCGGCCAGCTCGGCGTTTGCAGCCTTCATTACCTTGCCCATGTCCTTGATGGAAGCGGCGCCGGTCTCAGCCACAATCCTAACTATCACAGCCTCCACCTCGGCCTCGCTCATCTGCTTGGGCAGGTAGCACTTAATGAAATCGAGCTGGGCATTCTCCTCATCCACGAGGTCCTGACGGCCCTGCTGCTTGTAAATATCTATCGACTCGCTGCGCTGCTTCACCATCTTCTGTATAATCTTGAGCACGTCGGCATCGGTAACCTCGCCACCCTTGCCGGATGTCTGCTCCTTAAGGATCTCTGACTTTATGGCGCGCACTGCGGCCAGCTTTGCCTGGTTTTTCTCCTTCATTGCGGACTTCATGTCCTCCTGAATCTGTTCAGTTAATGTCATAATATTCAATTATTTATGTTTGTCTTCTACATTATTTTCCCGTGCTGATGCTGCCGTTCTATCCCTTGCCCAGCTTGGCATAATAGTCAGCCTTCTGCTTGTCCTTCAGCCTGGTGTAAATCCTTGAAAGTATCTGGGCGTCAAAAGGTTTCTTGGTGATGCCATATAGCTTCAGATACAAGTCGCGAGCCTTGCGGTACCTGTCGGCCAGAGGCGCGGTCTGCCTGACCATCTGCGTGTAGGCGGCATTAGTCTTCTTGGCCTCGTAAGCCTTTATGGCAGCCACATATTCGTCTTCAGTAGCCTTGAAAGTCTGATACGCCACATAGCTGAGGCCCACCAGATTGTTGTTGTCGATGGAGTAGAGTTTCTCAGCCACCTTGCCGGCCTCGTCGTCCTTTTCCAGCTTCTTGCATACCGTATAATAGGCCTCCATGGTGGACACACTGTCGCGGACACCGGGCAGAAGCTTGGCATGGCGCAGATAAGCCTTCCTGTATTCCTTCATCTCGCAATATCTCTTGAAGAGCCTCATGTTCACATAGTCGATATCGGCACCCTCTGGATACAGTGCCGAATAACGCTCAAGGTTCTCCACCTCCAGACTCATGTTGTCGATATCACCGTAATACTTCACCCTGAGGCTCATCATCATCTCGTCGGCTACACCCTGCTCCTCGGCCCTCTTGAAAAACTCCATGGCCTGAGGTCTGGACTCCATGTAATACAGGCACTTGCCAGCCGAGCTGTACAGTTCGCCCGGCACCTGCTGCTTTTTCGACACATACGACTCTATAAGAGCGCTGTACGACTCAAAAGCGCTGTTGTAGTCTTTCTGGTAATAATACAGGTCGGCCTGCTGGGCAGTTTGAGCAAGCTTCTGTGACGACGAGCACGCCTGCAACACAATGGCGGCGGCCAAAAACAAATAGGATAGGCGCATATTACTAATTAATTTTTACGACCCAAAAGTAAAAATAAAAACATTGCGATACAAATAAATCAGGCACTGAATCGAACAATTACACAAAAAAAGATTACTGCATGCTATTGCCGGCAGATGAAATACAGACAATAGAATACAATAATCTTTTTTGTACGTTTAACCTAACAGGCAGCGCGGCAACTTATTTCTTGAGGTTCTCGAGGTCCTTTGCAGTAACCTTGCCCTTGAATGAGAGGATACCAACGGCGCAAGCCTTCTTGGAACCCTGACCGGGCTTGAAACGGATAGAAATATAGTAAATACCTGCCTTGGTGCAGATAAACTCAAACGATTTCTTGTCGGTATTCTGCTCCTTGTCGAAAGTACACTCGTATGGATTGGAATTTTCCGGACGAGACGAATCGTATAGAGTAAGAACCACCTGATCCTGGAAACCTTCCTGAGCGCAGAGAGTAAACTTGTATTTGGTATTCATATTGAGGTGCTGAGACCACTTCATACCAGTTTCCTCATCAGCAGCGTCACGTTTCAGTTTTGTATTAAAGTCACGAAGATAGATTCCATTATCAGACGAAGTTGCACATTGATATACAACCTGCTGTTTGCACTGAGCATCAGCCTCGGTATTGAACAGGGCCAACGAAACAAATGCGAGCACAAATAAGATAAATAGTCTTTTCATATTGTTATAAGATTAATTTATAATTTTGTTACGAATCTTTTCAGTAACCGAGATAATCTCGCGAAGCTCCTCGTCGGAAATCTCGATAACACTGAACTCCTGCTGTATCATGGCATCAGGATTGTTCACCGAGGGAATCTCCCTAACCTGAACAGACACCTTTACCACGTCAAGAACATCCTTGAGCTCCTCAAGATTCTGAACCAGCTCCTCGAAATTCTGATCCTGCTCCTTGAAGTTTACAAGGATAGGAAGGAGAGTATTCAGGATACCCTTCTGATTGCCGATGGCATTCTTGAGGTCCTCGGAATGCTGCTCTTTCTCCACCTGGGTAAGCAGATACAGCGACTCGAGCCAAACACCAGTAACGAGCAGGGCGCTGAGATTGCTTCTCTGGTTTTCACGCAGATGGGCATCCATATTGTGGTAGCTCTGGGTACACATAAATTGCAATGTATCAATATTGTCGTCAGATGTGGCCAGACGCTTGAGAGTTGCGAAGTCGAAGAACTGTCCCAATTTGAGATCATCGGTGAGAGATCTGATGTTTGCAAGATACTCGATAATCTGTCCTGTCTTCTGATAAACGTTGAGGTATCCGAGATCGGTACTCAGCACACCCAAGCCCAACGCTTTCTTGAAGTTGGAGGTATACTCCTTGGTTTTATCAGGGTCGGCGAGATAGCTTCTCGAGAAAGGCACTCCCGAATCCTCGAGCATGGCAGCCATCTCTACCGGAGATGAGAAACTTGCTATTATCTCGTTCATAGCTTCGGGATTATACGAGGCACTTGTAGACCTGATATCATCCTCTGGGATAAAATTTATATCTTCATCATTGGTTCCACAGCCGCATCCGTTACAGTTGAACTGCAGTAAGGAGGTGCAAGCCAATGCAAAAGGTACTAACCATTTTCTGTACATAATATACTGATTTATCTGATTTTTTTGATTTCAAATATACTAAAAATTTCGGATACCCAAACAAAAATCCCACAAAAATATGAAAAATTATTTTTCATCCTTGCGGAGGTCAGAAATTTCAGCATCCTTCTTGGACTCCTTTTCCGCCTTTTCGGTCTTATCAGCCTTGGCGGCCCTGGCAGCCTGCTTGGCGGCCTTTGCGTCGGCCAAGCGCTTGCGTATGTAGTCGAGAGGAGCCGACACATTCACCGTGCCAGACCAATCCACGAACTTCTTCAGAAGATTGAAGTACAATGTAACATAGCACAGCAAACTGAAGAGCCATATCACAACGATATTGAAAGAGAATGTGTCATAGTAGCGTCCGCAGAACCATTTTCTCGGGGCGTAGAAGTGAGCCCTGAACCCAAAGAAGCTGGAATTGTCGGCATCCATGAAAATAGGATCGCTTTGCTGTATCAAACGATTTCCGTAGCGAATTATTTTCTGCTGCTCGAAAGAATTTTTCACAATCTCCTGAAGCTTCTCGTTGTGGAACTTGTCGCGGCGTCCGTTCACATAGCCCTTGCGCTTGTTCTCATAGAAATTCTTGGCAGCCTCGATCTCCCTCTCGGCTTTTCCAAACATGGCGCTGTAATAACGGCCCACCTGTGTGAGGTACTCATCCACCTCCTCGGCCACATCCTCGTCGAAACTCTCTACTGAAAGCTTGTCGAGGCATCCAAGACGGCACTCAGGAGTACGGACCATCTCGCATGGACACTCCTCGCGGAGCAATGCAAGATAATAGCCCTCGATACCCTTTATTCTGTCAATATCGTATTCAGGATCGTCCTCCGCCAGAGAGTCGAGACACTCTATGGATTTCTGCAGGGCGTCACGAAGCTGCTCCACATAGAAATTCTGCATAAAATCGGCGTGACTCTTGGCCTTCTCCAACTCGAAGAACTGCTGCTCGTACCTGTTGTCCTTGAACTGTTTTACCATCAAAGCCTCATACGACCATCTGGAAGGCATTATCTCGGCGATAATTGGCACACGGCCAACGCTGCCTATTATCTGGTTCAACTTGTCGAAACTAAACATTGATCCACCCAGAGCCATCTGCGGAATCATGAGCAGAGGTATCAGGATGTAGATAGTAACAGCCGAGTTGAAAGCCGACGAAATGTTGAGTCCCAGCATGTTGGCAAACACAAACATGGGGAACAGCACAAGCCAGAACGACAGGTACATATCCGCCACCTCCAGAATGGAATTGCCCACAAGCACATACAGTATGGCCTGGATAGCCGATATCACAGTAAGTATGGTAACCTTGGCTATAAGATAGCTGGACCTCGACAGATTGAGGAACTCCTCGCGCTTGAGTATCTTGCGGTCACGGAAAATCTCCTCCGCCGAAACCGTAAGACCAAGGAACAAGGCCACGATGATACTCATGAAAATGTAAGGTACAATATTCTCATTCTCGAAGAATATGTAGTGGTCCTTGTTGGGAGCCGTGTATCGTATCAGGAACGAAAGAATAAATCCAAGAAGCGGTGCCTCTGTAAGGTTAAGGAATATATACTGGGCGTTGCTCACCTTGGACTTGAAGTCTCGCTTCAGGTAGATCAAAAACTGATTGAACCAATTGGGCACGTGAAGATTCTTTGGCGGCTCGTTGGTTACATCATCTATCTTCTCTGGAGTCACCGACTCGTGGAAACGCTTCTCCCAGGCCGGAGGATCCACCTTGCGTCTGTCTTGGAAATTACCAAACTCGTCCACAGTCTGGGCCTCTATGATGTCGAATATCACCTCCGGGGTTGAGTTACCACAGACAGGACACTCTCCCTCCTCGCTCTTGACCTGATTGTCGGCAGTCTTGAAGTAAGATATACAGTCGATAGGATGACCATAGTATACCAGATAACCACCGGTATCAAGTATGATCATCTTGTCGAACATCTTGTAGATCTGCGACGACGGCTGGTGGATAACCACGAAAATGAGCTTGCCCTTCAAGGTAAGCTCCCTCAAAAGGTCCATAACATTCTCGGAGTCGCGCGATGAAAGTCCGGAAGTAGGCTCGTCCACAAACAGTATGGACGGCTCGCGGATAAGCTCGAGCGCGATATTGAGACGCTTTCGCTGACCGCCTGAAATAAGTTTGTTGAGCGAGTTGCCCACCTTGAGGTCCCTGCGCTCGTACAGGCCAAGGCTCTTGAGCACCTGATTCACCTTCTCGGTAATCTCGGCATCAGACAAATCCTTGAAACAGAACTTGGCACTGTAGTATAGATTCTCGAATACTGTAAGTTCCTCTATCAAAAGGTCGTCCTGGGGGATAAGACCAATTACGCCCTCCAGATTGTCTTTCTCTGTATGGAGGTTGAATCCATTGATGAGCACCTCGCCCCTGGATGGAGTGGTAATGCCGGAAAGCACATTAAGCAATGTGGTTTTTCCAGCTCCTGATGCACCCATGATTCCTACAAGACGGCCCTGGCATTCAGAGAAATTGATGTTGCGCAGACCTATGGCCCCGTTGGGGAACTTGAACTCGAGATTGTTTACATTGAACGACAAGTTGGTGAAGGTCTTGTCGGCCTGGAATGTGGCTACAACATCGCTGTAGTACACAGGCTTACCTTTCGACAGCTTGAGAGTGGCACCCGGAGCAAACGAGTAGATACGGTCGGCGAAGATGGCCTGGCCATTCAGGAACACGTCATGCGTACCTGTGTATCGCATAAAGTAGAGCTCCTGTGTGGTAACCCTCAGGATAAAGATATCGGAATCCAGACCCTCGCATCGGATCGACTTGGTATTCTGGAAATCATAGTCATTATCGCTGATAACGAGAATGTTGGGAGAATCGAACTTCTTGCTGTCGTCGTTGGTAACGAAGTTCTGCGAATCCACCAGCACATTCTGGGCTCCATTCTGAAGCTCCGACATGTCTGGATTGATGTTGAAGACCTCTCCCACTGTCTGAACGATGGCCATACGCTGCTCGGTGAACTTCTTGCTGGTATTCAGCAACTCGTAGAGACGAACGTAAGCCACAATCTTCTGCTGCTGGTTGATGGTTCTGTTCAGCTTCTTGCAGATACCAAGAATCCTCACAGACTCCTTTACCGCAGTCTGCTCCATCTGGGCCTTCAGCTTCTCGGCGGCGGCGGGATCGTTTGCAGCCTCCTCCTGAAGCTTCTTAAGCCTTGCCTCCTTCTTGGCAATCTTGGCTGCCTCGTCAGGAGTAATGATAAGACCTACCAATTCCTTGAACTGCTGCATCCATGACTGAGATGCCTCGGCACCAAGCTGCTGTACGAGGAAACTCTCCACGTACTGCAACTCCTTGTCCTCGATACCGCCGTCTTGCTTGGCAGTGAGGGCAAACAACTGGATCAACGCACTTAAAATCTCTTCACTCATGATGCTTTATGTAAAAAAAGTGGTGTAAGTCTTATAATTATATGATTATTCTCCGCCCCTGAAAACAGGAACGGAGTACAACATTCTTAGTATATTGCATTAGATGGTGTAAGGAACCTGCTCGAATGGAACCTCCACGATATCAGAGTATTCCTCGCCTGCCTCTTCCATATCCTCGTCATCATCGGGATAATGCCATCTTACGAGCACGTCGTTGCCGTCGTTGCTGATATCCTCGAGCTTGAGAAGCACATCGAGGAGCAGCTTAGAGGAAGCAGTGTTGAAGTACTCGAGTTTGAAATCAAAAACAGTCTTCTCGAGAGGATCATTCTTGTACTCATCGAGCCACTCAAGGATAGGCTTGTAGAATACAACAACATCCTCAGGCAATGAGCGACCCGAGATTTCAAAAATGTTGTTCTCCTTGTCCAATGTTACTGTTGGAGTATCGTCTGTACCTTGTATTTTTATAACTGACATAATTATTATGATTTATTCTTTAATTCTGGAAATAGTTGATGTTAATACGAAAAACGAGTTTTTGCTGTCGATAGACAAGAAACTGTACAATAGCTTTTGTCCAGTCTTGCGTGCGATATCGATGAAACCCAAGCCAGCACCTCCGCGCTCGGAAATCTTGCCCTCGCGCATCTGCTGCTTATATAGCTTGTTGAGGCCTTCCTTGTCCTGCTTGTTGATATTCTCCAATATCGACCTAAGTTTCTCCACGTTCTCGTTCTTTATAATGTTGCCGGTGGTAACATTATACTCTGTGGCAGCCTTGGAAACCATGAAGATTCCCCTGCCGTCTTTGGCTGTGGTATTGGGAGTACTCTCCGAATGCTTGCTGATGTTTTGAAGACACTCCACCATGACATGGAAAACCTTCTTCTGCACCGAGCTCGCATCCTCCTCGCGCGCCATATTTGTCTCGGCGAGCGAGGTAAACGCTTTCGTGATGGAATGCGTTATCTCCCCCTCGTAAGCCAAATTGATATTGTTTCGCTTCATTTTTACATAGAAGTCATAAACAAAATCTAACGACTCGTTGTGTTCTTTGGTATTTGCCATAATATTGTTTTTTGTATATTATGATACTATGTTAAAATTCAATGCCTATCAAAAGTATGTCGTCCACTTGCTTGTGGCTTCCCTTGAATTCGTGGAAATCCTTCTCGAACAGCTCCTTGTATTGCTGCATCGTAAATTCGGGATTGCCTTCTATAAGCTCCTTTATACGGCCAGGACGGTATTTGCGGCCGTCTTCTCCACCAATCTGGTCGGGAAGGCCATCCGAGAAGAAGAATATCTTCTCTCCGGGGTTGAAGGTGATAGCAAAGTTCTCGAACTTCTTCTCCTCCCTGCCCTTGCGTGGAGGCTTTCCTCCAATGGCCTGAGCTGTACCCTTATACTGAATCAACTCGCGCTGGCTGTTCAGATAGTACAGAGGCCTGTGGGCACCCGAAAAGTCAAGAGTCCTGGTCTGGAAATTAATCTTACACAATGCAACATCCATGCCATCACGTGCCTCCTGTTCCTCGCTATCCTGCTTTAGGGTCTTGCGGACTCCAAGATGCAGGTGGTCGAGCACCTCGCCGGCCGTCATGGCCTCGGCATGGTCGGCAATCATATTGAGGTTGAAGTAGCCGATGAATGAGAGCAGCGCGCCCGGCACACCGTGTCCGGTACAGTCAACTGCCGCAATATAGATGTTGTCGTCTTTCTCGAAAAACCATGGGAAGTCACCACTTACCACATCCCTTGGACGGTAGAACATGAAGAACTTAGGCAGCCTTGCCTCGATAGCATCCAGGCTTGGAATAATGGCGGACTGAATTCTCTGGGCGTAGTTGATGGACTCGGTGATGCTCTTGTTCTTCTCCTCGATCTCCATCTCGATGCGCTTGCGCTCTGTAATATCGTGGGCCACAATAAGTATTGTCTCCAGCTCCTTCTCGGTGTTGTACTCCGGGATTGCGTTCAGCGAGATGATTCTCTCGTCGCCACCCTCGGTGGTTGGGAATGTGGTCTCGAGATCGTAGATACGCTGATTCTGCACCACCTGGTTGAGCGCCTCCTTGAAACAAGAGGAAATAGCCTCAGCCAGCTCCACCTCGTCGATGGATTTCTGAAGCATGTCAGTCTTTGTCTTGCCTGTGTATTCCTCTGCCACTGGGTTTACATAGAAGAACTTGCCCTCGGGACTCAGGCGCAGTATAGCGTCGAGCGAGTTTTCCGAAAGGGCCTGCATCTGACCTGACATACGCTGGGCCTTTTCAGCAATCTTGCGCACTGTGATATCACGGGTGTTGAAGATAATGCCCTGTATGGCCGCATTGCTGAGAAGGTTTCGTCCAGTAGCCTCGAGCCAAAGCTGCTCGTCCTGAGACTTCTGGAACTGATACTCGAAAGTAACGGGAGTCTCGGGATGAGCCACAAGCTGCTTGAAAACCTCGTGGAACTTTGCCCTCGAAATCTCGTCGAACTTCTCGACGGCGTTCTTGCCTACTATATAGTCTGGGTCGTAACCCAAGATGTTCTTGCTGGAAGGGCTCTCGTATGTAACGATGGCGCTCTCGTCGTAAATAGAGATAACCTCGCTCGCATTCTCGAGCAGCGCGTACTGACGTTTCTGACCACGCTCCACCTCGCGGATCTGAGCCTCCAACTTGCGGTTGGAGTCCTGGAGCTCGAGCTGTGCCCTCTCCATGTCGGCGGCGTTTTTCCTAAGCTCCTCCTCGTTTTTCTGGAGAGTGAGGGTCATCTGCTGGGCCTCGGAGAGCAGTTTCTCTGTCTGAGTGTTTACCTTCAGGTTGAAGATGGTCTGGGCTATAATCTCACTCACCTCCTTGATGAGCATCAAAGTCTTGTTGGGAAGATCGGCCTGCAGGGAAGCAAATTCCACCACACCCTGCAGTTTCTCGTCACTGATAAGTGGGGACAGCAGCAGGGTCCTTGGCTTCTGGTCGCCAAGTATGCCCGAACTTATTGTTACATAATCGGCAGGAATCTCCTTGCGGTAAATGATATCACGCTCAAAGGCAGCCTGACCAACCAGGCCGATACCTATCTGGAATTCCTGTGATATGTATTTGCGGCGGTTGTATGCGTAAGTAGCGATATTTACCAGCACCTTCTTGTCGTCGTCATATAGATAGAAAGCACCCTGAACGGCATCAATGTACTCGATAAGGTTGATGATAGTCTCGTAAGCGAGTTCGTTGATATTGTTGCGCTGACGGAGAATATCGTTGATGATTTCCTTGCCTTTGGCAATCCAGGTCTGCTCGGTCTCACGCTGCGAGGTTGCCACCAGGTTGTTTTTCATTATCAGGAGCGATCTTCCCAAAAGGTCGTTCTGATCGATGTCGTTGTTGTCGAAATAGAGGTCGCCCTCTCCGATACGCTTTGCGATGAGGGAGTTTTTGCGGAAGATTTCGTTCTTCTCTGCAAGCATCAGCTCGAGCTCCTCGTTTTGTTTGCGGTTGCGGCGGGCAAAATAATAAAATATCAACGCAATCACTATCGGGGCACAATCCACCACATATATCATCGGCTTGGCCGAATGCAAGCTGATGATAGAGGATATACTGAAATGTAAACCCTTCTCGACCAGAATGGCAATTATTGGGAACAACAAACCTATACAGAAGCCAATAATGGTGTATCTGAGCTCCATATTTTGGCTGCTGACGGTCTTTGCCTCCGATGCCGATATGTCAGTTTCCTGTAATGCCATATTTATAAAAAATATAATTACGTTTGCTACTAAAGTTTACTACAAGCCTTGCCTACGACTCAAAACTGCCAAGCCAGTTGCGGTACTTGGCATCCACAGTGGACACCTGCTGGCCATTCTCGGCCAGGCTGTTTACCCTCTCTATCTCCACGAGCTTGGTTTTCAGCTGATACTCGTTGCTCTGTATGTCGTGCAGTTTGGCCTGCAAGGTCTCGTTCTGTTTCTTGAGGCTCTCCACCTGTATCATGGCCTGCTCCTCTATCTCCTTGTGGACAGTGATATCCATGGCGGTATACAGCACCTTGAAAACCTTGCCCTGAGTATCCCTCACAGGTGTATACTGGTTGATAAGCCAGATGTCGTTTCCTGTAAGCTTGGATTTACGCTTAACAGTCATCTGGTGGAGATTGCCAGCGCAAACATTTTGCCACAATGCCTTGAACTCCACAATTTCCTCATCAGGGATAAAGGTAAGGATGTTCTTGCCTTTGGTCTGCTCGTAGTCGTAACCCATGGTCTTGATATGCTTTGGGTTGGCAGAAAGCAGGTTTCCCTCCACCGAATACTCAGCCTTCATAAGAGTCTCGTCGATGGCGGTAAGTACCGACGCCATCTCCACCCTGTTTTTGGCCATGCTCTCCTGGGTAGACATGAGCATCTCGGCACGTTCCATGGATTCGGAGAGCAGTCGCTTGTTTCTCTCCTCGGTCACCTTCTGCTCCGTGATGTCGTTTGCCATGTACAGCACACGAACCACGTTGCTCTTCTGATCGAAGATAGGGGTATACTGAGCCAGAAGCCAGATGGTCTCGCCATGCTTGTTTTTCTGGTTGATGGTGTTCTGATACGACTGACCTTGACAAATATTCTGCCATACTATGTCGAAATTCTCGAGATATTCGTCTGGCAGTATGTTCTTGATGCTGCGTCCAATGAGCTCGTCCTTGCGGAAACCGAGTGCCGACAGGAACTTCTGGTTGGCGGACTCGAACTTGCCCTCAGGATCCAGCTCTGCCTTCAGCAGTGTCTCGTCCACAGCCGAGAGAATACCGGCCATCTCGGCCTCACGACGCTGAGACTCGTTTCGTGCGTTGGTCATCTCATCCATGGCCCTGCGCAGCTCGTCCTCTCGAACAGCCAGCTCATCGGTCTTTTTCTGAGACTCCTGAAGCAGCTCGGCAGTACGTGTGTTGATCCTAAGCGACGACAGTGTGGAGGCTATGGAATCGCAAAGCTGTTCCACAAAATGCACCTCGTGGGGCTTCAGCAGATTGAATGAGGCAAGCTCGATGACTCCCAATATCTTGTCCTCCGACTTGAGCGGTACAATAAGGAGGCTCTTGGGTCTGGAATCTCCCAGTCCTGATTCTATCTCCATATAGTCGCTTGGCACGTCAGTAATATATATAGTGTTCTTCTCGAGGGCGCAGACACCAATAAGGCCGTCGCCCATGGCTATGCGCTTGGTGAGGAACTTCTTCCTGTCGTATGCGAATGCCGACAGCATCTCGAGGAACACCTTCTTTGGGTCGGTGTCGTCCACAATGAACAGGCCACCCTGGCTGGCGTTGATATAATGCACCAGATTCTGGATGACATCATCAGAAAGCGTGTTGATGTTGTCGTTGGAATGGCGCATGATATCGCCGAACTTGGCCAGACCCTGGGCAATCCAGTTGCGCTGCTCATCCTCCAGCCGTCGCTTGTTCTCCTCGTCGAGGGTCTCGTGCAGACGGTTGCGGAGGGCAAGAAGGCTGTATGCCATCGATCCCTCAGGGGCGTCCACACCTACCTCGCTGTTGTAGTTGCCCTTGGCAATCTCGTTCGAAAACTCGGTGAGTTTCCTGAAGTTGAATGCAGTGTCGTTAATCTTCTTATTAAGCTGTCCGATATCGGTTTTGTCTTCCATAAGCCTTGTATCAGGCACAACACCCATACTCAGAGAATCCATGAACACCTTGGCGCTCTGATAGTTGGCCTTCATGTACCTGAATATCGACAATGCTATCAGGAATACAAGCAACAGCAAAGGCACCGACATGATGCCGATCGACATTCTAAGGCTCCTGATGCTGTCGCGGATTGCGGCATCGCCATCCATCAGCTTGCGCTTGTGTACAAGGTACATCTGGTCGAGAGTCTTTGTCATTTGGTTGAATGCGGCAATCTCCTTTACACCAAGGAGTTCTCTTGCCGATTCTATCTTGCCGGCTATTATGAGGCTCAGAATATTCTTGTTGGCATTCTGATATATGACAAACTCGCTCTTGAATTTGTCGAGCAGCTTCAGCTCGTCCTGGGAATGCAGAGTGTTCTCGTATTCCTTGAGGCGAACCTCATAAAACTGATTGAATTTGTTGTGATGGCGCTGTATAGTCACCACATCAGTCTCGCTCTCGATGATGGCATGGTTCTGCACCACCAGGGAGTATATATCCTCGGTGAGAGCGTAGAGCGGGTAAATGCCTGCGGCCTGGTGTGTAGTGAACTCCTCAACGCTGTTTCTTACCCTGCCCACGGAGTAAAACGAATATATGCAAAAGAATAGGATATAAGCCAACGCCATCGCGAACAACAGCATCAACTTATTCCTAAAGTCCAATTTATCAAATATTTGACTCACTTTCTCCATCGTTATGGGCAATAGTTTTATGGTACAAATAGCACCCCTCGGGGTACACTTTTACATTATAAATCCCAAAGTCCAAATTTAGAAATAATTTTTGTTTTCACACATAAAATTTTACATTTTTCTAACAATTTTCGGGAAATAATTTATTTCCTGTTGATTTTCAAGATATTACAACAAAGAAAAAATTAAATTCCGCGGGATTTGCTGCTTTTTTGGAAAAAAAATCAAAAAATATGCCTTTTTTCGAAATGAAGGGTAAAGAGGGGATATTTTTTTGCTTTTATAAAATTTATCCTTATTTTTGCACAACTGAAAACGATTACGCAATGGAGCTTACCGAAAACGACATAAAGAGATTTCAGAAGGCCGTGAGCAATGTATCGCCCTACAATTTCGGAAACTACTCCTACAACAGTTTCCACCGCAGGGTCAGCAAAATACTGGGCGACTACAAGATAGGCATCAACGAGCTGATAGACAACGTGTGCAGCGACTACAACTATCTGGAGCGTGTGGTGCGCGACATCACGGTAAACACTACCGAGCTGTTTCGTGATGTGGATACTTGGATACGCCTGAGGCAGGCGCTGCTGACATTGTATGCCGACAAGCCCACCCTGAATATCTGGCACGCCGGATGCTCCACGGGACAGGAAGTTTACTCCATGATGATGCTGCTGAATGAGCTGGGCATGCTGGACAAAGCCAGCATATACGCCACCGACATCAACGAGCAGGTGCTGGACACCGCGATGGCGGGAAGATACAAGCTGCACGAGATAAACGACTGCCTGGGCAATTTCGACAAGGTTTTCAACACGCCCATCGCCACGGTGAATCCACGCAAGTACATGGAGGTAAACAAGTTCAAGAACTACATGCAGATGTCGGCCCTGCTGGTGGAAAAGCCCCTGTTCCTGAAGCACGACCTGGTGACCCTGAAGAGCATAGCCGACTGCAAGTTCGACCTCATATTCTGCCGCAACGTGCTGATATACTTCGACCACACACTTCAGTGCAGCGTAATCAATTTCTTCGCGCATCAGCTGGAAAACAACGGATGCCTGGTGATAGGGCGCCACGAGGGCATGATAGGACAGCCGGCGGCAATGTTCAACAAGGCAGGCGCCCTGTACTTCAAGACAGATGGGCAACAATGACAGCCTTGCTATATAAATAAGGTGTGCAGCATTTTTTTGGATATTATCACGCAATTAGGTTTCCATACACAAATATGTGGCACTTAAATTGCTTTGTATCAACTAAACTAAACAGACCAATACAATGAATAGACTAAAACACATATTAATCACAGCATCGCTGATATCGATCTGTGCCACAGCCAGCGCTCAGGCCTCGTTCGAACTCACACCCGAATCGCCGTGCGCGGGCATGGTGGTGAAGGTAAAGAACACCACAGGGGGCAACTACCAGCTGGCCAAATTCGAATTCGGCGACGGCTACGATGCCTATGGCGACGAGCTCCAGCACATATATTCAGCCGGCGGCACATACACGGTAGAGCTTTCGGTGCTGAAGGACGACGGACAATGGACCATGCCGCAGATGCGCAGCATCGTGATAGGCGAGAAACCATCGGTGGAGGTGGCCGACAACGACAAGCAGGGCATCATAACGGCCACAGTATCGGCCGGCGCACAGATAAAATGGTATTGCAACGGCCAGGAGATGAAAAACACCGCTGAATCGTTCTACTACAAGGAGAGCGGCGAGTACAAGGCCGTGGCAACCATGGACAACGGATGCAAGGACTCAGCATCAGTAACCGTGACATACACCGACATAAGCGGCAAGGACGTAACCACCATAAAGGTGCGCAACAACGTGATAACACCCGGTGTGATGGACGGCATCAACGACGGACTGTCCATAGACGGACTGCCTTTCCAGAAGAACTGCGAGGTACAGGTATTCACCAAGAAGGGCAAGCTGGTATACACCAACAGCAACTACACCAACACCGACGGTTTTGTGGGCAGAGACGACGACGGCAACGACCTGCCCGCCGGCACATACTATTATGTGATAAAGAGCTGGGGCCGCAAGGGATGCACAGGATTCGTGGATATTATTAGATAAAAACCTGATACTATGATAAAAAAGATACTAACCGCAAGCGCACTTATTCTGAGCTCGTGCATATCAGTGGCTCAGGATTTCACAGCCAACGGACAATATTATATAAACAGATACTCTGTGGCACCGGCCTATGCGGGATTCAACGGCAACGCCGAGGGATTCCTGGGCTACAGGAGCACCCTGGGCGGCATAGACGGCGCACCTCAGATAATGAGGGCTGATGCCAACGCCCAGATGATGGGCAATATGGGATTGGGCATGCAGATAGTAAACGAGAAGTCAGGTAATTTCAGCAACACTGTGGCATACCTGACATACGCCTACCACCTGCAGCTCGACAACGACATGAGCCTGAGCTTCGGACTGTCGCCCACAGTGATACGCAGCGCCTACAACCTGGGCAAGGCCACCACAGAGAGCGCCAACACCGACCCCGTATTCGCCAACCTGGCGGGCATGTCGGCATCGGGATTCGACGCCGGATTCTCCATAATGTTCAATATGCAGAACCTGTATCTGAGCATCAACGCGCCAAGACTGATATGCCAGGACCTGAAGTTCCAAAACGGCGTAGCAAACACCAACCGCAGCATAACGGCTGATGTTTCCTACGTGATAGAGAGCGACAAGATTGAGATAGAGCCTCTGGTAAACGTGGAATACACATTCAACGAAGGAGTGCAGGTGATAGGAGCCGCAGTGGCCAGATACAGCAAGCGCGCGTGGATCCAGGCATCATATTCCACCAACAAGTGGATAGGCATAGGCGCGGGATTCAACGCCACAGGACGCATAGCGGTAAATTACCAGTACGAGACCGGCATGTCGGACCTGGCCAAGCAGAGCAGCGGCAACCACGAGATAACAGTTGGTTTCCTGATAAACAAGGCCAAGAAAACCAAGATGCCAACCGTATTCATTGGCGAGGAGCCCAAGGCTGAGAATCCGAAGAAGGACTCGAAGGATATCCAGAAGCTGTACAAGGAGATAGACCGTCTGGACCACAAGATAGACAACTACCACTCTGGCGCACAGGCCGACAACAACGCCGCCCCAACCCCCGACGAGACTCCCAACAAGTGGATGGACAACGAGGCCAAGGAGGAGAGCGAGATAGCCGAGAAATGGGACGCCCCGGTCAACATACCCAACGTAAAGTTCGGATACGGAAGCTCCAAGATGTTCTCGTCATCCTATCCGGCCATCAACAAGTTCGTAACCGAGATGACACGCAACAGCGGCAAAAAGGTTATGGTGATAGCATACGTGGACTGCATGGGAAGCAAGGCATTCGCCAAGGCGCTCGCCAAGAAGAGAGCCGAGGCTGTAAAGTCCTACATGGTATCTAAGGGCATAGCCGGCAACCGCATAGAGACCCGCGGCGCCATATCCCGCAGCAACAGGATGGAACTGGAACCCAGCATCCGCTACAACGAAAACAGGGTGGAGATAAGATTCCAGAAATAGCGCATTATTACAATAACCACACAAAGCCACTTCACCATGAAAGCATCAAGAATATTGCAGCAGGCGGCCATGGCGCTGATACTATCGCTGCTGCCGCTATGCTCTCAGGCCCAGAAACTTAGCGGAGCATCAGCCACTCCGGCCGCCAATATGGCAAAGGCTGGCGACATAAGGTGCGCTTACCGCATAGGCTACATAGGATCGGCAAAGGTGAGCACCATGGCCAAGCCCGACACAGAGCAGCCAAATGCCTGGAACGAGGCATCAGCACAATATCAGGACATACCAATGGCCGTAAAGGCATTCCCCAACCCATTTGTGGACGAGATAAGGATATCGTTCCCCATAAAGGATGACGCAGGGCTGCCAACCATACAGCTGATAGACAACACAGGAAAGACTGCCGGAGCCGCATACAGATACTCGGCATCGGGCAAACGCGGCACAGCCACCATTGATGCGGCAGGCATCAGCAGCGGCAAATACATAATAAGAATAATAACAGGCGGATGCGTATATGCTGTAAACGCCATAAAAATATAGCTAACCATGAAGAACACAAGCCTAAAGCATATATTGGCGGCTATGGCCTTGGCCGCAGCCACACAGGCATCGGCACAGAGCCTGCCCGAGACTTTCAACTACCAGGCGATGATAAACGCCGACGACGGGTCGCCTATAGCCAACAAGAGCATCACCGTGGAGGTATCGATACTCCAGGGCAAGGACTGCAACAACGGAGGCGCATGCCCCACCGTATGGCAGGAGCTGCACACGCCCAGCACCAACGATTTCGGACTGTTCAACATAGAGATAGGATCGGCCGACGCCATAAACACAATGGGAGGCTCTGCCAGGAAATATTCCGACATTGACTGGCTGAACGTGTCCAACGGAGAGTACTTCCTGAAGGTGAGAGTGGATTTCGGCGAGGCTTCGTATCTGAACGGAATGACCGACATGGGCATCACCAAGTTCTCGGCAGTGCCCTACACCCTTGTGGCCCTCAAGTGCGACAAGGCAGCCAAGGCTGATGCTCTCACCACTGATGCCAACGGCAACTCATCAATGTCGCTTACTCAGATGAAGGATGTTTCCGTAAAAACCCCTACCAAAAACCAGATACTGGTGTATGACGGCAGCTCATGGAAAAACACCGACCCGACAGCCGCCCAGGGCCTCACAAACCTCAACATCCAGAACCCAAGCAATGGCCAGCATCTGGTATACAACAACGGCAATTGGGAAAACAAGAGCCAGTCATCATCTACTTCGATAGTCGACCTTTCGGATACAGATATCAAGGCCCTAAACCCAAATGACGTACTGGTATACAACCAATCGAAAGAAAAATGGTACAACCAGCCGCTCACAATGTCCATAATCCAGGGCATGGGCAATCCCAGCGATAGAGACGTGATACAATTCGTGGACGGCAGCTGGAAACCAATGCCAATATCGTCCGGAGGATCATCAGGAGCCAGCTCGATAAGAGATCTTACCGACGTCGCAATAATAGATCCAACCCCGAACCAGGTACTCAAGTACATAAACGAGGAATGGGTAAACAGTGATAATGACAATATCTGGGAGAAAAACTCGACTGGCAGCTACTACACTATACGCCAACTGGGTATCGGCAGCGAAAACAGTGTAATAAAAAACGATGCCACCGACAACAAGGACCTGGTGAAAATAGGCTCTGGCGAGGGCACCACCCACTTTACAGGCAAGGCCCTGACGCTGGGTTATCAGAATTACCGCGCCGAAGGAGTTGGCTCGCTGGCCCTTGGAGGAGTAGGCAACTCAGGATCAAACGACTTTTTTGTGAGAGGAGCTGCCTGTATAGGCGGATATGGCTCCACAATAGGCAAAGATGCCAAAAACACCATAGTAATGGGCAGCAGCTCTGCCAACCAAATGACCACAATAATCATCGGAGATGACTGCAGCACCCAATACTCATCGGCACTGTTCGGACTTGGACTTTACGGTGTGGGAACCAACGGACTTGTTTGCGGAAAATACAACACCTCAAGCTCTAAACAGTTGTTTGCAGTTGGAAACGGAGCCAGCAAAACAGAAAGGAACACAGCATTTGCCATAGATGTAGACGGCAATGTGTATGTAGGCGGCACAATCACCCACAGTTCGGATTCCAGACTCAAGACCAACGTAAGCACACTTGGACAGGCACTTGAGAGCGTGATGAAGCTCCGCGGCGTAACATTCAACTGGGACAAGAGCGTGGCCGCCAACGCCAACGCAAGCGATGCATTGCAGTATGGCTTTATTGCACAGGAAGTGGAGAAGGTGTTCCCTGCCCTGGTATCCACCAACGAAAACGGCTACAAGAGCGTAAACTACACGGGCGTAATTCCCGTGCTCACCGAGGCCATCAAGGACCAGCAGGCCGAGATAGAGGACCTGAAGAAGGAGAATGCGGAACTGAAATCCACCCTTGAGGCCCTGCTGAAGAGAGTGGAGGCTCTCGAAAAGAGATAATCATAATGGAAAACAAGGCAAACATACAATACACCGGCAACAGCAGCGACATAAGGACTCTCGGCATCGTAAGCATGGTGTCGGGGCTGGTGTCGCTGACATTGCTGTGCATCCTGCCTGCGGCTGCCATACTGTCAGCGACGGGTCTTGCCTGCGGCATTATCGCATTGGTAAAGATAAAGAAGGCTGGAGACGGGGACAGGGTGATCCCTATTGTAGGAGTTGTGTCGTCGGGACTTTCGCTGATGGCATCGCTTTTCATGTTTTTCGGAGTTTTCGCGATGATGAGCTATCTGCAGAATAAGGCCGAGGACATGATGCTCGAGCAGGACTCACTGTTCTGGCAAATGGATTCACTGAACAGGATAAATCTCGAGATGCTCGGGGAGCCTGATTCCACTTTCTATATCGACAATATCGAGGCAGCAGAATAATTACTCAGCTATCCCCCAGGGGAAAAACTCTATCACCTTCTTGGTCTCGAAGAAATCTTCCTGGAATACATCAGGTATGTTGAAAATGCGGCACTTGGCGCTGTATGGCGCTATCTCTTCCATAAAATCGCCGCCCTTCAGATACACTATTCTCGAATTCTTGTCTTTCACAAGATTGTTGAGTGTCTGTTTCACAAAATTAGGGAACGCCGTTACGGCACGGCTCACTATTGTATCGAATCTCTGTTTCAGCATCACCGACTTTATCTGAATGGCCTTGGCGTTGCTGAGGCCAAGCTGCTGTATTATGTCGGTTACTACTGAGATTTTCTTTCCTATGGAATCTATCAGTGTGAAGTTCTTTTCAGGATACATTATCGCCAGAGGCACACCGGGAAAGCCTCCGCCAGTGCCTACGTCCAGGATATTGCTGGACCTATCCAAAAGGTTGAATCTTGCAATGGCCAGCGAGTGCAGGATATGGCGCACCGAAAGCTGGTCGATATCAGCCCTGGAAATAACATTGATTTTCTCGTTCCACTCGGGATAGAGGGTCTCGAGCATTCTGAACTGTTCCACCTGTATGTCTGACAGGTTGCTGAAATATTTCTGTATCATTTCTTGATGATGCTAAATCTTGGAATCGGTGAGTTTGTTGTCGCGGATGATGGCGATGAGCAGCTCGCGGGACCTGAACAATCTTGCCTTTACAGTTCCGATTGGTATATTGAGCTCCTCCGAGATCTCTATGTAAGATTTTTCCTCGAAATAGCGCTTAATAGTGATATCCCTGTAGTCGTCGTGGAGCTGCTGTACAATCTGCCACATCATCTGATGCTTCTGTTCCCTTATCATCGACTCCTCGGGTCCGTCGCTGAGCTCCATCAGCTGAGGCACCGGCGACGAAGAGTTCTCGTCGTCCTCGGGATCCTTGTCGATGGACACCAGGCGCTGACGGTTGCACCTTATGAAGTCGATGGCGCCGTTGGTGGCAATCCTGAAGAGCCATGTGCTGAAGGCGTTGGTGGGCTTGTAGAAACGTATGTTCCTGAAAGCCTTGCCGAAAGCCTCCATGGTAAGGTCCTCGGCGTCGTGGACATTTTTCACCATACGGCTTATGGTAAAGAACACAGATTCCCTATACCGCTTCAGCAGCACAGCAAAGGCTTTCTGATCGCCTTTCTGGGCAGCCTCCACGAGTCTAAGGTCAGACTTGGCCTTCTCGGAAAACATGGATGATGAGTTAGAATCTACTTCCATTTCAGTCGCTCCTTTCTGTGATTACCCAAAATCATCTGCACCAGGTTTATCCATGGCAGAATAATATCGAAAAGCAGGGCCCAGCCTGCCACCTTCCTCATCTTGAATCTCTTGGCCATCTTGCACATCGTAAACTGGAATATGGCGTATCTGGTAATGAAAGCCGCTCCAGCAATCAGGTACAGCGGATAGAAAAACGCCATCGCCACGCATGCCAGATAGAAGAACGACCTGCTGAAAGGCTCCATCGCAAGCACGAATTTGTGACCTCCGCGGTAACGCTCGGATGCTGTGAAATGGCGCTGCTTCTGGACATTCCACTGATAGAATGTCTCCTTGGGCACACAAGAGGTGAAAGAATCAGGATCGTATGCCAGGGCCACCTTGTGCCCCTTGGCGTTCTCGTTTACAAACAAGTCGTCGTCGCCCGACATAAGCTCGCTGTGGGATGCGAAACCGCGTCCACCCATGAATAGAGACTTTCTGTAGGCCAGGTTTCTGCCCACTCCCATGTATGGCATTCCAGCCTCGCAATAGGTGTAGTATTGCAGAGCCACAAAACCGGCGTCGTATCTTATCAGCCTGTTTACCAAAGTGTTGCGTTCCTCGTATCCACCATATCCCAGCACAATGTCGTTGGAATCGGTGAAATGCTGGCTCATAAGTCGAATCCAGTTTTTTGAGGCGGGAATGCAGTCGGCATCGGTAAGCAGCAGCCATTCATGCTTGGCAGCCTTGATGCCGATGGTAAGGGCCAGCTTTTTGCCACGGCGGAATTTGTTGTGCGATATCTCGGTGACATACAGATTCTTGTATTTCTGCTTGTACTCGTCGAGCACCATCTCGGTATCGTCGGTGCTCTGGTCGTTTACCACCACCACCTCGAAATCGGGATAGTCCTGCTCAAGCACATATTTGAGCCTTTCCCTGAGATTTTCCTCCTCGTTTTTGGCGCATATCACCACTGATACGGGCACGGGACTATTGTAAGGCACCTGTTTTTTGCGGCGTCCTATACGCGAGAATACGAATATGTAATACAGCATCTGAATCAGCCAACTTAGTAAAAATAAACACGTTAGCCAAAACTTCCAATCGTAGGGACTGGTAAAAACCTCTATTATATTATTCCACATTTTGTTGTTTATACTTCTTCTTGCAAATGTACAATCATTTTTCGACAAATAAAAATGAAATTCTTTAATAAAATCGTTATTTTTCATTTTTTTAGCGTTAACTTTGCAGAGCGGAATTTTGCACCCGCCAATCATCAATACAGATTATGAAATTCGACATCAAACATACCGACCCAAGGACCAACGCGCGTGCCGGAGTGATAACCACCGACCACGGCGAGATCCAGACACCTATCTTCATGCCGGTAGGCACAGTAGGCTCCGTAAAGGGAGTTCATCAGCGCGAGCTGCGCGACGATATAGATGCCAAGATAATACTCGGCAACACCTACCACCTGTACCTTCGTCCGGGAATGGACATCCTGCATCAGGCCGGCGGACTGCACAAGTTTATAGGCTGGGACAGGGCCATACTTACCGACAGCGGCGGATTCCAGGTTTTCTCACTGGCCGCCAATAGGAAAATCACCGACAAGGGTGTAACATTCCGCTCCCATATAGACGGCAGCAAGCATCTGTTCACACCCGAGAGCGTGGTGGATACCGAGCGTCTGATAGGCAGCGACATAATGATGGCCCTCGACGAATGCACGCCATATCCCTGCACCTACGAATACGCATCCAAGTCCTTGGATATCACTCACAAGTGGCTGGCAAGAGGTGTAAAGCACTTCAGGGAGACCGAGCCTCTGTATGGATACAGCCAGGCATACTTCCCAATAGTGCAGGGCAGCGTATACAAGGACCTCAGGAAAAAATCGGCAGAGTTCATAGCATCGCAGGGCATGGACGGCAACGCCATTGGAGGTCTGTCGGTGGGCGAGCCTGCCGAGATGATGTACGAGATGATAGAGACGGTGAACGAGATACTGCCCAAAGACAAGCCGAGATACCTGATGGGCGTGGGCACACCGGCAAACATAATAGAAGGCGTGGCAAGGGGCATCGACATGTTTGACTGCGTGATGCCTACAAGAAACGGCCGCAACGGAATGATTTTCACCTCAGAGGGAACCATCAACCTGAAAAACGAGAAATGGAAAAACGATTTCTCGGAGCTTGACCCCAACGGCACATCCTACGTGGACCACTGCTACACAAAGGCATACATGCGCCATCTTGTAGTATCGGGCGAGCGGCTTGCAGCCCAGATAGCCAGCATCCACAACCTGGCATTCTATCTGGCCCTGGTGCGTGAGATACGTCAGCGCATCATAGACGGAACATTCGCCGACTGGAAAGACGAGGCCTGCCGACGCATGATGAGAAGATTGTAAATTAGTGTAAAGTTAAAAGCTGAAAGTTTAAAGATGCTTTCAAGCCTGAAAATTTGTTTAAAGCCTTAAACTTAAAACTCCAAACTTTAAGCTTTAAACTTTACACATTAAACTTTAAGCTTTCAACTTTAAAATATAAGCTTTACCCCAAATGTTCACCATATTAGACAGATACATAATAAAGAAATTTCTCGGCACATTCTTCTATTGCATTGTGCTGCTGCTTTCTATTATCATAGTGTTCGACATTCAGGAAAAGTTTGACGACTTTATAGAGAAAAAAGCGCCATTGAACGAGATAGTTTTCGACTATTACGTAAATTTTGCGCCATACTATGCCAACATGTTCATGTTTCTGTTCATATTCATCTCGGTGATATTCTTCACCAGCAAGCTGGCCGGCAACAGCGAGATAATAGCCATACTGAGCGCGGGCATCAGCTTCAGGCGCCTGCTGGTGCCGTATTTCGAATCGGCACTGCTGCTGGCAGTACTGTCGTTCCTGCTGAGCGCCTACGTGATACCGCCGGCCACAGAGATAAGGCTGAGGTTCGAGAACACATACGTGAAAAAGGCATACGTGAACAACTCGCTTAACATCCACCGTCAGATAGACGACAGCACCCGCATATACATGCGCAACTATGTGGCCAGCAGCAATGTCGGCAACAAATTCAGCTGGGAGAAATATGACGGCAAGGTAATGACAGAGAAGCTGATGAGCGACCAGATACAATGGGACACCACTACCAACAAATGGAGAATCACCAACTACTATATCAGATACATACTTCCAAACGGCGACTCCATTGCCACCGGTCGCACCATGGACACCCTGATATCGATGAAACCCACCGACTTCAACTCAAGGTTGAACCAGATAGAGACCCTTACAAGCGACGAGCTGCACGAATACATAGAGGACCAGCGCCGCAGGGGCAGCGGCAACATAGAGGCATTCCAGGTGGAAAGCTACAAGAGAATCGCGTTTCCGTTCGCATGCTTCATACTTACCCTGATAGGCGTAACCCTGTCATGCAAGAAAGTGCGCAAGGGTATCGGCATCAATCTGGGCCTGGGCCTGCTGCTCAGCTTCAGCTACATACTGTTCATGCAGATATTCACGCAGTTTGCCATAGGAAGCACATTGCCTCCGCTGCTCGCGGTATGGATACCCAACATAATATACACGATAATAGGCATAATACTCTACTTAAAAGCCCCCAAATAGACACATGGACTACAACAGCGAAGACCTCGTATACAATATTGCCATCAACATGATTCCCGGACTGGGAAGCGTGGGGGTGCGCAACCTGGTGTCGCTGTGCGGATCGGCAAGGGCGCTTTTCGAGAATATCAGAGAGCTGACCGGCAATGGCACAGTACAGGAGCGCATAGCCAAGTCAATGGAAAGCAGCCAGGTGCTCGACATGGCCCGGCAGCAGCTGGATATATGCATCAGACACAATATCAGCATACTCTATTACAAGGACAGCGCTTATCCGCGCAAGCTGGCGGCATGCGATGGGGCCCCTACATTGATATACTCGCTGGGCAAAATCAATTTCGACGCCACGCACACTGTGGGCATTGTGGGCACGAGGTCGTGCGACGGCGACGGCAGAAACAACATTTTCGACCTGGTGGAACAGCTAAAGGAACACAACATAAACACCGTGATAGTAAGCGGCCTGGCCATGGGGGCTGATACCTTCGCACATGAGGCGGCCCTGAGATTCGGTGTGCCCACAGCGGCTGTGCTGGGCCACGGCCTCAACATGGTATATCCGGCAGAGAACCGCAAGCTGGCCGGCGACATTGCTCACTCGGGCGGTGCGCTCATCACCGAATATTATTACGGGCAGCCTGTCAGCAAGACCAATTTTCCCCGGAGAAACCGCATCATAGCCGGCCTGTGCGACGCGCTCATAGTGGCGCAGAGCAAATCGAGCGGAGGCGCGCTCATTACCGCCAACGTTGCCAGAGAATTGCGGAAAACTGTATTCGCCTTTCCAGGGCGTATAAGCGACAAACTTTATGCCGGATGCAACTCGCTGATATCGGAAAACAAGGCAACACTGATAACATCGGCCGACGACCTGGAGAGGCAGATGGGATGGACAGGCAGAAACCGGCCGGTGCAGACAATGCTGAACATGGAGCCGTTGAGCGACATAGAGGCAAAGATACTTGACATTCTCCACTCCAGCGGATCCTCAAACATAGACACAATTTCCATAAAGACAGGCATGCCGGTACACACCCTGTCGTCCACTCTGCTAAACATGGAATTCAAGGACCTGGTGATAGAAATGCCGGGCAAGAGATACGAGGCAAGGTAACAAAGCTCGCACGCAAGTATCAGCACTATAGATCTATATGACTGCTGCGCACGCTGCGGCCCAGAAACATAGAGGCGTGCTGATCGAAAACCTCGGGATTGTCGGTGGTGAGATATGTTGTGGTGGAATTTCTGGAAAGACGCGCATCCATCTCGGGATGGCGCTTGATATAATCGGCCAGGCTGCGGGCCACAATCTCGTTTTGGGGAATAAAAGAAATACCTGAAGGGCAGGCCCTTGCAAACGAATCCATAAGCAGCGGATAATGGGTGCAGCCCAGTATCACGGAATCGATATCAGGCGACTGCGCCACAAGCTGATCCAGATATTTTTTCACAAAATAATCGGTACCCGGATTATCAATCTCGCCGTTTTCCACCAGAGCGGCCAGCATGGGGCAAGCCTGCTGATACACCTTGATTCCGGGATAAAGTTTCTGGATTTCAATAATATACGACCTTGAATTCACAGTACCCATAGTACCCAGCACACCTACCGAATTGGAGGAAGTGTATTGCTGGATAACCTCGGCTGTAGGCCTTATGATACCCAACACACGGTTTTGAGGGGCAATGGATGGCAGATCGTTTTGCTGTATTGACCTCAGGGCCTTGGCCGAGGCAGTGTTGCAGGCCAGTATTACCAGAGGGCAGCCCAAAGAAAAGAGACGGCGCACCGCCTGCAGTGTGTAGGCGTACACCGTCTCGAAACTTCTTGAGCCGTAAGGAGCCCTTGCGTTGTCGCCCAGAAACACGTAATCGTATTCAGGCATCAACTGCTGAAACTTGCGGAGTATTGTAAGACCGCCAAATCCAGAATCAAAGACTCCTATCATTTTTCTCAATAAATAAGTCTGAAATTAGAGCCCCAGCTCCTTCTTGATCTCGGAAGTAAGGTCCACGCTGATGGCCTCGTTGATGTAGAGCACGGCATTCTTGTCCATGATGTAAACATAACCGCCAGCGGCAGCCACTTTCTTTATGGCGGCATCAAGCTTGTCCATCACAGGCTTCAGGAGGTCGTTTCTCTTCTGGGCCAGCGATGCCTGGGCATTCTCCTGGAAACGCTGGATGCGCTCCTGAAGCTGCATGATCTCCTGCTCCTTGTCGGCGCGCAGAGCCGACGACCATTTCTCAGGAGCAGCGTCTGCCAGCTGAACGTTCTCCTGATATGCCTGGAGCTTGGACTGATACTCGGCGCCCATAGCCTGAAGCTGGTCGTCCAGTTTCTTGCCCTCGGTCTCAAGAGCCTTCTGGGCAGCCTGTGTCTCTGGCATAGCCTCTATGAGATCTGCCGATACCACGTGTCCGAATTTCTGCGCCGATGCGTTGAAGCTAAGCGCCACAAATGCTATTAAAATAAAGAAAAGCTTTCTCATTTTTTAATGTGTCTGTTTTTTATATGATATTTACTTGATAATTTTCTTCAGCACAACATCGCTCTCGTCGTACTTCTCAGATGCGTAGATGATATCGCCAGAAACCTTGTCGAAAATGTAGTCGTATCCGGCCTCGGTGGCCACGCTCTTAAGGGCGTTGTACACATTGTCCTGGATGGGCTTTATAAGTTCCTGACGCTTCTTTGAAAGCTCGCCGTCGTTGCCGAAGTATTTCTTCTGAAGCTCCTTGGCCTCTTTCTCCTTGGCGATAATCTCGTTCTCGCGCTTGGTCTTGGTGGCCTCTGGCAGTATGTCTACCTCGCTCTGATACTTCTTGTACATATCGTCGAGCTCCTTGAACTTGGCCTCCACCTCGCCCTGCCACTGCTTGGAGTAGTTGTCGAGCTTGGTCTGAGCCTGCTGATATGCGGGAATCTTGCCAAGAATATATTCTGTATCCACGTGTGCGAACTTCTGAGCAAAACCAGTGCTCATAAGAAGGGCCATAGCCGCTGTAAAGATTAATCTCTTCATATCAAATTAGTTTTAATGGTTAGTACATATTATGTTTGCTTGCGCCTTTTGTCATATAGTTGCAACCGACACCTGGTTTAGAAGTTTTGACCCAAAGTAAATTGCAAAACAGAGCCAGAAGGCTTGGACTCTCCCGGTGGGACATCAAATCCCCATCCCCAGTCGAGACCCAGCATGCCGAGCATAGGCAGGTAAACCCTTACACCGGCGCCGGCTGCACGGTAAATGTCGAACGGACGGAAGTCGCGAACCTCGCGCCAGCAGTTGCCGCCCTCCATGAACAAGGCTCCATATATTGTGGCGCTCTCCGAGAGGATTGCAGGATAGCGGAGCTCAAACGTGTACTTGGCGTAAAGATTGCCACCGCTCGATATCGACTCGCTCTCGTAGCCTCTCATAGGGATAACGTCCTTTCCATACGAATAGTAGCTCATGCCGTCGCCACCCATGGTGTAGCCGTGGAATGGAGAGTAACCCTGCTCCTTGGTGTAGTAGCAGGATATGCCGTACGAAATCTTGGTGTGCAGCACCAGGTCTCCAACCAGCTGAGTGAAGTTCTTGGCCTCGAAGCCATACTTGTGGTATTCCACCCACTTCCACTTCAGGCTGTCCACGATAGAGGAGTAGTCTCTGTCCTTGATTCTGGAATAAGGCGGAGTAAGCTCAAACGACAGCGAGAACGAAGAACCGTTTCTTGGATAGATGTTGTTGTCGATGTCGCTGCGCGAAAATACAGTCCTCAGGCCCACCTCGTTGGCCACTCCGTTGGCATTGAATCCATCTAAATACTTGTAGTTATGAAGCTTGTATCTCTTGAACTGCAACTCGTTGTAGAGGGTAAAGTTGTTGTCGGGCCATGACAGACGGCGACCCAGACCCACCGACGCACCCCATACCTGCATCTTGTGGTCCATGTTGGACCTATAGAACTGCTGATAATACGACGAGTATTGCGAGTAGTACTTCGAATAGTCGATATTGGTGTAGTAGAAACTTACAGAGAGGTTGTTTCGCTTGCGGCCACCCAGCCATGGCTCCTGGAAGGAGACACTGTATGTCTGATAATACTTGCCGCTGCTCTGGAACGAGAAACTGAGTTTCTGACCATCGCCCTGCGGAAGCGGACGCCAGGTCTTCTTGTCGAAGAAATTCCTGGTGGAGAAGTTGTTGAAGCTTACACCCAGACGACCCACGAACTGTCTGCCGCCCCATCCAGCCGAAAGCTCAAACTGGTCGTTGCTTTTTTCCACGAGGGGATACTCTATATCCACGCTCTTGTTGACATAGTCGGGCACAGGATTGGGCTGAAGCTGCTCTGGCTCAAAGTTGCCAAGCTGAGCCAGCTCGGTGATCGAGGCTATGATATTGGTCTTGGAAAACAGCTCTCCCGGAATGGTCCACAGCTCGCGTCGTGGCACATGGTCGTTGGTGCGGGTGTTTCCAGTAATGATTATCCTGTCGATATATGCCTGAGGACCCTCCATCACCATGATCTCCACATCCACGGAATCGTTAACGACCGACACCTCACGGGGCATAGTGCGGAAAAAGAGGTATCCGTCGTCCATGTATATATTGGCAACGGCGTCCTTGTCGGTATTCAGACGCTCTTCCATGTGGTTCTGGTCATAAAGGTCGCCCTTCTTGATATCGAGACGGCGCTGCAGCTTGTCAGTGCCGTATTTCTCGTTGCCAATCCATGTTATGTTTCTGAAATAATACTGATTGCCCTCAAACAGCTTGAGCACCACGCCCACATTGCGGTCGTCGATGCGGTATACCGAGTCGCCCAATACCCTGGCGTCGCGGTATCCATGCTGGTTGTATTTCTTCACGAGGTTTTTCTTGTCGTCCTCGAACTTCGACCTCACAAACTTGCTGGGCTTGAACAATCCATACCAGCGGCGCTGCTTGGTGTCCTTCAGGGCCTTGCGCACACGCTTGTCGGTAAATGCGCTGTCGCCCACAGGAGTGATGCTGGCAATCCTTACCTTGTGGCCCTTGTCGATGTTTATGAGCAGGTTGCTTACATTCTGCATGTTGGTATCAGGCACTTCCTTTACAATAACCTCCACATTGTAGAAGCCCTTGTCGTAATAATGCTGGGCAATAATGTTGCGGGTCTTTGTGATGGTGTGCTCGGTAACCTTGGTGCCAGGCACAAGGTTTATCTTGTTGTTGATATCGTCCTTCTCGCCATTGCGTATACCCTTGTATATCACCTTGCTGAGCTTTGGTCGCTCCTCCAGCTTAATATCGAGGAACACCTCGCCCTCCGGATTAGTGTTTACCACGCTGATGCTCACATCAGAGAACAGGCCCTGCTTCCATAACTTCTCTATCGACCTCGTAATCTCTTCGCCCGGGATAGACACCTTCTGTCCCACCTTGAGGCCGGAAATCTGTATGATAGCCTGCTTGTTGAGATACTTGATGCCCGATACTGTGATGCCGCCTATGGTATAGTCCTTTGGCGAAGAGTAATCGACAACGTTCTGTGCCATCGGAGACTGCGAGAACGCCATCATAAGTATTGCAATAAGCAGAATCAGTCTACTTTTCATTTAAGTATTGTTTTTCTTGATATTTATAGTTAATTAAAATTCCATTAAAGCCATTTGCCTGCGTTTCACGCCTCTATCTGCTGCGAGGTCTTGCCGAAACGGCGCTCCCTTCGCTGATAGTCCACTATCGCCTTGTAGAAATCGTCCTCGCCGAAATCTGGCCAGAGCACATCGGTGAAATACAGCTCTGAATACGATATCTGCCAAAGCAGGAAATTCGAAATCCTGACCTCGCCGCTGGTCCGTATCAGCAGCTCGGGATCCGGAATGCCGGCAGTATAGAGGCATCCGGCAAAATCGCTGTCGGAGATGGAATCGATATCGAATTTCTGGTTCTCGTATTTGTGGAGCATAGTCTTTACGGCATGCATTATCTCGTGGCGGCTGCCGTAGCTGAGGGCTATCACCACAGTGATTCCGGTATTTGACGCGGACTTGGCGCATGCGTCTGCAATCTCCCGGCGCACATCGGCGGGCAGCATCGAGTTGTCCCCTATGGTCATCAGGCGCATGTTGTATTTAATGAGGTCGGCAAACTGCGATGCCACCGACTTGGCAAGCAGTGACATAAGTCCGTTTACCTCGCTCTCGGGCCTCTGCCAGTTCTCTATAGAGAAGGCATACAATGTGATATACCTTACGCCAATCTTGTTGGCGGCGTCCACAATCTCCCTGGCGCGTCTTGCGCCCATGGCATGGCCCTCCAGGCGGTCTTTGCCCTGATGCCTGGCCCAACGCCCGTTGCCGTCCATTATTACGGCCACATGCCTGGGTATGCGGTCCTTATCGATCTGCTCAAAAAATGACATTAGTGTTATATATGGTTAATATGCAACTTCTTTCAAAAAAAATACTATTGATAGGCCTGACACTTTCCGTGGCGGCTGCCTATCCTGAACGAGAGCACCACTCCTATGAAGGAGTACCAGTCGTCGTTGCCCAGGAAAGACCTCTGCTTGGCGGAGCTTTCGCCGAACGACATGTCGTAATAGTCCTGCCCGATGTTGTCGAGCAGGTCGCTGAAGAGCCTCCTGTATTTCCACTCGGCCGACAGGGTAACCACGTCGTTGGGGCAATACTTGACACCCAAGCCAAAGGGGATGCAGAAGCGGAGCCCCTCTCCGGGAAACGACGCCACGGCAAGGCCAGGGCCTCCGGCAATGTAGGGAGTGAAACAGTGGCGGCTGTCGCCGGGTATCAGGGGCAGGAAGTTGATCTCGCCCTGAAGCGACAGCTCCACAAGCTCGTTTTCGAAACTGGCGCCCCTCTCCTGCTGAAACTGGCTCTGGAAATCGGCGTCGTCACCCTGCAGCTTGCACCATACGGTCTGGAAAACCATTCCTATCCTCTCGTTGAACACGTGCCTGAGGTTGAAACCCAATGCCGGACGCGGGTTGTAGACCAGCTTGCCGGGATTTATCTCGCCGTTGTAGGAGCCCACTCCGGCAAAGAGGCCCACCTCGTCGTGCTGGTTGCGGGCGCCCTGGGCACAGGCGTTCTGCTGCACTGGACCGATGCACCCAAGCATCAGCAATGCAAAGATAAGAGAAACTTTCAGTTTCTGTGCTTTAAAAAATCTTAATTTAACTTTCATTAGAATATCCGTTTTTTAGAGAAAACTGCGCAACCGCCTCAATTATTGCACCATGGCCGCATTTTTGGCAGGCTATGAGAGATCGGGATCGGTGAGCACCAGCTTCTCGAAATCCACGTGAATGGGATTGTCCACCAGCGGTTTTTCCAGCCTTATGGGGAAATAGCTGTCTCGCATTATCCATGTGGCTATGGAATCCATCCACATAGTGCCCGAGGCCCTGTCGGGATGCACTATGTCGCCCTTTATCCTGGTGTAGCGCAGCCTCTTGGACAGGAAAAACTGCCTGGGGCCAAACATCTCCATCATGGCGCGGTTGATTCCGGTGTCCTCTCTCCAGTTTGGCGGGCCCACCACCACGAACGGCAGACCGTGGGTCTGTGGCAGTATCATGTCGAAGAACTGCTTGCGCCCCAAGGCGTTGCTCTTGAACATCTCGTTGGCCCCTATCACAAATATTATGTATGTGGGCTTGTAGAGGTCCACGTAGTATTCCATGGTGTCGCACAGGGCATAAGTCTTGGATGTGGCGCTTACCCATGATACCACGTTCAGGCTGTGGCCGTTGTGGTTGCAGTAGTTTTGGGCGCGGAACATCAGCGAGTACGCCATCGAATCGCCTATCAGCAGTATGTTCTGCGCGGCGGTATCCATTCGCGGCACTCCAGTGCGCGGAGGCTCTATCGTGCTGATGCCTGCGGGGCTGATGACGACGTATCTGCCAAAACAGGCGCAATACCACACACCCAACGCCGCAGCCGCTGCCAAAGTGACTGATATTAAGGCTATAAGCAGCCTGCGTAATGTATGTCTGCGTTCTACTGTTGGCATATTGCTACAAAAATACTGAAACCAAGGGACAAAGATAATGAAAATTTTTAATATTGATGCAATAGTTTTTTTATTAAATTTGCAGTCGTTCTGCAACCAATGCGGACAATTATTAGTCTAATAATCAGAAACAAGCAGGAATTGGAAGATCGAGAGCTGATAGAAAAGTGCAAAAATGGCAACCGTGCCGCCCAGTGCGAACTGTACGGCAAATACTCCGCCATGCTGTACGGGATATGCCTGAGGTACTCGCAGAGCCGCGAGACCGCCGAGGACATCCTGCAAGATGCCTTTTTGAAAATTTTCGCCTCGATAGGCAATTTCGAGGGCACAGGCTCTTTCGAGGGCTGGATGCGCCGCATAGCTGTAAATACGGCCATTACGTGGTACCATCAGAATCTGAAGCATCAGCACCTGGAGGATGTGGACGACTACGCCCAGACCATGGCCAGCCAGGAGCCCAATTTCGACTCGCTGGAGTTTACCCACGAGGAACTGCTTGGAGTGGTGAACTCGCTGCCCGACGGATACAGGATGGTATTCAACCTGTTTGCCGTGGAGGGGTTCAAGCACAGGGAGATTGCCGAGATGCTGGATATCGACATCAATACCAGCAAGACTCAGTACATGCGCGCCCGCAATATAATAATGAGGCGCCTTGAGGATCTAAGAAGGACACATTTATAATATAGCAACAGGATGATGAGCACACCAGAAGACTTGTATAAGGAAAAATTTGAAGGATATGCGCCCCAGCCCCCGCAGAGCGTGTGGAGCGGAGTGGAGCGCAGGCTCAGGTGGCGTGAGTTCATGACTTTCGGCATTGCCAGGCCAAACATATACTATGCCGCCGCGGCCGCGGGCGCGCTGATATGCACAGGCTACAGCCTTATTGGCGGCAACGACGCAGCAAGCGAGCCCATAGCCATATCCACTCCAGCATCACCCAGGACCTATGCCGGCGCACCGGCATCAGGAGCGCAGACGGCGATGCGCACGCATGCCGCCGCACAGATGGCAGGCACAGCCGTATACATGCCTGAGGCCACCGCGGATTGCGCATACATTGCCGATTCGGCAATGCAGGAAGCATCAGCTCCGGACGATAGCGAGTACATGGCGATGCTGACGCCACAGGCATCAGAGCCCGAGATGGACACCGCGGCAGAATGGGCGCCTTCAGCCGCCGCCGACTGCAACACAAGGAACATGGCCGACACGCAGGCATCAGCCCCCGAAATGAACACGGGCATAAGGACCGAGGCCAACATAAGGACTCTGGGGCAGAATGCTGTAATGGAGGCTGTACACGGCAGCTCCAATGTGTCGTTCGCGTGGGATTTCGGCGACGGACAGTCTGCCGTGGGGCAGAGAACCATGCACAGATATGCCAAGCCCGGCACATATACTGTAAGGCTGGTGACATTCTCCAGGGCCCAGGACATACAGGATACAATAACAAGGGAGGTGTGCATAGCCGCACCGCAATACTCGATAACATTCCCCAACGCCCAGGTGGCATCGCTGTCGGAACAGGGGTTCGCACCCAAGGGCGATGTGGGCGAGCTCATAAGCTACAATCTCGTGATATACAGCCGCAACGGCCAGGAGGTTTTCCGGACCGAGAGCGCGCATCAGGGCTGGAACGGATACTACAAGGGCGACCGCCTGCCCAAGGGCGTGTATGTGTACCGCGCCAGCTACAGCTTCTCCAACGGCGACCGCGATGTCACGAGCGGCAGCATAACCCTAATGTGGGAGGAGAACACCAATCTCATCATTCACCCTTGACATACACTTCGAGCAATGTGGCGCCGGTGTCGCCGGGATGGAAACAAGCGCTGGATATGCATGCGGGTATCAGCACGGCGCTGCCCCTCCTGAGGTCTACAGCATCGCATCCATCGCAATGCACCGCGCAACTGCCATCCACACACATATATATTATAAAGGAGTCTATCTCGGGGAAATCCTTCTCGACAGGCTGGCAGAGCCTCAGCACGTTTGACGTAAAGTAGCTGCAATCGACTGCGTTTATGGAAGATCTGCCTTCTGAAATTCCGCTTATCGGTTGGGCGGCCTTGGTGTAGCTGATGGCATCGGCCGCGGTATCCACATGGAGGCTGCGGAGGCTTCCGTTGATGTCGCGCCTGTTGTAGTCAAATATCCTGTATGTTATATCAGATGCCTGCTGTATCTCTGCCACCAGGCAACCTTTTCCTATGGAGTGCACTGTGCCGGCCGGTATGTAGTAAAGGCTGCCGGGCACAGCCTGCATGCGGTTGAATATATTGCCAATGGTTCCCCGATGCACCGCGTCCATAAATTGCTCACGCGATATATCTGAGCTGAATCCATTGATGATCTCTGCCCCTGGCTCGGCATCCATTATGTACCACATCTCGGTTTTGCCGTAGGAATTGTGGAGCTCGGCGGCCATTTCGTCGCCGGGATGCACCTGCACGCTTAGGTCGTCGTGGGCATCTATGATTTTCACTATAAGGGGGAAATCCAGCCCGAATCTCTCGTAGACGCCCTCTCCCACCAGATCACCCATATACACTTCGATGGCCTCCGCCAGGGTGTTGCCCGCCAGAAAGCCATTGGCTATAACCGACTCGCTGCCAGCCATACCCGATATTTCCCAGCTCTCGCCGCACAATTCGGGCGTGTCCGTCCTATTGGGCAGTTGCGAAATACGGTTGCCACCCCATATCTTGGTCTTGTAGACAGGGTGGAATGTCATCGGATATAGATTGCTGTTCATCATAACATTTATAAAAGTAATGTATATACCGCAAAATGCGCTTTCGGTATCAAATTTGCATTCCGGAAAAGTAATACAGACGCAAATTGCGCTGCAAATTTAATAAAAATATTTGTAGTGACAAAAACCAAGTAGCTTATATATTTTCAAACAACTGATAGACAAATAATTATAAGTACAAATAAAATTTACAAAAAAATGTGAATTTTATTTGGCGGGGAAAATAATTATTTGTAATTTTCAAAATTGAAATATTACCGATAAACCGAACATAAAAAAACAACATAAGGGCTTATGAAAAAGCTAAATTTAAGTGTTAAGAGCAAGCTGAATTTCATTCTGGTAGCATCCCTGATACCTTTTGTGGTGGTTGGGATTATTTCGGGCTACCTGCTGTTCAAGACCAACGACTACGAGAAGTACGAGCAGAAGGTTGTGGACGTGAAGATGTCGTATCTCCACCTGAAGGAGTACGAGCATTCTTTCTTGCTGCACTACCCTACCGACAATGTATTCTTCAAGACCACCGAGAACGAATACCTGAGACGATTCGACCTGGAGGGCAAGAGCCTGAACAGGGAGCTCGACGAGATACTTAACATGCCTGCCACAGTACAGCTGGAGCTTGGCGACAAGATCTACATGCTGAAGGAGAATGCCGCCGGCTATGGCGACCTGCTGAAGCTTACGGCCACAAAGATATATCAGCGTGGATCGTTCCAGACCGGTATAATAGGCGAGATAGAGCTCAGCTACCAGAACGCTGTGAGCCAAAACTCCCTGCCCCTGAGCGCCCTAACCGCCATGAAGGAGATGGAGGTTCAGTATCTGAACCGCAAGGACATCACATACTACAACGATTTCCTGTCGCTCTACAACGACTATATGGGCGGTGTGCCGGGATCGCTGGACGATATTGACGTGATGAGCGTAATCAAAAACCAGACAAGCGACTCCACAGGCCGTGCCACAGACAGCGTAAAGACGGTGGCTGCAAGCGCTCCAAAGCCTGTGAAAAATGCCGACAAGATAAAGTCCGTAAATGATTTCAAGAGATATTTCACCGCTCTTGTGAAAATCGACAAGGAGATTGGTTTCAACCGCGAGGAGGGTCTCCTGTCCGACCTGGAGATAGAGAAAGCCAAGCTGGACGACATAGATTCCATCATCACCTACATAGACGAGCAGTACAACGCCTCGGCATCAGCCATGCGCAATATGTTTATCGCCGTAATAGTACTGATGATAATCGCACTGATAATCACACACATACGCCTGTCGAAAACCATATCGAACGGCATCGACAAGATAAGCACCTACCTTCAGCAGCTCAGCAAGGGTGTGCTGCCTGATGCAGAGATAAAATTCGAGACCAACGACGAGCTGTCTGATATGGCAGAAAACCTGAACACATTCTCAAGGGGTCTGAAACAGACCACCGAGTTTGCCACTGCCATTGGAGGAGGCAATCTTGATACAGATTTCAAGCCACTGTCGGAAAGCGACATACTGGGCAACTCGCTGCTGGACATGCGCAGCAACCTCTACAAATCGCAGCTTGAGGACGAGAAACGCCAGCACGAGGATTCGCTCCGCAAATGGGCCAACGAGGGTCTCACACAGTTTGCCGAGATTCTGCGACAGAGCACAAGCAACATCCACGACCTGGCCAACAACGTACTCAAGAACCTCATCCACTTCCTGGATGCCAACCAGGGCGGTCTCTTCCTCTACAACGATACCGACAAGGAGGATATCCATCTTGAGCTGGTGTCATCATACGCCTACAACCAGGAGCGCAAAAAGAAAAAGAAGATATATCTTGGCGAGGGCCTCATAGGTACATGCGCCATCGAGAAATCCTACGTTTACCTCACCGACCTTCCAAACGACTACCTCACAATAACCTCCGGACTTGGCGGCAGCAATCCAAGCAGCCTGCTCATAATGCCTCTTAAGGTTGAGGAGATTATATTCGGAGTACTGGAGATAGCCTCGTTCAAGAAAATGGAGCGTCACGAGATAGATTTTGTGGAGAAAGTATCAGAATCCATAGCATCCACACTCTCTATTGCCAAGATCAACCAGAGGACAGCCGAGCTTCTCGCACAATCGCAGCAGCAGGCCGAGGAAATGGCATCGCAGGAGGAGGAGATGCGTCAGAACCTGGAAGAGCTTCAGGCCACCCAGGAAGAGTCGGCAAGAAAAGAGGCCGAGATGCAGTCTATCCTGAATGCGGTACACAGCTCATCACTTGTAATAGAATATGACCTATTGGGCCACATAACAAGCGTGAACGACTCATTCTGCCGCACACTGAACATACAGCGCGAGCAGGCCATTGGACGCAATCAGGACGAATTCCGCGACGAGAACGACAGCTACTCTATGCAGGACAGCGACTTCTGGTCAAGGATAAAGGACGGCGAGGTAATCAAGCGTACCGACAAATACCTGGTATCTGGCGAGGAACACTGGCTACAGCAGGTATTCACACCAATATTGGATTCCGACGGTTTCCCATACAAGATCCTGAACATGGCAACGGATATCACCAACACCAAGAAACAGGAGATAGAGCTGCACATGCAGACAGAGAAGATGGCTGCCCAGGAGGAGAAAATGCGCAAGAATCTGGAAGAATTGCAGATCGCGCAGGACAACATGGCGGTTCAGCAGGCCGAGATGAACGAGATGAATGAGAAACTGAAGGAAAACGAGGAACACCTTACCAAGCAGATAGAGAAATCACAGCAGCAGGAAAAGGAGCTTCAGCTAAAGGTGGTGGAACTCAACAAGCTGCACAAGGAACTCGAGATACAGAAAGAAGAGATTCTGGAGCAGAACAGGGAACTTCAGGAAAAGGAGATGATACAGACCATGGCCCTCAACAACGCCGACAAGAACATGGAGCGTACAAGGCTGAAGATAATGGCCGAGTTTGTATGGAACCTGGAGCGTCAGTGCACCCAGATGGACGAATCTGAAAAGATACTCGCAGCCGACAAAAACCTGGCTCCAGAGATATTGGAATCGTTCCAAAAGGCTCATAACGAGCTAAGAATACTCATAGAGAAATACAAGACGGAATAGCATCCGGCTTATCTGGTATATCAAAAACATAAGAGGCTGTCCCGTATTGGAGACAGCCTCTTATGCTATATCAACGTTTTTTGCTGAAAAAATCCTTTATAAGACCGCTGCATTCCTTCTCCAGTACACCAGAAACAATCTTTGTCTTGGGATGCAGGAGACTCATCTTATGTACCGAAATGCAGTTTTCCACCATCCGGTAACCACGTTTGGCATCTGATGCGCCATAGACTATACGGCCAATCTGGGACCAAGCCAAAGCACCGGCACACATTACACAGGGCTCCAATGTAACATAAAGGGTAGCCTCAGGTAGATATTTGCCGCCCATGGAACTGGCCATGGTGATAGCCTGCATCTCGGCATGAGCAGTAACATCATTGAGACGCTGAGTAAGATTGTGGGCCCGGGCCACAATCCTTCCATTGGCCACCACAACGGCGCCAACCGGAATCTCGTCGTCATCGAAAGCCAGCCTTGCCTCTGCCAGGGCTGCACGCATGAATCTCTCGTCGTCGGTAATATTTTCTTCCATATATCAGAAACAAAATTAAAAATCCAACCAGTTACTTATCAGCCACAGTATACATAAGTCCGCATTTGGCCGATATTGTGAAATCATTGGCGCTTCTGCCAGTACGTATCAGACAAGATGCAACACCCGCCTTGGCATTTACCTTGGCCGGCGACAGCAGCTGTGCAGTGCCTGACACTGAGAATTCTACAGGATCGCTGCATCCAGCCACTGTAGTTCCTGCATTGTCCATGACATAGCAGTGAACCAAAACCACATCATTGTCGCTGATAAGAGTTCCTCGCTCGTCTATAATGAGTTTAATCCTGACAGGAGATCCAGGAGTGGAAACCACCTCCTCGGCCTTGGCCACATCGCCAATGTAGGCGATAGCCTTTATGGAACCAGGCTTTTCGCACTTCGCGTCAAAGAAAACTGAAGGATGCGGCAGAGAATTATCGCCTGGACGGATGTCGCGACGCCCCAACGAGACTCCGTCAACAATAAGCTCCACAGAGCTGCAATTGGTGGACACACGCACACCATTGCTCTGTCCGGGTATCCAGCGCGAGAGAATATTGCAGAAAGGCTCGGCAAAAGCCTGAAGATCATTATCATCGATATCCCGCTGGGTCTGGAAAGAAAAATACGACAACTTGGGAAGCCTGTCCAGCGACATAACACCATTATTGGATTGGAAATCGGAAAAAGAATACAGGGCATCAGCAAACGACTTGCCATTGCGGTTGTTGCTGTGGGCAACCTGGAGGGCATTGGCCTGATCCAAAAGAATGTTTTCCGGCGAATCTATTGCAGCATCAGAAGACTTTCCATACACGCATACTCCGCGGCTGTCAGGCAGGTGCAATATACAAGGATGATTGCGGCGCACACGGCCCCTGGCATCGTCGCAGGTATCGAGCACTATAATGCCGTAACGGTCGCAGGCATCAAGGAATTGATGCGGATGATCGATGGACGACACATTCACGAAATCGAAACCACCGCGTTTTATACGGTAGGCATCTCTCCAATGGGCCTGACGCGATACCGCAGGACCAACATAGGGATAAAAATGCTTGATATTGACACCAATGAGATAATGCTGACGTCCATTGATACGCAAACCTCCGGGCAAGACCTCAATGGTACGGAACCCGAAATCCACAGTCTGGACATCTACAATATTGCCATCGCTCATGAGCTGAAACTCAATGGTATACATCCATGGATTGTCGATATCCCACAGAGTGATATCGCGCATGGCAATAGTATCGCTCAAATCAATGTACGAGCCTGATACTGCCATGCCCTTGGTGTTACCTGACGCAAGCTCATGATGGTTGTGGTCGAAAATACGATAGCTGATGCGCACTTTCCTGTCGCTGGAATACGAGTTGCGGATATTGGCAGCAAAAGCCACACGTCCAGCATTGCCGGAGATGTCCAAAGTGCTTACCCTGATACCGGAGTCAAAACCGAGGTTTTCATGCACATTGGTGAAACTGAGAGAATCCTGACCGCAGATATAGGCATCGGAATACATCATCCCCCCCCTATCGAGACGTACAACAACATAATTCTCGCCGGCTTGGGGTACAAAATCCAGGACAAAAGGTTTATAAGGCAAAGGCTCAAACTTAGATTCCTGTCCATTAATCCAAACAACAGGGGCATCAGAAACACCATCTATGTAGAGACTGATACGCTTGCCAGCCATTTCCTGAGGTACAAGAAACCTCCTGTAATAAAAAGACTTGGAGCCCATAGAAGCGGAAGAGTCATATTCAGGACAATGAGGCAGATTAACCCTCTGGCTGCCGGCCACCATCTCGCCCCTGAGCAAGGCAGATTCAACATCGGCGGCAAGAGACTCAGACGGCCTGATATAAAGCCATGAATCATTAATCCTGTAGGCAGACACATTGGAATTGACATCCTGATCGCACGACTGAAGGATAAAGGCCGACATCAGAAGAGTCAAAACTAAGACAAAAGATTTTGAGATTAGTTTCATGATAGAAAAATATTGAAATAACGCTCAAAAATACAAATAAAAGAAATTAAAGCAAAATTAATTCGGAGCATAATTTCCCGCTATGTTAAAAAAAAATAATTGATTGTTTAAAAAAGTTTAAGAGGTGACCAAGATTGCAAATAATTATATAAATTAGCAAAAGAAAAAAACAGAAAAACCTAATAAAAAAGCATCAATGGACAAAGAAAATCTAATAAACACCATCCTGAGCGAGACAGGAGCCAATGCGTTCTGCCTGAGCGAGAGCAACTACGATGAGCGCATAGCATACGTGTCTATGATAACCTCGCTTGCCTGGGCCGACGGCAGCATCGACAACCGCGAACGCGACATCATATACACGATAGCTGAGGCGGCCGGTGCCGACATAGAAAGCCAGGTAGAGCTGCTGATATCGGAAACACAGCGGTTCAATCTGGCGAAATACGAGAAATGGGTATCGGACCTGCAGAGCGAGCCACTGAAAATAGCCCTGATGGTGGATATGTTTCTCACCGCGTTTGCCGACACAATCTGCATGCAATCAGAGACCATATACATGAAGTACATAGCCGGCAAACTGAGAATAAACGACGAAGTCTACAACATAATCCGCAAAAACGTTGAGGAATATCTCACCAACCGCAACAACGGCAATCCCCCGATGACCTACGAGCCGGGACAGGCCAACGAACGGGAAAACAAGCCCGAAAGCGAGGCAGAGAGCAAACTCCGCAATCTGGTAAACAAACTTTTCAATGGATGCAATGTGAACATATAGTTTGTCTTTGAAACACTTAGACAAAACAAAAATCTCCGCCTGCAAAGAATTTTGCAAGCGGAGATTAATTTTATAAAGTGGAATCCTTAAATAAAGATTCTAACTCGTCCAATTATTTGCTACCCTTGCGCTCGGTCTTGAGAGTAGAGTAGTTGATCTTGAGAGCCTGAACCTTTCTTAGTTCCTGCTTAACATCGGTAACGATACCCATCTTTGCATCTGAGTCTACCTTGAGAGAGTAAGTCATCAAAGGCACCTCAGCCTCGTCGTGCTTCAGACGCTCGCTTTCAACGTAATCAGCCACATCATACATGGAGCTAATCTTGTCGTTGAGCTGAAGAGTAGGCTCAGTACCATACTTAGCCTGGAAAGCAGAGAGCGGAGCACCAATATAAAGGTAACTTACCAGCGATTTCTTTTCAAGTTTCTTAACTTCGGTAGCTGTTGGGAGCTTGATCTTAACCAAGTAATCAGTCTCCTTCATAGAAGTAACAGACATAAAGAAGAAAAGCAACATGAATACGATGTCAGGAAGCGAAGCTGTAGAAAGCGCAGCCACCTTTTTAGAACCACCTTTTCTGAATTTTGCCATAATTCTAAATGTTTGTTTAATTATTTAACACTTCTTGGCTCAGCCTCCGAGATATTCAAAGGAATCACAAGCCTTACGAGTTTCTGCTCGTCATTAGAGAGCTCGTCGTATACCTTACCGAAATTCTCCATAGAGAACTTGTCACGAATGATATTGTATGCCTGAACAATGTTGTTCTGAACAGCAATATAAGTCTCGTAGTTGGTACCACGGTCGTTTTGCAGAGATACAATACCCTTAGTGATTTCTGGGTCACCACACAATTCCATAACCTTCTTGAGAGCGGCAGCCTCCTCGGCATTACCCTTGGCGATAGCCTCCTCAAGCTTTACAGAAGCCTTTACCTTCTCGGCAAGGTCCTCGCTGTTGCGGGGGTTTGTGAGGAACTCGATAGTTGTCTCGGTAAGATCATTTATATCAGCAAGTTCTGATTCAACAGCCAACTGGTTGTCCTTGTTGATAAGTACGATGAGAATGTTTCTCTCATTTACCTTATCAGCCTTCTGATTTTCCTCGGTGTTAGGTGGAGGGAGCTGACGGTACAGACCCTGGTCCACATTCATAGAAGTAGTAACGAGGAAGAAAATCAGCAAGAGGAACGCGATGTCAGCCTGTGAACTTGCATTAATTTCACCTACTTGTCTTGCCATCTTATTCTTTTGATTGATGATAAAACCCAGGGGTGCACTGGAAAATTCCATGCAACAGGGCATCCCTGAGTTAAATTATTTACTAGTTAAATTTCTTGGCAACCTCGGCGTAAATAACAGCCAAAATAGAAATACCAAGAGAGATGTAAAGAGTGTAAAGACCACAATCAGACCACTTGAGCTCTGTTGCGTTTGTCTCCACCAATGTCTCAGTGATAGAATCGATAGAGTCGCTTGAAATAGCGTAAGCGATGAAGATCACCACAATAACAGCAACAATCATAATGATAGTAGTCATTGCTGACTTAGGCTTTTCAATAAGCTGCTTTACAAACTCGATGACTGGGAATACGATGGCTGCAAGAGCACAAACGATGAAGAGAGCATATGCCCAATCAAGTATAACCTCTGTTACACCATGCTCCATCTGCGAAGCTTCTGTTGGAAGTGGAACTACCTGTGCGTAGAACATCACAACCAAAACAGCAGTAATCGCAAACAAGGCGATCAACGCCCATCCTAATATTTTTTGTAACATACTGGTTCAAAAGATTTTGAAAATTAATACTACTTATTCTTCTCGCTGTATCTGATAAGGATATCCACAAACGAGATAGAAGCATCCTCCATCTCTGATGTAAGAGACTCAATCTTAGAGAGGATGTAGTTGAGGAATACCTGAAGGATCATAGCAGCGATAAGACCGGTTACAGTTGTGATCAAAGCAACCTTGATACCAGCAGCAACCAAAGAAGCAGAAACGTCACCTGCCTGCTGGATAGAGTCGAATGCCTGGATCATACCGATTACAGTACCCATAAATCCGAGCATTGGAGAAAGCGAGATGAAGAGGTTGATCCAGGTAACACCCTTTTCCATGCGGCCCATCTCAACAGAACCGTAAGAAACGATAGACTTCTCAACAACGTCGAGGCCCTGGTCGTAACGCTCGAGACCCTGATAGAAGATACCAGCTACTGGACCACGTGTATTTCTGCAAACCTCCTTGGCAGCATCTACACCACCATTCTCAAGTGCAGACTTGATATTGTCGAGGAGCTTCTCTGTATTGGTAGAAGACATACCTAAGTAAATGATTCTCTCGATAGAGATTGCAAGACCAAGGATCAAAGCGATAAGAACCGAAGCCATGAAGCCGGCACCACCCTCGATAAACTTTGTCTTGATAGCCTTGTGTACAGGAACATCCTCAGGAGCATCCTGTGAAACAGCTGCAGAAGACTGACCTGCTGCTGGTGTTGCAACCTGCTCGGTTGCTGACTCTGAAGCGCTGTTGTCGTCCTGTGCAAATACATTTGCACTGCCGAATACTAACATTCCAGTTATTGCCAATAATGAAAATAGCTTTTTCATGTTGTGTTTTTAGATTTTTAAAATTATACGAAAATTGATGTTTATATGCTATTTAGTTTTATGTAACCGATTGATAGTAAAATAAATGCGGAGAGAAAGGGATTCGAACCCTTGGTACCCTTTTGAGGTACACACACTTTCCAGGCGTGCTCCTTCGACCACTCCGACACCTCTCCGTTTTATCTCACTAAATCCGCTGTGAAATTACAAATAATTTTTGAACCTAAAAAATTTTTTGTGCAAAAAATAAACAATTTTTTTACATAAACTTATTATTAGGCTAAATGACTTGACTTTACGCCTCTGTCTATCTTGCGCATGAGGCCCTGAAGCACGCTTCCTGGACCACATTCTACGAACTCGTCGACACCGGCGGCTATCATGTTCTGCACGCTCTTGGTCCATCTTACAGGAGAAGTAAGCTGAGCGATAAGGTTTGCCTTAATCTCTTCAGGGTCGGTGTGTGGCATGGCGTCCACATTCTGATATACTGGACACTTTGGGGCAGAGAACTTGGTGGCGGCGATGGCTGCCTCAAGCTCAACCTTGGCTGGGTCCATGAGAGGCGAATGGAACGCACCGCTAACAGCGAGCTTAACAACCCTCTTGGCGCCTGCCTCTGTAAGCAGGTCTGATGCTGCATCCACACCCTGCTCGGTGCCTGATATCACAACCTGGCCGGGACAGTTGAAATTGGCGGCCACAACAGCCTTGCCCTCTGCCGAAACCTTGGCGCAGATATCCTCAATAACGGCGTCGTCGAGCCCTAACACAGCTGCCATAGAACCTTTCTGAAGCTCACAGGCCTTCTGCATGGCTGCCGCGCGCTTGGATACAAGTGTAAGGCCGTCCTCGAATGTGAGCGCGCCAGCCGCTGTAAGAGCAGAGAACTCTCCAAGAGAGTGTCCCGCCACTACACCTGGCACAAAGCTGTCGCCCAAGGCCAGCACTGATATCACAGAATGCAGGAACACGCAAGGCTGCGTAACCTTGGTCTGCATCAAATCTTCGGCTGTGCCATCAAACATAAGCTTGGTGATGCCGAAACCGAGAATCTCGTCTGCCTTGTCGAATAGCTGCTTGGCTATCGGAGAATTCTCATAAAGATCTTTACCCATACCAGGGAACTGAGATCCCTGTCCTGGAAACATGTATGCTGTCATGCTATATGATTTATTGTTTGTAAAATTTCAGAATGCAAATATAATACAAATTTATCGTGTTCGTTAATTTTATTTTATTTTTTTTTCGCGCATGGAAGGATCGTCAGCAACACACACTTTATATTATATATAAGGAATCATGACAAGTGATACTAAGTAAAATCCTTAAAAAGCAACAAAATAAAGAATAAAAGCAACTTTTTGGGAAAAATATATTGATACTTCAATAAAAATATGTAATTTCGCTGTCAGAAATAAATTACGATTAGCAAAAACATAAATATCTGTATAAAATGGATTTACACGAATTTCAGGGCAAAGTGATACTTGCCAAATATGGCGTTCCCGTACCAAAGGGAATCGTGGCAGAGACAGCCGACGAGGCAGTGGAGGCAGCCAAGAAACTCCAGGAGGAGACCGGCACCAACTGCTGGGCTATCAAGGCTCAGGTACACGCAGGCGGCCGCGGCAAGGCAGGCGGTGTAAAAATCGCCAAGACTATCGAGGAAGTTAAGACATTCGCAGGCCAGATTATCGGCATGACTCTCGTAACCAAGCAGACCGGCGCAGCTGGCAAGCTCGTCCGTAAGGTTCTGGTGGAGGAGAGCATCTACTATCCCAATGCCGAAGGCAAGATAGACGTAGCCGAATACTACATGAGCATCCTCTTGAACAGGGCAACAGGCCGCAACATCGTTATGTACTCGCCCAAGGGCGGCATGAACATCGAGGAAGTTGCCGAGGAGACTCCAGAGCTCATCTACAAGGAGGAAATCAATCCTGGCACAGGACTTCTCGCATTCCAGGCCAACAGAATAGCCATCAACCTTGGCCTCAGCGGCGACGCAGCCAAGAATATGAAGAAGTTCGTATCAGGACTCGTAAACGCATACCTGAAGAGCGACTCTTCTATGATGGAGATCAACCCTGTATTCAAGACCTCAGACAACAAGATCCTGGCAGCAGACTGCAAGGTGAAGCTCGACGACAACGCTCTCTTCCGCCAGAAAGAGTTCGCCGCCATGCGCGACATCACCGAGGAGGCTCCTGCCGAGGTAGAGGCCGGACAGTACGGATTGAACCTCGTAAAGCTTGACGGCAATATCGGCTGCATGGTAAACGGCGCAGGTCTCGCCATGGCCACAATGGATATCATCAAGCTCTCGGGCGGCGATCCTGCCAACTTCCTCGATGTAGGAGGTACAGCATCTGCCGAGACTGTGGAGGCCGCATTCAAGATCATCATGAAGGATCCAAACGTAAAGGCCATACTCGTGAACATCTTCGGCGGAATCGTTCGCTGCGACCGTGTTGCCAACGGCGTTGTGGAGGCATACAAGAAGATCGGCTCTATCAACATTCCTATCATCGTCCGTCTGCAGGGTACCAACGCTGTGGAGGCCAAGAAGATTATAGATGAGAGCGGTCTCAATGTAATGTCGGCCATCACATTCGAGGAGGCTGCCAAGCTCGTCTCACAGGTTGTGAACAAGTAATCGCCAGTCTGAAGCAATCACTGACACTTATATAATAAAGGCGCGCCGTAATCTTGGAAATTGCGGCGCGCCTTTGCTTTGTATAATAACGGCAGTATCAGGCCGATTTTGGAAAAAAGAAGCTATTATGGTATAGGAACCATGTCGGAATCGACGGGCTTGATAACCTCCTGAGACGGCTGCTGGAGCGGAATGCCGCGATGGATCTCGTCTACAAAGAAAACCTTGAATCCCATGGTGGAGAACAGGTTGGTGAGGATCTTGCGGCCCGAAGCATCAGCCTTGGCAAAGATGGAATCGTTGATGGCGCGCTGCTCCACAACGTTCTTGGCATGGCGGATCATGTTCTGAAGCTCGGTTGGGAAAGGCCACTCGCCATCCTCCACAAAAATATTGATATCAGTAGGATTTGCGATGGTTTCCAGGAACTTGGCCTTGGGCAGGTCGATGAACAGTGTGTCGCCGCATACCTGCATGCCGTCGTTTTCCACAATCTCGCCGAGATCCCAGCCCACGCGGCATGTAACCTTCACAATCACCACGAGTTCCTTGTCGAGATTGCTCACAGTCTTCTTGGAATTGTCGGCTGATGCTGCAGCACTCTCGTCCTTCTTGCTGCCGAAAATATTGGAGAAAAAGTTTCCGGTGCTCTCCACCACAGTATTCACGGTATTGGCTACTGCGGCCTTCATTCCGGTTTTCACTACAGAATCCTTCACCATCACCTCGTCGTAATAATACTCGGTACACAATTCCTGGATCTGCTCTACGGCCTCCACGATATTTGGAGTATCCTCCACCACCGACACACGCTCATACGACTTCAGCAGGCCAGACTTCCAAAGCCCATAAAGCGCCGCGAGTATCAGCACCACAATCAATGTGGTTATAATCTTGACTTTCATAATTCTAATGGATTAAAGTACAAACTCAATTTTAACAGCCTCGAAACCAAGGTTTTTCAGCATCGAATGGAACATAGGCTGGGCATTTGCCTCGGCCTGCTTGATGATCTGAGTCTTCAGGTTCTCATCTGCCAGAATCTGTCTCTCGCCCTCCTGAAGATACTGTAGATACTCCTGGTTGGAGATATTGCTGCGCAGCATACCGACCTTCACATAGTCGAGGTATACCTTGTCGAGGTCCATGTTGATGGGCTCGAAAATCTTGGCATGTGGCAGCTGCAGCACCACCTGCCTGCCGTTCACACTTACCTTGTAGTTGCCGGAGCTGAGGTCGATTCCAGCCTTCAAGGTGGCGGAACAGCGTATCAGGGCCTTCCGGTCGCCTATCTTGAAATTGTCGAGAAATCCCTGAGGCAGGTCGGAAGTCCTCACCACCTTGCCCACGGTGTATTGCACAGTGCCAAATTCGGCCACTTCCTGTGTACCCATCTTCTCGTAGATAGATGTATATGGATTGCGGCCCTCATCGGGATCCGAGCAGCTTACGAAAGCCGACACCATGGCGGCCAACGCCAAATACTTCACAAACTTCATAACTATAGTATTTATTTAGAAAGATTTATTATTCAGCTGATGTCTTCCTGATATGCTCCACGGCGCTCTTGTGAACAAGGATGCCTGTAGTCTTGGCTTTTACGAAAGCCTCAGACGCATAGAGATAACCATTGTATGGACCGACATTCCCCCAGGAGTTTTTCACAATGTAAAACTTGTTGCCATACTGGTCGTGGGCGCTTCCTATCAAGTGCATGCCGTGGTCGTCGGTGGTGTTGCGGTTCAGGAAATCGAGTTGCCTGCGGTCCTGGTCGATGGAAATCTCCACCCCAGGGCAATTGAGGTCACGTGCCCTTTTGAGCTGGGAAGCCAGGTCCATTTTCCTGAAGTCCTCAAGCTCGGCCATGCGCTTATTGTATACAGCAATGGCAGCCTTCAGGTCGGACTTCTTGATATTGGGATTTTTGCGGGGATCGTCAGGATAAGGCATGCCGGGCAAAATGGCGTATCCATCCGACATGTTGAACCCTGTCTCTGAGACATCTGATGCCCACAGGACAGTATGTCCCTTGGCCAATGCCGAGTCTATGACAGCTGTCAGCTCGTCTATCCTTACATTAAGGAAACTCTCCCAGCGCCAGTTGTCAGGAATCTCAAGAATAAAATCCTGATAGAAAGGATGATGGCTAAAAGAAGTCACCTGTACATAATCATTGAATGGCAGTTTTACCACCTCGTCGGCAAAAGTGCGCGGAGTGTATTTACGGCCCTGATACTCAAACTCCTGAGGCACAGGCGCGAAATAGGCGTTTAATTTCTTTTCGAAATCGTTGCTCCATTTTGGGTTGATTTTCTTGCGGGAGTCGTCAGCCACAGAATCCGCAAACTCGGTGGCCCAGTTCTCAAGCTTTGAGTGATTGATCCTGTAATCGGTGCTCTTGATGTTTGGCATCGCAGATTCAGGCACCAGACCATGCTCCTTGGCAACAATGAAATTGTCGAGGAAATAGCTACCCTGGCCATAATTCATCTTTCCATGAAGCATCACATACTTCTGGGTGCGGTCGATATAGTTTTGACGCACCACAAACATCTCGGAAAGATTGGGGGGATTGGCGTTTCCGAAAAACATCATCTCGCTCTCAATGAATGACATAGACGAGAAACACCAGCAAGTACCGGAATACTGCTGGTCCGAAACCTTTGGACAGGCCAGCCTGATATCATCGGTAAACTGAAACTGGGCGCTGGCGGTAAACGCAACCGAAGCCAAAGCCCAAACCAACAAAGTCTTTTTCATAGGATGGTAGTTTAATATTAGAACAATGCAAATATAAAAATAATTTTCGAAAAACAATACTGACAATTTGTCACAAAAAATACATTGGCAACATATTTGAACTTAAAAAGATGCAAACCCATAAAAAATACAAACAATGGCAAGACGAGGAGGACACCACCGTCCTAAAAACAAGAACGTTAACACACAAAATACAAAAATGGAACAGAACACAGAAAACCAGGAGACAGGATTGCAGGACGAGAACATCGAGCAGAATGCCGAAAACAATCAGACTGCTGACACAAATACCGAGGCAACTGACAGCAAGTCAGACGCCGAAACTGAAAATGTGGCAGAGAACGCTTCTCAGGAGGATTTCGAGACCAAATACAACGATCTAAACGACAGATACCTCCGCCTGATGGCCGAATTCGACAACTACCGCAAACGCACACTCAAGGAGAAGATGGACCTCACCAAATACGCCGAGGAAGACGTGCTGAAGGGCATACTCCAGGTAGTGGACAACATGGAGAGAGCCATCAAGAGCATGGAGACAGCAACCGACATGGAGGCAGTAAAGGAAGGCATCAGCTTGATATACAAAAAATTCCAGTCGTATCTCGAGAGCCGGGGACTCAAAGAAGTAGAGGCCATGGGCCAGGAGCTGAACACCGACCTTCACGAGGCAGTCACCAAGTTTGCCGCACCAAGCGAGGAGCTGAAAGGCAAGATAATGGACGTAATCGAGAAGGGCTACTACCTTCACGACAAAGTAATACGCTACGCAAAAGTAGTGATAGGAGAATAAAAAAATGGCAGAAAAGAGAGATTACTACGAGGTGCTTGGCGTAGGGAAGTCGGCATCCAAAGATGAAATAAAGAAGGCCTACCGAAAGCTGGCCATGCAGTACCATCCGGACCGCAATCCGGGCGACAAGGCAGCCGAAGAGAAATTCAAGGAGGCTGCCGAGGCCTACGAGGTGCTCAGCGACGACCAGAAACGCCAGCGCTACGACCAGTTTGGACATTCAGGCATGTCGGGAGCAGGCGGCGGAGGCGGCTTCAATATGGACATAGAGGACATATTCACCAACTTCGGCGACATATTCGGAGGATTCGGAGGATTCGGCGGATTCGGAGGAGGCCGCTCGGGACGTGGCGGACAGCGCGTAAGCAAGGGCAGCAACCTGAGAGTAAAAGTGAAACTCACACTCAGGGAGATTGCCGAAGGCACCGAGAAAAAAATCAAGGTGAAGAAATACTGCGCATGCCAGCAGTGCAACGGCACAGGCGCGCAGGGCGGATCGTCAGGCACAGAGACTTGTCCTACATGCAAGGGTGCAGGCGTAGTCACCTCCGTAAAGAACACCATACTCGGACAGATGCGCACACAGAGCGCCTGCCCCAACTGCGGAGGATCAGGCAAGATAATAAAGAACAAATGCACAGCCTGCGGCGGCCAGGGAATCACCCAGGGCGAGGAGGTTGTCAGCATAAACATACCTGCAGGAGTATCTGACGGCATGACCATGACCGTGCAGGGCAAAGGCAACGCGGCGCCCAACGGCGGCATCAACGGCGACCTGTATGTGGTTTTCGAGGAGGAGCAGGACACCCAGTTTGTACGAGAGGACAACAACCTGGTATACAGACTGAACATAAGCATCCCCGACGCCATAATGGGCACCACAGCCGAGATACCGACCATAAGCGGCACCAAGGTGAAATTCAAGATAGAGCCGGGCACACAGCCGGGAAGCGTCTTCAGGCTGAAGGGCAAGGGACTGCCAACCTACGGAGAATACGGCAAGGGCGACCTGCTGATATTCGTGAACGTAACCATACCAAACGCCAAGGACCTTACAAACTCAGAGCAGAAGGCCGTGGAAGAACTCAGGAAATCGAAAAACTTCGGAAACACAGAGACCGACAAAAATTCGGGACAGAAATCATTCTTCGACAGATTCTTCGGAAGATAAAAAAAAATCCAGAAACCGGGCGTTCCCAGTTTCTGGATTTTTTATTGCAATTACAAATTATATTGAGCCTAATCCTCCTCGAATCCAAGGAAAGGATTCTTGCCAGCCTCCTCTCCTATCGATGTCTTGTCGCCATGACCAGGGAAAATTGTGTACAGGCTATCGAAACGCAGAATCACATTGTGGATGCCGGCCATCAGCTGATCGAGGTCGCCGCCTTCAAGGTCAGTGCGTCCAATGGTTCCCTTGAAGAGAGTATCGCCCGAGAGCATAAACTTATCGACCTCGGAATACAGCACTTGGCCTCCGGGAGTATGTCCCGGAGTGGAGGCGCACTTGAGGACGGAATTGCCAAACCTGAGCTCTGTGCCATCCACACAATTGATATCGATGGAGATGGGATCCACCTGCCAGCCAAATACCGACGCATACTTGCCCGGATTGTCAAGGAGGAAAGCATCAGCACTATTGGCAGCAAAAGGAATTCCGTAAAAATCCTTGAGGAAGTTTACACCAAGCACATGATCGCTGTGGCAATGAGTGTTGGCCACAAGAACAGGCTTCAGGCCCAACTTGGCAATGGTACTGGTAAGGAAATCACGCTCCTGCTGGCTATAGCAGCCCGGATCCACTATCACACACTCCTTGGTCCCATCGTAGACGAGATAGGTGTTTTCCTCGAAAAGGTTGAATCTGAAAATCTCTACTTTCATTTATAATCTATTATATAGACGAAACAAACACTGTCAGGCCTTGGCCATTATAGCCTCGAGCTTGTATGTAAGCGACTGAAGCTTGGTCTTAAGAAGCGTGACGATAACGCGTCTGTCAAGCTGATCAACCGATTGAGACAAGACATCGGCGCAAGCACCAATCTCAGCCCAGCTAATCTGCGGAAAATCCTTTTTGCTGTCGCCCATGCTTATGCTGTTCTCCACTATTATATATAGGTTCATATATATATTCTCGAGCAGAAACTTATCCTGGTCGAAAGCCTCAGGCACAGACTTGCCGGCTGTTGCAGCCGCGATATTCCTACACGCCTGCAACATCTCGGTCATCAATATCTTGACATTTGCATCCATATTATTTCTCTACTGGTTTTGTGGCTAAATAAAGCTCGTCGAGCTGCTTCTGCTCCAGGAAGGAAGGAGCGTCGAGCATTACATCGCGGCCGGAATTGTTCTTTGGGAAGGCAATACAGTCCCTGATGCTGTCGAGACCTGCAAAGAGACTTACCCAGCGGTCGAGACCGTAGGCAAGTCCGCCGTGAGGAGGCGCACCATACTTGAAAGCGTTCATCAGGAAGCCAAACTGCTCCTGAGCCTTCTCAGGTGTAAAGCCCAAAATCTTGAAGATCTTGGCCTGAGTCTCGGCATCGTGGATACGTATGCTTCCGCCTCCAACCTCAACACCGTTGATAACCATATCGTAGGCATTGGCGCGAACTGATGCCGGGTCGGTATCCAAGAGAGGCACATCCTCTGGCTTTGGCGAGGTGAATGGGTGGTGCATAGCCATCAAGCGGCCCTCCTCCTCGCTCCACTCGTACATTGGGAAATCGATAACCCAGAGGCAAGCGAACTTGTCCTTGTCGCGGAGGCCGAGCTGAGATGCAACCTCGAGACGGAGCTCGCAAAGCTGCTTGCGGGTCTTCATGGCATCGTCGCCGCTGAGGATGAGGATAAGGTCGCCAGGCTCGGCGTTGAAGGCGGCCTTCATCTTCTGAAGAGTGTCCTGCTGGTAGAACTTATCAACGCTCGACTTTACATTGCCATCGGCCTCGATGCGGGCATACACCATACCCTTGGCGCCAATCTGAGGACGCTTTACGAAATCTGTGAGTTGGTCGAGCTGCTTACGTGTGTAAGTAGCGGCGCCCTTGGCACAGATACCGCCGATATAGGCAGCATTATCGAAAACGCTGAAGCCTGAGCCCTTCATGATATCCATAAGCTCCACAAACTTCATATCGAAGCGAAGGTCTGGCTTATCAGAACCGTAGTACTTCATGGCGTCGTGCCAAGTCATACGTGGGAAAGCCTCAGGAATATCTATGTTTCTGATAGTCTTGAAAAGGTGCTTTGCCATGCCCTCGAAGAGCTGGATGATATCCTCCTGCTCCACAAACGACATCTCGCAGTCGATCTGAGTAAATTCTGGCTGACGGTCGGCACGGAGGTCCTCGTCACGGAAACACTTAACAATCTGGAAGTAACGGTCGAAGCCAGCCACCATAAGGAGCTGCTTCAGGGTCTGAGGAGACTGAGGAAGAGCGTAGAACTGTCCAGGATTCATACGTGAAGGAACCACGAAATCGCGCGCACCCTCAGGAGTAGAACCAATGAGTACAGGAGTCTCAACCTCGAGGAATCCCTGCTTATCGAGATAGCTGCGCACCTCGAAAGCCATCTTGTGGCGGAGCTCAAGATTCTTGCGTACAGCAGAACGACGGAGGTCGAGGTAACGGTACTTCATACGGAGCTCGTCGCCACCATCAGTATTGTCCTCGATGGTGAAAGGAGGAACCTCTGACTTATTGAGAATATTGAGCTTGCTTACCTGAATCTCAATCTCACCTGTAGGGAGTTCCTTGTTCTTGCTGGAACGCTCGATAACTGAACCAACAACCTGAATAACAAATTCGCGGCCAAGTTTGCGGGCTGCCTCGCAAAGCTCGGCGTTGGTCTCCATATTGAAAGCCAACTGAGTAATACCATAACGGTCACGGAGGTCAACGAATGTCATACCACCGAGATTTCTAACACGCTGCACCCATCCAGAGAGTGTAACTTCCTTGTTGACGTCTGCCAAGCGCAGCTCGCCACAGCTATGTGATCTGTACATTATTTTGAAATATTTTATACGTTTCGTATTGATAATAATCAGCGGTAAAGATAGTAAATTTCCAATAGAAAACAAAAATATTTTTGCATATAAAAACCCCGTAGGTTCAACATTCAAGTGCAATTATTTAAAATGAGCGAAAAACATCTTTTTTGGGGTCTCGAAATTTAATTTTTTCCGAGGCCTGTTGTTGATCTTTTTCTGTATTTCGGCAATCATTTCGTCAGTGTACTTATCAAA
>JAZLKG010000068.1:0-4411 GCA_045597465.1 Bacteroidales bacterium | reverse complement strand
ATACGAGAAACTTAGGGATAATTACGACGGTTATCACTTCTCTCCCAAAATGACCTGTGATGTTTTCAATCCGTTCAGCATTCTCAATTCTTTTGCCAAACGGAATCTCAATTCATACTGGTTCGATTCCGCAAGTCCGTCGGCGTTGATAAAACTGGTTGGTAAGTTGGAAATAGATTTTGAGGAACTGGAAAACTGTGATGTTGACCTCGAAACTTTCTCCGTTCCTATCGAGAGTATCGATGATCCGATTCCTTTGCTTTTTCAGTCCGGATATCTTACTATCAAGGATTACGACAGGGATATCAACAGCTACTCGCTCTCTTATCCCAACAAAGAGGTTCGTGTGGCATTGGCCAAACAGCTTTTGAAATACAAGACAAACAATCCGCCCAAGCTCACCAACTTCTCCAATAGTTATAAGGCCTTTTGGAAGAGTGACGACCTCGACCGTTTCCTTCTCAGTTTCAAGGCGTTCCTGAAGGGATTCCCGTTTTCGCTCGACAATTCCGATAAGAACGAGAAGCATTATCACGGCCTTCTCTACACCGCGTTGGTTTCTTTTGGCGCTGATGTCTTTGCCGAGAAGGAGCAGTATGAGGGCAAGCCTGATATCATCCTCAAGATGCCTATGACTATCTATATTCTGGAGTTGAAGTACGGCAAATCTGTAGGCACGGCCCTCTCTCAGGCCAAGAAGAAAGACTATGCCGGAGAGTTCGCCGACGACAAGCGTCCTGTTAAGATTGTGGGAATCAACTTCGTGGAAGAGGAGGTCGAGAACGAGATCTTCAAGTATAAGGTGAAGGTGGTGAGGTAATTTGTTTTGTCGTTATTACAAATATGCTAAAAAATTCGCTAATTACCAAATTTTCAGTCACTTAAATTTTGTCGAACTCACGTATTCTATGTTAATTTCCAAATATTTTCAGACTTTTTTTTTCAAAAAGATTCTGAAAATGTTTTGGTCTTGCATAATTCAGCCCCTCGGACGTAAGCTTCTTCGTCATATTTAGTTTTGTTCTTCACCATTGCCATTATCATATGGAGAAGCTTGTTCTTCACGTTGTTAATGGCAACCTGATGTTTTTTGCCTCTAAGGATCAGTCTTTCATAATAAGTTCTCAATGGTTTGCAATGCCTTGTGCTGGCCATAGCGGATTGCTGCAGCAGGCCCTTGAGCATCTTGTTGGCAAGATGGCTCGTGTGAGGGGCTGAATGCACGGAAGTACCTGAGTCCTTGCCGAATACGGCTACTCCGTAATAGCTCGCAAGTTTCCTTGCGTCATAACCGAAGCGCTCGAAATTGTCGGTATAGACCAGCAGGGCGACGGCATTCTGCAAGGCCACCCCTGGGATGGTGGTGACAATCTCGTAGTTCTCGCTCACGCTTTTGTCCTTTTTTACTGTCTCATTCATTTTCATGTCAAGTTCCTTTATTTGGTGCCTGTTGATTTCCAGCATTATAAGGTTCTGTACTATTGTGACTTCCAAAGCCCCAGCCTTGCTAATGTTGTCGAAATTGATTGACGCACGCCCGTCCTTGATTTCACAATACTTGCTTAGGTTGTCCTCCAGTTCCTTCTTCTTTGCGATGCCGAAATCGATGCTTTCCAGCTTGTTTTTGATGGCTGTGTTCTGCGACACCAGGAACCTGCGCTGCTTGAACAGCATGTCCAGTTCCTTGAGAACTGGGTTTCCTTCCTTGTACAATGCGGCCTTGTCGCTGTTCCTCAGGATATATTCTGCGATCATCAAGGCATCCTTCCTGTCGCTCTTGCCACGCAGGAGGCCGCTGCACAGCCTTATCTTATAGGCGTTTTCCAAGTATACGGCGTAGCCCTTGCCTGCCATGAAATCAGCCATCGGCCTGCTATACACGCCTGTGTTCTCGCCACAGAAATGGAGGTCTTCCTTACTTGCCTTCGGACAATGTTCCTTGACCCATTTCAGCATCGCCTTGAAGCCTTCGGTGGTGTTCTCGAATACGGCGTGCTCTGCGCTGTGATTTTCTGTGTATTGCGAAGAAATTAGCGCCACATCAAATTTTTCTTTCGCAAAATCGATTCCGATGTAATTTTTCATTATATTTGCAGTTACAAATTTTATAATAATGACTGAGATAACTGCTTGAGGACTAAAACTCTAAATAGGCTCCGAGCCTAATATTCTATCTGGCCTTTGCAGTTAGGGCTGGGTGTCCGTTACGTGAGTTGGATTTTTATTAATCCAGTTAATTAATTGGTTTACACACAGCCCCAGTCATTTTTACCTTCTTACAACAAAGGTATAAAATAACTGACTTTGTCTGTCTAAAAAAACTGATTTCTCAGTTTTTTTACTGCAAAGTGCACAGTTGAAAAATCCCGTATTTTTTAGCTGCACAAACTTAGAGTTAAAAAGGAAAATTTTAAATGAAGAAGAAAAAAAATAACTCTCGATATGAGCAAATGGGTGATGATTTGCCAGTGAAACCTCATCCAGAATTTATCATTGACTTTTTTGTGGTAATTTTTATATTGGTTTTCTGCCTTGTTGCCGAGGAGTATCGCTCATTATATTATTTCGTTACTGCAATTGTAGCGGTTTTTCTATTTGTTTTGAATTATAAGCAAACCGGGAAGGCTTATAATTCTTTTGTGTTTTCAGTTGCAATTTGTTTAGTGATGTTCCTTAAGATAAAAGGAATGGGAAACGAATGGGAGGCTCACGAAAGACTAAAAGATGGAGCCTATGTGGGTGTAGGTATTGTCGATTATATTGAAAAAGAAACGAGAGGAAAACGAATGGGTGTAGAATATTATAGATGGGACGGTCAAAAGAAAGAACATGAGAAGTATATAGATCATGTTGAATATCTTAAGATTAGTGTTGGAGATACGGTTTTGTTGTTTTCTACACCAGAATATACAGGAAAAACTATTTTGTTTCCTTCCCACGAATTGATTGCCAAATTCAAGAATGGTATGTTTATTTCAGGCAAGCATATAGACAGTTTGGAAATCGCTGAGGATGATGCACTTGTACGTGAAAAATTTTTCCGTATAGCCTCTATGAAAGGAGATGACGAGCATTTGTATGAGTATTGTATGGAATATCCTAAGTATTTCTATTTTCAGACAGGTTATTCTCTTGTTTACAAAGTAAAACCTAGAATATCTAACATAGACGGCACCGTGTTACTTAGTTTTACAAATATTAGGGGACGTGCGGATGGTTTGAGCCTAAAAAATGCTGATACTTCAAGTTTGTCTGAATATTATTGCGTGTTCAGGAATATCAATCCTTCGCATGACAGAGGCTGTGTGTTAGCTCCTCCCGAGGTCAACACACCCGAGAACTGGGCAAAAATCTCCGACTATGGCTATATCTTCAATAACGTAGTATTTTCCAAGGAAGAGGTTGAGGCTAAATGCCCAGAAATAAAAGAGCATGTGGACCATTATCGGCGATGGGGATATTGATGAGTTGTCCCCAATTTGTAAATGTTCTCCTCAGCCTCTTTGCCTCTGCCCAGAGGTTGGCGATCACCTGCAAGGTGAGCGCAGACAGCGTGCAGCTGAGGTGGGCGGCCACAAATCCTGAGGCTTGGAGTCTGGGCAACAGGTACGGCTTTGATGTGTAGAGGGTTACGATTAATGTAGCTGAGGCCATTGGCAAGGGTCCGGATTATTTTAAGGCAAAGTTCAAGGGAATGAGCAGAGTGGATTTCAAAAAAACTTCATTCAATTGATGGGAACGGAAATCCATGTGTGGGGTATTACGTCGTGAATGGTAAGAAATATGATTTCTTCTTAATCAGTCAAAAGGCGGATCTCCAAGGATGAGATTGAGGGTCAATGTCCGGAGATACGGAATTATGTGGAAAAATATTAGGAAAGGATGATGGCGAAATAACCAAGAACCCAAGCGCTGAAGGCGCGTAATCCAACAGCCTGGTACGTAAGGGGCGGGCGCAATTGCGATTGCCCAAGAAAGAAAATTTTTTGCCCAATTCCCGCAAATACCTTATCTTTGTAGCAATCAAAAAATCATAAATCGAAAATCAAAAATCAAAAATGAAAACCCTGCCATTAGGAACACAGACATTCGCGAAAATCGTTGAGGACGATATGCTATATGTCGATAAGACAAAGTATGTATATGATTTGACTCATTCTTACGGATACGTCTTCCTCTCGAGGCCGAGGCGTTTCGGAAAGTCGTTGCTGTGCGATACCTTCAAGATGTATTTTGAGGGCCGGAAGGATATGTTCCAAGGTTTGGCGATTATGGATCTGGAGAAGGATTGGAGGCAGTATCCGGTGATTCATCTGGATTTGTCGATCAGGGAGGAGAATATCAACAGTCTGAAATCCTCTCTGAACACACGTATTGCCCTAGTTGGCAAGAAATGGGGCTTGTCTTGGGA
>JAZLKG010000067.1:0-32576 GCA_045597465.1 Bacteroidales bacterium | reverse complement strand
GATTGCCGAAATACAGAAAAAGATCAACAACAGGCCTCGGAAAAAATTAAATTTCGAGACCCCAAAAAAGATGTTTTTCGCTCATTTTAAATAATTGCACTTGAATGTTGAACCTACGGTCTTATAATTTCTTTTGCAATTCACGCAATCATTTGCTATATTTGCCAATCAAATAAATTGGCGCAATTATGGAACAGAAAGTAAGACAGATACCATACGGGGTTACGAATTTTGAGGAGATTCGCAGGAAGAATTTGTATTATGTGGATAAAACCGAATATATCTCCAAATTGGAGAATGCTGGTTATTATCTTATGTTTCTGCGTCCAAGGAGGTTCGGAAAGAGCCTTATGCTTGCCGTGCTTGCCGATTACTACGATGTGAAGCGCAAGGATAAGTTTGATGAACTGTTCGGCGGTCTCTATATCCACGAAAATCCCACCGAGAACAGAAACAAGTATCTGATACTCAGTCTTAATTTCTCCAAGATAGATCCTCAGGATGTGGAGAAGTCGTTCAATGATTATTTGCTGGAAATGTTTCGTAATTTTGTCCAAAAGTATCAGGAATATCTGCCAAATTTAAATTATGATGAGTTTAAGCAGGTGGAATCTTCCAATACTGCATTTACGAGACTTGACAATGCTGTTTCGTTGACAGATTACAAGATGTATGTCATTATCGACGAGTACGATAATTTTGCAAACACTATTCTTGCCGATAGTGAGAACGATTATATGAACCTCACGCACGGCGATGGCAAGTTCCGACTTTTCTTCAACAACCTGAAAGCCTGTACCACAGGCAGTGAGTCCTCCGTTGCGAGGATTATGATTTCGGGCGTTACTCCGCTGTGCCTCAGCGATGTAACTTCTGGTTATAATATCGGAAAGAATATCTCGATTGAAAGGGATTTCAATTCGATGGTAGGTTTTACTGATGATGAGATTAAGCAAATGTTTGAGTATTACAGGGATACTACTGGTGTGTTCAAGCATAGTATTGATGAGTTGATGGAGATTACAAAGCCTTGGTACGACAATAATTGTTTCAATCACCGTTGCCTTGATGTACATATGTACAATTCGGATATGACTCTGTATTTTCTTGACCATTATGTGAATATGGACTGTGGCGAGTTGCCTGAGGAGATGGTTGATACCAATATCCGAACCGACTACAACAAGATGGTGAAGATAATCAAGTTTGAGAGGGAGTTTGGCGACAAGACGCGGACAATACAGAAGGTTGCCAACGACGGTGAGATTTTCTCTGTTATTAATCGTGAGTTTGCTCTTGCTGATTTGCAAAGTTATAGAAATCTCATAAGCCTGATGTTCTATATGGGATTGTTGTCGATTGGCCGTTACGAGAAGGGAACTCCAGTCTTGATTGTGCCCAACAATACTGTGCGTCAGCAATATATAGATTATATGCTTCACGTTTACGGACAGATTCTTGATTGGAAGTCCGACCAGTCTTATCTCAATGACCTTGGCCGAGAGATGGCCTGGAGTGGCGAGGCTGAGCCTTTGTTCCGATATGTGGCTGACTGTATGAAGGATCAGTCGAGCAACGGAGATTTCGGAAAGTATGGCGAGGCTTTCGTGAAGGGATTTATGCAGTGTCAGTTTGGTGCCTACCTCAGTTATTTCACCTCGTTTACCGAGAAGGAGTTGGGGCACGGATACAGCGATATCTACCTGGAGCCCCGCAACGGAGCAATGCATAGTTATGTTATTGAACTGAAATACCTAAAGCACCAGTCGTCTGAAGAAGAGGTTGAAGCCAAACTCAATGAGGCGCGCACTCAGATAGAGAAATATATTTCCGACAAGCGATATCAGGAGATTGCAAAAGACCGCGACTGGATCCTTCACAAGATAATTCTGGTTTTCAAGGGCTGGGAGATGGCAAGGTATGAGGAGAGGTAATTTTTTAAACTAAGTCATTATGCGCTATTTATTGATACTTTTCTTTGTGCTTTCATCTTTAGCCTCCTTCTCTCAGGAGAAAATCACTCTTTGGCCCGATACTAAGGACGATTTCCGCAAGAAGGCCGTGGAGTTTTATTTTTATGTAGCTGACTCTATATCTAAACGAAACACTGCCATTATCTTCTGTCCTGGTGGTAGTTATTGTTATTTGGCAAAGAAGAACGAGGGTCACGATCCCGCCAAACTTTTTGCGGAACAGGGTTTCTCTACTTTTGTGCTTATCTATAGGAGAGGATTAAAAGGCAACCGTTATCCTTCACAGATTCAGGATCTTCAGAAGGCGATGATTTATGCGCGGGAGCATTATGATTTCGACAGTCTTGGAGTCTGTGGATTCTCGGCTGGCGGACACTTGGTGGGCACGTCGGCTACTTATTTCGATAAGAATTTTGTGGATGGCGAGGAGCGCAATCTTCGTCCCGACTTCGCCATTATGATGTATCCCGTGGTTACAATGCAGGACGACTACGCTCACCGCAAATCGCGCCGAAATCTTCTCGGACAATATTACACCAAGGAGCGCAGGGACTCTCTCTCGCTCGAGATGAATGTCCGCCCCGATATGCCACCGATTTATCTTCTTGTCTGCAAGGACGATCCAATCGTGGATTATCACAACGCCCTCAATATGGATGAGTCCCTGAGTAGGGCAGGAGTCCGCCACCGACTGAATTTCCACGAGATAGGAGGCCACGGCTTCGGCGTAAATCCTGGCAGAATCAAGGGTGACGACAAGTCCGCAAGCGACTGGTGGAAGGATTTTTTGGAGTGGTATGATGGGCTATCTGAATGAGATTATACATATATGCACAAAGAGTGAACTCCATTTTTTTCTTCTATGAAAAGTCCTTCTTCGTTTATGTTTAGGATCTCCTTTCTTGCCGTTTTGGGTGTGTGGCCACAAAATCTCGTAAATACGGAGTCGAAATACGGAGTGTCGCAGAACCCACAGGTATATGCTATTTCGTCAATTGTTGCCTCGGGGGAGTTTCTCATTATATGTACGGCCATCCTCAGCTTTTGTATTAATATGAATTCTCTTGGTGCTATTCCTATAAATTCGGCGAAGTATCTGCGGGTTTGTCTTGGTTGAAGGAATGTGAATTTCTTCAAATTCTCCACTTTATTTGTCTTGTAGTCGTAGTCTTTTAGGGCATTTATTGTGTATTGCTCGAGTTTGTTTTTGTATTTAATTTTTGTTAGTCTATTAATGAAAAAAATATCAAGATTCTCTTTTATGTCTAGGTTGGGCTCATTCATTTGTCCATATAATTTAATGAATTCCTTGTCTCCGGTTTCTTGGGGTACACTTATCTTGTTTTTGAATTCATGTGCCGGCGTGTTGAAAAATCTCCGTGCACCAAGAAATGTGAATTCGATTCCTATTGAGTCAATTTCACCTTCCGTTGTTGAAATTATATAGTCAAGGCTTGGGCCTATTATAACGCAATTGCCCATTTCTTGTCCGAAGGAGTGGAATTCGTTGAATTTATTGTCCTTGTCGTGAATTTCTTTGAGTCTTTTGGAGTTTATGTTTGTGATGTAACGAGTACCAGTTGTTCTGTTGAATACAATTCTCATGCAACCTGACGGGGCGATCTCTTCAAAGTATTTTGATGCCTCTCCTTTTATAGTCCAATATTTTTTTATGTATTTTTTTAGTTTTTCGTTTGGCGAGTATCCAATGAATGATATTTCCATTTCTTTTCAAGTTAAAATTTTGCAAAAATAATTCTTTTTTTATGGACTTCCTTGTGTTTTTCGGACTTTTTTTAGAGCGTGATCTTTGACCGAAATACACAAGTGTAGTAGTTGTTTCTTTTGTATTTTTGCAATGTGATTTTGCAAGATCCCAATAGTCATCATTATTAATTAACATTTTAATTATCCAATATGAAATCAAATGTCATTTTTGTGGCGCTGATGTTGTTTTTGGGCTGGTCTTTGTCTTCGTGTAATGACGAAGTTGTAGTGTATGATATTGCCCAAGCTACAAACGCAAGCGATGCTTTGGGTAACGATAGAGGGAATCACCCTCCTGTTGTAGGGACATTCCATACCAACAGCGACCAGATTGGTGGCAATTTGCGATTGATGAGATATATGACTGCCGACGAATGGGAACTCGAATAGTTTTATTACTTTTTTCGATATTTTGCACAGTGATAGCCAATGCTCAGGTGGGACATGGATCTCTCCTGAACATTGGCAATTATTGTGTGGATTTCAAGACCGAGCCTCCTACTATCAGCGAGATACCCAGGGACAAGCAAGATGCTTTCTGGTATGTGGATGCGAAGGGCGAATTGGCCTTGTACTATACCAACGATGGCAATCTTCACAATTCCGATGGCGGTTTAGTGGAGGGAAGGCTGTTGCCGAGGGTGGATTTTTTTATCCCGATGCCTGGAGACGAAGACAAGGTGTATTGTTTCTGCGACAACAAGTATGAGGTTGTAAGTTTGTCGGCCAACAGGGTTGTTGAATTTTGTGATGATTTGGGTTTAGGTAAAGATTCTTATCTTGCAGTTCATCATGCCAATTGTTCTGATATATGGCTTATTTTCTTTTCGAAAACAAAGATTATCAGGTATTTGCTAACAACGCACGGACTTATGGAGGCATATTCTACCGATGTTGATCCGTTGGATTATGATTGCCTTTATACACAAACACCCTGGCAGGTTGCGTTGTCCAATGATTGCAATTATTATTGTGCCACATTCCCTACCGTACGTTGCAGGGATTTGTTGTATGGCTCTTTCGATAGGGCTACAGGTGAGTTCAAGCGGCTTTCGAAAAAGACTTTTGATGAGGGTTTGGAGGTGTATAATGCATGTATTGCTCCCGACAATTCCCGTATTTATTGCTTTATTTTCGATTGGAAACGGGGAAACCGTTACCTCGTGGAAGTGTCTCTCAAAGACAATATTTTGGGTGATTATGAGGTTATCAAGGAGTATGATAAACAACCCAATAACAGCACCATATTGTTTTTCTATGGCCTGGATGGCAATATTTATACCAGTTTTTTGATGAATAGGTTTTTGGGTCAGATAAGGATTGTGGATGGATCTACACTTTATACCGAGGCATTGAGAGTATTGTCTAGCAAGTATTTCTTGCCAACATACACAAATGTGGCATCATGGTATATGCAGGATCCTTGCTCGTTGCCTTATGATCCTTGCACGAGACGTTATGATGTTTCTTTTGAGAATTCTTTTGTCTGCGGAGGCGAGCCTTTGCGCTTGGTGTTACCCAAAGGGATTCCTTGTTCGTTTTCGTACAGCATCAACGATGAAAAACAACCTCTTGTTGACAATGTTGTTTCTGGATATTATCAGTTTCCTTACAAACCAGGCAGGTATATGATAAACTGGATTTCGCTCGACGGATGCTTGATCGATTCCATCCCAAACCTAAACGCAAGGACTGGCAAGAAGTTGTCAGCTCCTGTAATTAGAACGAATTGATATTCGTTCTTTATAGTCCCCAGTTGTCCTTGTCGAGGCTTCGGTAGTTGATGGCTTCGGCTACTTATTTCGATAAGAATTTTGTGGATGACGAGGAGCGCAATCTCCGTCCCGACTTCGCCATTATGATGTATCCCGTGGTTACAATGCAGGACGATTACGCTCATCGCAAATCACGTCGAAATCTTCTCGGACAATATTACACCAAGGAGCGCAAGGACTCTCTCTCGCTTGAGATGAATGTCCGCCCCGATATGCCACCGATTTACCTGCTTGTCTGCAAGGACGATCCAATCGTGGATTATCACAACGCCCTCAAGATGGACGAGACCTTGAGTAGGGCAGGAGTCCGTCACCGACTGAATTATCACGAGATTGGAGGCCACGGCTTCGGCGTAAATCCTGGCAGAATCAAGGATGACGACAAATCCGCAAGCGACTGGTGGAAGGATTTTCTGGAGTGGGAGAAGACAATAAAAGAATAAAAAATTGCTGGTTTGAAAACCTGTTCTTTGATTGCTGTATTTTAAAGAACAAGTTGAGGAATTATGGTATGAAATCATTTACGAAATATAATGTTTCAATAATGTCTTCATATTTTATGTTCTGAGCAAATTTGTTTGTTGATATGTAGTTTTGCCAAAGATCCTGAAGGTACTTCTCATCTTTGATTTCTTCTATTATTTCTTTGGCTTCTGCCATATCTTCAAGGGATTCTCTTTTCTTTGCTGTGTTATATAAAGCCTCTTTAAGTACTGATTGATTGATGTTTTTATGATATAATTTGAAGAATTTGTGCAAGTCGTAAAAATCCCTCGCTCTTGAGTTGGAGATATTGCGCCTGATTATGGTTTCGTATTTCTCAGCGATGATTGTCTCTAAGTTGTAGGCTGTTATGGGTATTTCTTCTCCTTCAAATATTGTTTTGAATGTGTATTCTACCGCCCTTGGAGTTATGATGTCGCCTGTTGTTATGTCTATTTTCATTGGGTTGTTGATTTTCCCGTAAACCGCATTGAAGTGAACTCTGAAATTGCAATATTCGTCTATCTCCCTGATGTGTTCAATTTTCTTGAACTCAAATTTTATTGAGTCTTTTACGTCAATCTCCAATACCTCTTTTATTATATTCTTGATGGTTTCCTCATCCATATCTATTCCTGTTACGGTTGTGTCCATATCCATTGTGGCACGTTCTGCAATGCCAAGCATTGATGATATCAGCAAGCCTCCCTTCAGGATAAATTTTTTTGAATATTTTGATACGGATAGTCTGTGGAGCACTCTTTCAAATAGGTACATTTGAAGAATCTCCTGTGTTGTAAGTCCTGTTTCTGTTGCGAAGTTCTTTATTTTGCCTTTTAATTGCTCTGGTGTTCTCATTATTGAAATAGTTCTATGTAAACCCTTACTTTGTCCTCCATTTTCATAAGTTTGGAGTATTTCAGTAGTTTTCTGAAGTTTTTCTGTGTGCTGAAATATTGCTTGATTGCCTGTGTGTATATCTGTGCGTCAATCTTGTTTTTATGTTTTATGATGTCGAGAATCGATCTCTCCTTGTCGTATGTTGTTACTTCAAATCCTTGAGGTGTAGTTACTTGAGTAATTCCTATTCCCCAGATGTCGGCTTGTGTGTAATAGAAATTTGTGTTTGGGTAATCTCTTTTTATCTTGCTGACATTGTATCCTTGCGGAATTGTTATCTCTAAGGTGTTTGGGATTCTGTCTGATATTCCAAGCAAAAACATTGCTGTAGAATGAGAATAAATGATTTTCTCGCTTCTTGATTGTATTATTGCATATTCGTCTGGACTATTGCTTTTTAGACAATACATACCATAGCCAACTTTCTCAAGGATACCGTTTTGCAGGTATTTATCTATATCGTACCTTTCAAAACCATTTTCCTCCAGATATTTGGCTGATACAACCGATTTGTTGTCGAAAGCATTTTGTATGTTGGTATCGGTTTTTGTCATTGAATTTATGACTCGTTCTTTAATTGTTGCATTTTAAAGAACGAGTTTAGAGATATTTTATTGTCTGTTCTTTCATTTATTTATTCCTTTATTTCCTATAGTCCCCAGTTGTCCTTGTCGAGGCTTCTGTAATTGATGGCTTCGGCTACGTGGTGGGATTGAATTTTCTCACTTCCCTCAAGGTCGGCTATTGTGCGTGAGACCTTCAGGATACGGTCGTAGGCGCGGGCTGAGAGTCCCATTTTCTCCATTGCCTTTTTCAGGAGTTGAGTGCTGGTCTCGTCGAGTTCGCAGAAAATGCGGATCTTACTGCTCGACATTTGGGCGTTGCAGTGACATTTGGGCGTATCAGCAAATCGCCTCAACTGAATCTCTCTTGCCTTGATAACCCTTGCGCGGATTACGTCGCTTGGCTCGCCCTTTTCCTGAATTGTCAGGTCCTTGAAAGGCACTGGAATCACCTCTACGTGGAGGTCGATACGGTCGAGCAACGGACCTGATATCTTGCCGAGGTATTTCTTGATGTCGCTTGGGCGGCAGGTACATTCCTTTTCGGGGTGATTGTAGAATCCGCAAGGGCAGGGGTTCATTGACGCCACGAGCATAAATCCCGCTGGATAGTTTACGGTGAATTTTGCTCTGGAGATCGTTATCTCCCGGTCTTCCAGTGGCTGACGCAAAACCTCCAAAACCTGACGCTTGAACTCTGGCAACTCGTCGAGAAATAAAACTCCATTGTGGGCCAACGAGATCTCGCCAGGCTGAGGATATGCGCCTCCGCCCACCAAAGCCACGTCAGAAATCGTATGGTGAGGACTGCGGAAAGGCCTTGTAGTCATCAGCGCCGAACCGTTTGGTAATGTGCCTGCCACTGAGTGTATCTTGGTGGTTTCCAACGATTCGTGAAGTGTGAATGGGGGTAGGATAGAGGGTATTCGCTTGCTGAGCATTGTCTTGCCCGAGCCTGGAGCGCCAATCATTATCACATTGTGACCGCCTGCCGCGGCAATCTCGAGAGCGCGTTTTACGTTCAACTGTCCCTTCACGTCGGCGAAATCGAGGTCAATGGCCTCATAGTTGGCGAAAAACTCCTTTCTTGTGTCCACAAATGTGGGCTCGATAGTTGGAGTGCCTGTCAGGATGTCGATAACCTCCTTTATATTTTTTACGCCATAAACAATGATGTCGTTCACCACGGCGGCCTCTCGGGCGTTCTGCTCAGGGAGGATTATTCCCTTGAATTTCTCCTTCATAGCCTGAATGGAGATTGGGAGCGCGCCTTTTATCGGGTTCACAGTTCCGTCGAGCGAGAGTTCACCTAAAATAATGTAGTCGCCGATGTTCTCGCATTGAATCTGCTCCGAGGCGGCCAGGATTCCCATTGCTATTGGGAGGTCGTATGCTGATCCTTCCTTCTTGAGGTCGGCGGGGGCCATATTCACCACAATCTTTCTGCCTGGAAGACGGTAGCCGTTGGTTCTGAGAGCGGCCTCTATTCGTTGCTGACTCTCCTTAACCGCGCTGTCAGGAAGACCTACCATAAAGAAGTTGACTCCCTTGGATATCTCCGTCTCCACTGTTACGGTGGTGGCATTGATTCCGTGAACTGCGCTGGCGTATGTCTTTACAAGCATTTTGAATTGTGTTTTATGGTTTTGGTATTTTAGTGAACTGTATCGCAAAGGTAGTAATTATTATTGAATTGACGAGGAAAAAAATTGTGGAATTACAAAAAAATATATACAATAAAAACAAGTCCCCGACTATCTCGTGATAATCGGGGGCTGTATAATTTAGTTTTCTGAATTAGCTTTTATATATTCTTGCAACTCATCTAAATCAATTGACATAGTTTGTGCGATAATGTCTATTGTCACCAACCCAGTTTTGTATAAGTTGAGAGCGGACGAAAGTTCTTTCTTGTGGGCTAAAGAACTGGCTTCTTCCCAAGCTTCCTCACGGCCTTCCATACGGCCTTCTTCCCAACCTTCCTCACGGCCCTCCATACGTTCGTTTGCGAATGCGCTCATTGTTGTTACATATTGGTCGTAGCTATGCCAATATCTATCCTGATCTTCACGGCTCATCTGTGCATAAGAGGCAACTCTCTGCATCTGCTTGAATAGCGGTTCCTTGTCTGCGAATGGCAATGCTGTGTTCATATCCTTCATATTTGCAATGTTAAACAACCAATAATCCAATGGTGTCACACAATCAGATTCTTTTTTATTTCTATATGTTGGCAGTTGGATTTTCCAATACTGCAACAGGTCGTTGTCTATGATGTCTTCCTTGAAATCTTTTATGACACAATGTCTAACGCCTTTGGTCATTGTCTTGTCATAAAAATCCATTAAGAAAACGCCCAACAATTTGTGAGTCTGAAACTGCCACACTTCTTTGTCGAGGCTGTCGTCCTGTCTTGAGAACGAACGGCCAAGGTAATATATTATTCTGTTGTTGAAAAATACCTGCTTTCTTCGTTGCATCTCAACAACAAATTCTTCATTGTCGTCGGTAGTGCAATGTATATCGAAAACTACGCCTCGGTCCTCATCGCTCTCTCCTGGGGCATCGTTTCCCACGATATTTACATTTGAAATCACCTTATCGGGATAATCCTCCTGAATTAGTGCATTGAGGAATCCCCGCATCACGTCTGGATTTCCGAATATTGTCTTGAATCCGAAATCTGTCATCGGATTGAGATATGTAGGCTCTTTGCGTTTCTTCGTCATTGTTACCAATTGTTTATCAGCACAAAAATAAATATTTACAACGAAAACTGCAACAATAAATCAATAAAATATAAAAAACAAGCCCCCAACTATCTCCTTGATAATCGGGGGCTGTATCAGATATTGAATTTGAAGACAGTTCTATTAGTCCTCGTCGTGGTGATGATGCTCGTGGCCTTCGCCCTCTACTACAATCTCGATCTCGCGGGCTACAAGTGACTGGTTGCCAGCGGCGTCGGTGCAATATACCACCAAGTGATAATCGTCAGGAGTTGTGTTCTCTGGGATTACGATTTCGTGGTGATGAACGTGAGAGTTCTTGAGGCCGTTGAGAGACCACTCCTTCTTGAAGAAGAATGGAACAGTGCCGTCTGTGGCCTTTGAGTGTGAGTGGTGGTCGAAGTTGTTGTGGATCTCTACCATATAGCTGCCGAGCTTCTCGTTGTCGGAGAAGTCGCACTCGAAGTGAACCTCCTCGCCGATTACCAACTCGTCGCCGTCTTCTGGCTCGTCGAGCTCGATTACAGGCTTTGTGGTGTCTGCGTCATCGTCCTTGTCGCAAGATACTGCGAATGTCAAACAAGAAAATATAACCAATAGAGAGAAAATCTTTTTCATTTTTGATAAATTTTTTAAAAAGTTAAACGAATTGTTGACAGGAAATTTCTGCCTGATTCGGGCAGGAAAACTTTCCTGTAAAAACTTATGTGGCTCATATAAGGCTTGTTGAACAGGTTGTTCGCCGTTAGCTGCAACGAAATCCTATAGCGTCCCAAATCGAAATCCACACTGCCACCCGTATGGAAAAGGCTGTAGCCCGGAGTGGTGTCCTCGTTGATGCAGACGCGGTTTTGTGCCGCAACGCTCTGGCACTCAATGTATGCGCGCCATTTTCCTGACTCCCATTCCAAAGTGTTCCTCATAAGGGCCGGGGGCGAATACGGCAATGCTGTATGCGTATCCATATCGTAAGTTCTGACATATTCTCCTGAGAATGTGTAAAATAGCTCATCCAAAATACGGGTTCTCAGCTTAAGCTCGCCTCCGCAGAATGTAGATTTTGAATCCACATACTGATAGATTTGTCCCGCATCAGCAAGGCTGGACCAGCGTCCCGTAGGGTGCAGCGAGATGTAGTGTCCGTAGTAGCTGATGAAGGGAGTAGCCGTGGCCTCAATGCGGTAACGCTTGTAGCTGTAGGCGATGTCGAGCTGCCAGCCTTGCTCGCTCACAAGAGTGGTGTCACCCAACTCGTGACGGAATGCGCCGTGGTGTACTCCGTTGGAAGTGAGCTCGTTGGCCGACGGCATTCTGAAACCTCTGCCAATGGAAGCCGTTATCTTGCTGCGCCTGTCAATCTGATACTCAGTACCAAACGCGAAGGAACAGTCGCCGAGTCTGGTATCCGTTTCGGGAACAAATCCCTCGTGAGCATCAGTCTGCATAAAACCGAGATCGTATCTTGCGCTCGCATTCAGCGTAAGCCTTGCCGATTTCCTGTAATTCACCAAATAGTAGATACCAGCCTGATAGCGCCTGAACTCAGGTATCAGAAACGAGTATCCGCCTATGGTATTTATCTGGTTTTCAGCTGATACGCCTATATAATGCTCCCAAGTGGTGGACGACGACAGCATAAACTGAAGCCCCGAGCTAATGGTGTGGAGGTTGAATTCCAGCTCCTTGTCGGGATCCACAAGCGGAGGCTGCTTGCCAATCTCGTGGGTATGAAACTTGCTCCATTCCTCGCGGTGGTTCTGCTGATATCCAAGCGTTAGGGTAACCTGAACGTATGGCAACGACCATTTGCTGACACTCGCCACCTTGAAATGGTTTACCCAATTATGAGGCAGGCTGATGTTCCACTTGTCGCCGTCATCTACAAGGTTTGCACTGCTTGGAATTCCGTGCGCGCCGCTGAAAAATCCCTGTTTCTGATAGCTGTTGCTTATGGCCAGACGTTCCTGAAAATGTCCGTACTTGCAGGAAATCAACGCATTGGCACTGCGCTCAAATCCTGCGGTATTTTTCAGACGCTGATTGTATATTGGCAACCTCATACTCAGATACACGAAACTGTCGGCAGGTACCTTGTAATCGGACCAATGCCTCTCGGTGTACCTGAGGCGTGTAAACCAATGTCCGCGCTTGACACCAAGCATTGCCGAACCGCTCAGGCAGTTGCTGACGGTCTGATTCTGAAGCGCTATCTCGCCAAGCAAAGTGTCGTGCCGTGGAATAATTGCAGGCTGAATCTCAACCACGCCGCCCATTGCATCGCTGCCATAAAGCACCGACGCAGGCCCTTTGATGATACGCACGTCGTCCACGTGGAATGCGTCTATCTCCAGACCGTGGTCGGCGCCCCATTGCTGACCTTCCTGCTTAATGCCGTTTTCTGTAACCGCAATGCGCTGAAAACCAAGTCCTCTGATCATCGGCTTGCTGAATCCCACTCCAATATCCATAGACTGAACGCCCTCAGCGTGCTGAAGCGCATCCATAAGGCTGTGACCCGCAAAAAGATGGATCTCGTCGGCGGATATATCAAGCAGTTGCTGAGCCGCCAATGTAGGTTTCTGAGTTTTCTTTGTTTTAACGACAACTTCCCTTACTTCAATGCAGAGAGTGTCGGGAGCTTGCGCAAATACAGACACGACAAAACACAGTATGTACAACAATGTGACATACAGCCGTTTAGCCATAATCATAGTATTAGAAATATTGACAGGAACAGATACACTATTCCCATTTGGAAAAACTGATTTTTAAAATAACGTGAAATTGACGAATTGTTTTATTCTCTAAGAGGTTAAGAGGTGTAAGAGTTTTTATATTTAAAAAGACGGAGTTTCCTTCGAAAACTCCTTTTTAGAGTATAAGAGCCCTACTGCAGAGAGGCTTTTAACCTCTTGGAGTAATTTTTGTAAAAAATTACGTCTCTTAAAATGAGTAATGCTCTTAAATCTCTTACTCTCTTAGAGAATATTATTTCATCAAACCGACGTTAAGGAGAATATATCAGCAAGATACAGGCGGAGCCCTGATGTTGTGGATAAGGCTATCAATGCGGATTAAATCGCACATTGCGAATGCCTCAAGGTCGGAAGTTGACGGCATAACTGACGAAATTGTCAGCTTGTCGGCATCCAAATATAATGAAGAAATGAAATTACAAATTGCACAATCGGAAGAATGATAATCGCCTTCAATTATATGTCCATTGTGATGAACGTGGTTGATACAATCGCTGCACTCGAAATCATCATTCGGATTTTCAATTTCGTGGATATGTAGAGCCCCCACCGATATCGCACAAACGTACAGTATCAGCAGCATCCAAGATAATAATATGCGCTTGCGATTTAAGTAGCTCATTGTCCTTCTGAAATTGACGGTGCAAAATTACAAAAATTTTTTTAGTAGGGAAGAGATTGAATAGAAAATTTTTAAGTAAATTACTAATATGAATATTAGCCCCCGACTATCTCCTGATAATCGGGGGCTGTTAAACTTTTAGTTTTCTGAATTAGCCTTTATATATTCTTGCAACTCATCTAAATCAATTGACATAGTTTGCGCGATAACGTCTATTGTCACCAAACCAGTTTTGTATAAGTTGAGAGCTGATGAAAGTTCTTTCTTGTGGGCTAAAGAACGGGCTTCTTCACGGCCTTCCATTCGTTCGTTTGCGAATGCGCTCATTGTGGTTACATATTGGTCGTAACTATGCCAATATCTATCCTGATCCTCACGACTCATCTGTGCATAAGAGGCAACTCTCTGCATCTGCTTGAATAGCGGTTCTTGGTCTGCGAATGTAGTCATAATTGTTATTATTTAACTACAAAAATAATATCAGCTAAACTGCTATATCTATTTCCTTTGAATGTGAAATCAATTCGTTTTAGTGAATTTGAATCAAAATCATCTAAGTATTGATTTACCTTCGGAGATATTATGTCAAAAGCTCGTTTCATTTTCCAAGACTGACTCATATTCGTAGAATCGACTAAAACCATAAACAAACGATTCTCTGCTCCAAAACGCATTTCGCCTTGGTTTTCATAAAGCCATTTCATCAATTCATCTTTTGAAATTTGTACTTCAGATATTATTTTTCTACGAGTATCAGATAATTCTTTGAGGATTTCTATGTGTCCTGAATCAGAAACCTTCTCACTCAATTCATATAATTGTTGACTCTCTGCCAGATTAGAATCGACTGAAATATTAATTTTTTTGGCTTTCTCCTTTAGCCAAGAAAGTTCCTTCTTGCCAAGTTTGCTTTTGATTTTTTCATCCATATATTGGTTAGGTAGATAAGTAACCTTCAAATCTATAGGATAATCACCAATAAAAAAATCAACACTTTTAATTTCTCCAACAGCGGAAACAACTTTATTGTGCCTTTTAAAAAGGGATTCTATTAAATAAGAGGTCCAATTGTTGTACCAACTTGTTTGAACATAGTTCCAAGCATTGTGTGCAATCTCATTTTGTCGACTTTGTAATATATTAAAGTCACTAATTATTTTAACATATCTGCTAACAAGGTATTTGTCAAGGGAATTATTCTGATCTCCACCCCATTCATAACTATGAACCAAGTATAAATCTTGTTTCAATTTAGTCTCATCAACACCTAATGAAACATACCAATTATTGTTGTGAACTTTCAAAAAGGCATCCAATAATTGCAATGAGGCGTCCTCGTTGGATTCCAAATAGCAGAACAGCTCAACGAATTGTTCTGAGACTTTGGAAGATGAAAGGTTGATATTATTCTGGCTTACAAAATTATTTATTTGCTTGCTACGTGATATTGCGCGTACTTTCAGCCACAACAAACCATTCTTGTTGCAGTTGAATGCAAATAAATTTTGCTTTTTGAACTCAGAGTCCCATTTTGCGAAATTATTCATAATTTTTAGTTTATTTTGTACACACAAATAGAATTTCATTGCTTCCTGCAACGCTTCCTTTTCCTCCTCTCGAATTGTTATAAGTTTTAAACTCTACTTTAACCTTTCGATATGGTTCAATCAAAGAAACCATTGTCTGTGTATCTGGATAACTTCTATCATTGTAACTAATTATCCAATTGGGTATATCATTAGACAACTCAAATAATCTTTTAAAAGAGTTGACTATTTCGTTTTTTTTATCAAATCCGCTATAACGTTGAGGCTCATAGCGTTTTATCCCATTTACGAATTGTTTGTCTTTCCAATACTCTGTATATGTTTCAAGCAAATGATAAAATCCCTGGTAATCGGCGTGACTATCACAATATGGTGGATCAAAATATACTAAATCTATGCCCTTTAATTGGGGTAACAAATCTAATATGTTTTGATTGTAACTAACATTATCTTTGCCATTGTCAAATATAGCATCGTTATATTGAGGCAATAATTCAATGAATAATTCTTTTATAGGCCTTATCAGACTACGATTCCGTTTAATTCGCTCTGGATTGTTTGCATAGACAAGGGCTTGTGTATGAGCAAAATGTCCCATTGTAATTTTCCGAGTAAGACTTCTGTTCATTACAGCAAATGCCAATGATTGCTTATATTTGTTACTCAATAAAGGAATATTAGCACGGAAATTATCAATAAACTCCGAATCTTCCTTCTTAAAGAATATTCCAGTAAATACTTCGTCCATTAACGTATAATCAGATTTGTTAACTGAAGGCTGAAATAAAATATCTAAATCGTTTCGAGTTAACTTTTCTGTTTTGTTTTCTACAAGAGCTTTGCCTATTTGATTGTTAAAATTAAGGAAATCATTAGTTATTGTTCTGAATCCCATCTGTTTAAAAAAATAACTAACTGATTGAGATCCAGAAAATGCATCAAGTACTGTGTCTATATTATTGGGTATAAATTTTTGAATCCACGGTAAATGAGACAATTTGGCTCCCAAATACTGAGGATCAGGAAATTTATAATCAAAATTTCTATATTCTTGAAAAAGCGATTTTATCATACTACTGAGTGTTATTAAGACAAAGGTATAAAAAAAACTTTATTATTCCAAATCATAATTTTAAAATCATTTGTAACTTATAGCGTGTGTAATATAAAAAACAAGCCCCCGACTATCTCCTGATAATCGGGGGCTGTATTATATAAGGTGTGTAATCTTACCTAAGCGGTAAAGTCACTATGCCTCGGCGCTGTAGTCCATCTTCGACATACGAACGTAGTTGTTGTAACGCTTGAGGGCTGCGGCCTTGGCGGCTGCGTAGAGTTCCTGAGCCTCTGCTGGGAACGACTTAGCCAATGAAGCGTAACGAACCTCGCCGTCGAGGAAGGCCTGGAAGTTGTCCCAGTTTGGAGCCTTGCTGTCGAGCTGGAATGGATTCTTGCCCTGCTCCTCGAGCTGTGGGTCGAATCTCCAGAGGTGCCAGTAACCGCACTCTACGGCCTTTGCCTCCTCAGCCTGGCTCTTACCCATACCACCCTTAGCCTTGAGGCCGTGGTTGATACAAGGAGCGTAGGCGATTACCAATGAAGGTCCTGGATAAGCCTCAGCCTCGCGGATAGCCTTCAATGTCTGAGCAGCATCAGCACCCATAGCGATCTGTGCAACGTAAACGTAGCCGTATGTTGTAGCGATCATACCGAGGTCCTTCTTAGATACTCTCTTGCCTGAAGCGGCAAACTTGGCGATAGCGCCGAGAGGAGTAGCCTTAGAAGACTGACCACCAGTGTTAGAGTAAACCTCTGTATCGATTACGAATACATTAACGTCCTCACCAGAAGCGATTACGTGGTCGAGTCCGCCGTATCCGATATCGTATGAAGCACCGTCGCCACCGATAATCCACTGTGAACGCTTTACAAGGTGATCCTTGTATGTGAGGATGTTCTTGCAGGTATCGCAACCGCAAGCCTCGCAAGCTGCAACGATCTTTGGAGCGAGAGCCTTTGTAGCATCAGCATCGTTCTGCTTCTCGATCCACTCGTTGAAGAGAGCCTTGAGGTCGGCTGAGCAGCACTCGCAAGACTGAGCCTCTGTCATCAACTTGGTGAGACGGGCCTTCATCTTCTTGTTTGCGATAGCCATACCGAGACCGAACTCGCAGAAGTCCTCGAACAATGAGTTGGCCCAAGCTGGACCCTGACCCTTGGCGTTCTTGGTGTATGGAGTAGAAGGAACTGAACCAGAGTAGATTGATGAACAACCAGTAGCGTTGGCTACAATCTCACGGTCGCCGAAGAGCTGAGAAATCAACTTAACGTATGGAGTCTCACCGCAACCAGCGCAAGCGCCAGAGAACTCAAACAATGGAGTAGCGAACTGTGAGTTCTTTACGTTAGACTTGATGTCAACGAGATCCTGCTTAGAAGATACCTTCTCAACGCAGTAGTTCCACTGAGCAGCCTCCTTAGCGGCAGCCTCAGAACCATCGTCGTAAGGAACCATCTTGAGAGCAGGCTCCTTAGCCATACATACGTCGGCACAGTTACCGCAAGCCAAGCAGTCCTTAACGCCTACCTGGATTGTGAAGTACATACCCTTCATAGCGGCTGGTGCCTTCATCTCGATTGTATCGCCGGTGTAGCCAGCCTTCTCCTCGGCTGTCATTACGAATGGACGGATACAAGCGTGAGGACAAACGTAAGCACACTTGTTACACTGGATACACTTAGAGGCATCCCATACTGGAACGAATGCGCCAACACCACGCTTCTCGTACTTGGCTGTGCTTGCATACCAGGTACCATCCTCAATACCCTTGAATGAAGATACTGGGAGCAAGTCGCCGTCCTGAGCGTTGATAGGACGAACCACCTTGTTGATGAAGTCGTCGCCATCGGCGTAAACCTTAGGCTGAGCCTCGAGGTTTGCCCACTCGGCCTTAACGTCGAGCTGCTTGTACTCGCCACCGCGGTCGATAGCTGCGTAGTTCATATCAACGATGTTCTGACCCTTCTTGCCGTAAGACTTGAGGGCGAAGTGCTTCATCTCCTCAACAGCCTGGTCAACAGGAATTACGCCTGTGATACGGAAGAATGCAGACTGGAGGATAGTGTTGGTACGGTTGCCGAGACCAATCTCCTGAGCAATCTTGGTAGCGTTGATGTAGTAAACCTTGATATTGTTCTTAGCGAAGTAAGCCTTTACCTTGTTAGGAATATTGCGCTCGAGATCCTCGCCTTCCCAAATGGTGTTCAAAAGGAATGTACCGCCATTCTGGAGACCACGGGTAGTGTCGTACATATTCAGGTAAGCCTGCTGGTGACAAGCAACGAAGTTAGGTGTTGTTACCAGATATGTAGAGCGAATTGGGTCGTCGCCGAAACGGAGGTGTGAGCAAGTGAAACCGCCTGACTGCTTTGAGTCGTATGAGAAGTAAGCCTGGCAGTACTTGTTGGTAGTCTCACCGATAATCTTAACTGAGTTCTTGTTGGCACCTACTGTACCATCGGCACCGAGACCGAAGAACTTAGCCTGGAACATACCAGCTGGAGCAACAGAAACCTCGTCGCCAACTGGGAGAGACTTGAATGTAACGTCGTCAACAATACCCAAAGTGAAGTGGTTCTTAGGAGTATTGAGGGCGAGGTTCTCGTAAACTGCGATGATCTGTGCAGGAGTTGTGTCGTTTGAGCCCAAGCCGTAGCGGCCGCCAACAACTGTGAGATTGTTGATCATACCGAGCTCTGTCAAAGCGTCAACAACGTCGAGGTACAATGGCTCTGAGTTTGCACCTGGCTCCTTTGTACGGTCGAGAACGCAGATCTTCTTAGCTGAAGCAGGGATAGCCTCTTTCAAGTACTTGAGAGAGAATGGACGGTAGAGGTGTACAGAAATCAAACCAACCTTCTCGCCATTCTTAGCCTTGTAGTCGATAACCTCCTTGATACACTCTGTAGCCGAACCCATAGCGATGATGATGTTCTCGGCATCAGGAGCACCGTAGTAGTCGAAAGGACGGTACTTTCTGCCGGTAACAGCAGAAACCTTGTCCATATAGTCAGATACGATATCGGCAACAGCGTCGTAATAAGGGTTGCAAGACTCTCTGTGGGCGAAGAATACGTCTGGGTTCTCAGCCATACCGCGCATCTGAGGTCTCTCTGGTGAGAGGGCTCTCTCGCGGAACTCCTTGAGTGCCTGCTGGTCAACGAGAGGAATAAGGTCTTCCTGGTCAACAACCTCCACCTTCTGATACTCGTGAGAGGTACGGAAACCGTCGAAGAAGTTGAGGAAAGGAACTCTTGACTTGAGAGTAGCCAAGTGAGCTACACCTGCCAAGTCCATAACCTCCTGTACTGAACCCTCGGCCAGCATAGCGAAACCTGTCTGACGGCAAGCCAGAACGTCCTGGTGGTCACCGAAAATACAGAGAGCGTGTGAAGCCAATGTACGAGCTGATACGTGGAAAACGCAAGGAAGCAATTCACCAGCGATCTTGTACATATTAGGGATCATAAGGAGAAGACCCTGTGAGGCAGTGAAAGTAGTAGTGAGGGCACCAGCCTGCAACGAACCGTGTACTGTACCAGCGGCACCACCCTCGCTCTGCATTTCCTGAACGAGAACAGTCTCACCAAACATATTCTTACGGCCCTGAGCGGCCCACTCATCTACATTCTCAGCCATTGGAGAAGAAGGAGTGATAGGATAGATAGCGGCAACTTCTGTGAACATATACGCGATATGTGCAGCAGCGGCGTTACCATCCATCGTCTGTAACTTTTTTGCCATAACTTTTTATTAAAATTATTTGTTTGATATTTTATTAAGTTCTACAATTTTTATTTTATCAGCAAAATTAGTATTATTTTTTTAGATAGACTAATAAAAAGGATTTTTTTTTGAGTTATTTTTCTGATGCAACCGCCACGGGCAAGATAAAATATCTACCGTGACGGTTTTTGTTTGTCAGAATAAATCTTCTATCGTAAGAACCTCTTGAAAAACTGACGAATAGGCATTTTGTTTAATGCCGTATGTCGTAATCAAAACCGTCTGTATATTCCTTCGTTTGGGAATATTGTCTTGCAGAATGGATATGCGGTTTTTCATTTTCAGGTAATAGTTCTTGTCTACCTCAAAATCCCTGGAATAATATTTCATCTCGCAAAGCGATACAAAATTGTCGTCCCTGTCTATCAGCAAGTCGATCTGTGAGCCCTCGTGATCGTCATTGCCTCTCACATTCCAAGAACTCTCAAGCGATACTACCTTGCCGATTCCTAAAGCATCTTTTATTTTGTCAATGTGCTGAAAACACACCTCCTCGAAGGCAATGCCTCGCCAAGTGTTGAGAATTGGCTTGTTGATGTTGTGTATCCAGAAATCACGGTCGTTTTTATTGTCTGATACGAACTTCAGATAAAACATACAGAAGTTGTCCACCAACTTGTATTTACATTCTCTCTTGTTGTTTCCAAATGGCTGATACTTACGGATAAAACAACTTGCCTCCAGAGAATCCAGAATTTTAGACAAAGTGGATCCGCTCTGGATACCTGTAGCCTTGATAATCTCGTCTCTGGTGTATCCGCAATGTTGTCCGCTTAGATACTTTACGATTTTTATGTAATTGTCAGGGTTTGTGAATAGCGAGCCGAAAAGCAAGCTGAACTCGTTTTTCAACCTTCCATTGTCGGCAAAAAACATTGTATCAATATTTTGTGCAAGGCTTTGCCCCGGCAGCATATATCCCATATAATAAGGTATTCCGCCAAAAATCATATAGCCCTCCAGAATGTCGAACTGATTGATTGTATTCCCCATATACTCATAGAACTCGGCACATTCACTTAGGGTAAAGGGCTGAAGCTTCATCTGATACGTGAGTCTGTTGTAGAGTCCCCCACGGTTCATAATCAGATTGTCCTCAATCCAGGAAGTTGCGGACCCGCAGACAATTAGCATAAGGTTGTCGTGCGCACTGCCCCAGGAATTCCAAAAGTGCTCAAACGCTTTCAGAAAACCTGATTTAGGAGTGTCGAACCAAGGCAACTCGTCAATAAAGATAACGATCTTCTTGTCGGTTTGGATGTTGTCGATGAAATTTTCCAGCATAGAGAACGCTTCCAACCAGGAAGTTGGACATAATCTGCCTTTCAGTCCATATTTCTGCATCTCCAAATAGAAACTTTGCAATTGCTCTTGCAGTCCGTTTCTTTGGTCATTTTCTCCGTATGGGGAAAGGCCAGTTGCGTAAAAAGCCATCCTGTCCTTGAAAAGTTCACGGATAAGATAGGTTTTTCCTACACGTCTTCTGCCGTATATAGCCACAAATTCTGCCTTGGGACTATTGTAAAGTCGCTCTAATTCCTTGATTTGCTTTTTTCTACCAATAATCTTTGCCATAATGATCTCTTTGGGATTATGACGCAAATATAGTAAAAAAAATAATTATAAACCGCCACGAACGAATAAAAAACACCACTCGTGGACGATTATAAAAATTATAAACCGCCACGAACGATACTTTTGTGCCGTTCGTGGCGGTTTATACGCTTTTATTTGTAATTTTTCTTAGATTCTCTCTCGTCCGCAAACTTAACAATCTTCCTGTTCATCGGCTGATTGTTGAGTTTGTTTATGGCGTCAACCGTGCTGAAAACAATCTCGGGGGTTACGCGGATTTTGCTTCTGAAACGGTCTTTCAGGTCCTTGAAAACAGAGTCCTGGGTTACGGAATCTCTTAGGCCGACTTCCACTACCAAATGATCGAGGCCGTCGCAGTCGCTCTTTAGGCGCACGAAATAATTCTCAACGTAGGGCACATTGTCCAAAACGTCGAAGACGGCCGGCGGATAGAGCGCCGTTCCCTTGAATTTTATCATCTGATTCAAACGGCCGACTATGGGGCCAATCCTGAATGAGTTACGTCCGCACTCGCATTTCTCGGTGTACATACAGGTGATGTCGCCGGTGCGGAATCTCAGCAGAGGCATTCCCTCCACGCCGAGAGTAGTGATTACAAGCTCGCCGTACTGACCTGGCTCCACGGGATTCAGGTTTTCGTCAACAATCTCGCAGATAAGGAGTTGCGGATGATGATGACCGCCCTTGTGATAATCGCACTCCGTGAAACTGGTTGACATTTCGGTGGAGGCGTAAGATGAATACAATTCCACATTCCATTTGCTCAGAATGTCCTTGGCCAGCAGACTGTAAGAGCCGTCCTCCTGATAAATGGCCTCGCCCATACATACTATCTTCTTCACTGAGCAGTTGTTGTAGTCAATGCCGTGAGCATCAGCATATTTCAAGAGAGATTTCACGAATGAGGGCACGAGCGCGAGAACAGTAGGCTTCAGCCTCATAATTGTATCCCACTGAAACTCTGGAACTGCGCTTCCAACTCGGATGATTCCCGCGCCCAACTTCCTCAGGCCCAAGTACCAGGCCAGTCCGCACATAAAGCGCTTGTCCATTGTGCACATAAGCTGGACGGTGTCGTCGGGAGTAACGCCGGCGCATCCGAACGAGAGGCACTCATTCAGGGCCAGTCGGTCGAGGTCCTTGTCGGTGAGGGCAAAGATTACGGGAGTTCCGAGTGTTCCGGAGGTTGTGAGATAATCCACCACCTGTCGGTTGTCCACGCAGAGGAAATCGTTGTTCCTGAGTTGAAGGTCCTGCTTGCTGGTGAAAGGTATCCGGCGGAGATCCTCCAAGGTTTTTATCGTGCTGATGTCGATTCCATTATCGCGGAACATATCAGCGTAAAACCTTGATTTCTCGGATAGATACACGAGCAGTTTCTGCAACTCGGATTCCTGGAATCGCTTTATCTCGTCCCTTCCGGCAAATTCTATATCTTTATTTTCAGTCATCTAATGTCGCTAATATAAATCAATGCAAAAGTAAGAAAAAAAATATTTTCATACTACTTTGAAGTGAAAACTTGCTTATTTTTTTGTTTATGAATTTTAATATGAATACTTTTGTAATATATAAAAATAATCAATTATGGAAGTTTTTTTATTTTGCGCCTTTTGCGTTGTTTTCACGATAGCTTGTGTTGCAGTCAGTTTTTATAAATGTCCTGCCGTAAAACCTGCTGTCGGGAAGGCCTTGCTTTGGTGGCTGGCTTCCTTTGCCTTTTTCTTTGTGGCCAATCGCCTGAATACAATTCACGAAAACTTTTGGACAGCCAATCCTCATTATGGAATCAAGGGAATTTACTATTTCTTTATTTTCATAAGTATTTTAATGCAGTTGTTGGGCACGGCTTTCCCGGCAAAGAGATTGTTGGAATCTGATACCAAGTCTCCATCATCTTTTGTTTTTTATCTGCTCGCGCTTTTGCCCTTTGGTATTGTCGTAGTTTTGTCCGATTTGCTTATTCTGTTGTTTGGCTTGGGTCCATTTTCCAAAACATAGCCGAATAGTATATTTTTGTTTTCCTGATACTTCCCTCTTCCCTGATACTTCCCCCGATTGTTGCCATCTGGCTATAGTCGGGGGATTTTTGTATCTATATTTATAATTCAAGTTATATTTCTTTATAGCAGCTCTTCTTTGTATTAACGCCCCGATTATCTATTTACGGATAAAGCAAACTGTACAAGCAAAAATATATAAACAAAACCAACAAATCAAAACCACAGACCACCAATTAAATACAAATTATTTAATTAATTTCTTATTTTGGATTCGATTTCTTAAATTATTTAACAAAATTTAATAAATATACAAAATCCTTATTATAAGTATCTGTAATACAGATTTATGTGCTAAAATGTCAGTAATAACATTATAAAAATACCATTATATAAAAAATAATTCAAAAATAATTACAGAAAAATTTGCAAGAATAAAAATACGTTTCTATCTTTGCATCGTAATCAAACAAAGATTACAGCAACAACAACTTTTTTATTTATTAACACTTTAAATTTTTTGAGAAAATGAGAACTATTAGAATTAACTTGCCATTTGCCCAGAACACTGGTATCGAGGAGCGTCACTTTAGCCTCTTTGAGTGGGCAAAAACTTTGGTCAACAGTGCATTCGTGAATGTAATCACCGAGGAGCACTACGAGGGATCTAGTTCGATGGTGGTTGAGAATACTTATGATCTCGACAATGAGTAGATCAATGAGGATTCCGCCGCTGACGGCTGCTAAACCTCCAAGGGGTCCGGATTAAGTTCCGGGCCTCTTTTTTTGTGCCTATGCCGGTAGGAGAGTGGCTTTGTCCTGAAGCTTCCGTTTCTGATAAATAATTGTATGTTTATGTTCTGTAACTGATAAATATTTATTTCTTGTCTGAAGCATCAGCCTCAGCCTGATACGTCCTGAAAAATTGATTCCAAGTATCTGAAATGCAAAATTCCTGGTGGTTGAATAATTGATTGTAGGTTTAAGAAAATATTTTACTATATTTTCAAAAATAATCATTAAAAAATTTGCATAATTAAAAAATACTATTTATCTTTGTATCGTATTAATAAAACATAGCAATTTTTCAACTACGTTTATACATATACTAACAAATTTAATGAATTAAGAAAATGAGAACTATTAGAATCAATTTGCCGTTCGCCCAGAGTACTGGTATAGCTGAGAGACATTTCAGCCTTTTTGAATGGGCAAAGACCTTGGTTGACAGCGCTTTTGTTAATGTTATCAAGGAAGAGCATTACGAGGAGTCGAGCTCGATGCTCGTGGAAAACACCTATAATCTCGACGACGAATATGCCGATACTGATTTTTCGGCAGCCTAAATCTTCTTGGATGGGCGCGGGGATGTTTCCCGCGCCTTTTTTTGTTTATGGGGGCACGGGTTGGAAGGGTAAGCATCAGACCTATAAATTTTTTTGTTGAAATATTTTTTATCTAAACAGAATATTTTATAAATTTGCGCCCGAATACATAAATTTGCTTTTTATAAAACATAAAATCTCAAAAAGAATATGTCAGGACATAATAAATGGTCTACCATTAAGAGAAAGAAAGGTGCATTGGACGCCAAGCGTTCGGCAATGTTCTCACGCATTGCCAAGAAAATCGCAGTTGCAGTAAAGGAAGGCGGCCCAGACCCAGACGGCAACCCACGTCTCCGTACCGCTATCAACAACGCCAAGGGTGTTTCAATGCCTAAGGATAATATCGAGCGTGCTATTTCTAAGTCTGCCGGCGACGGCGTTACCTATACCGAGGTTACATTCGAGGGCTACGCTCCTGGTGGCGTTGCTGTTTTCATCGAGTGTCTCACCGACAACAACAACCGTACTGTAGCTTCTGTACGTTCTATCTTCAACAAGAGAAACGGTACTCTCGGCACAAACGGCTCACTCTCTTCAGTTTTCGACCGCAAGGGTGTTGTAACACTCAACGTTCCAGCTGGCAAGGATGTTGACGAGTTCCAGATGGAGCTTATCGAGCTTGGCGCTGACGACTTCGACGATGTAGTAGAGGACGAGGAGGAAGGCACAAAGACTCTCGTTTGCTACACTTCTATGGAAGGCTTCGCTGGTTTCACAAAGGCTCTTGATGAGGCTAAGATCGAGACCACAAACGCTTCTCTCCAGAGAATCGCTGCTGACTACAATATGAAGGAGCTCTCTACAGCTGAGGGTGTTACAGTTCTCAAGATGATTGAGGCTTTCGAGGATGACGACGATGTACAGGCAGTTTACCACAACCTCGTAGTTACCGAGGAGATGGAAGCCGCTATGGAGTAGTCTTCTATATCCAAAAAGATAATATAAAAGGGGAGGACCTCGCGGTCTTCCCCTTTTTGTATATATACTTACGCCACCTTGCGGTGGCTTTTTTTCTTTATCCGAAAATTAAAAGAAAGGGAAAGAATTAAAAGAATGGGCCTACGGCCTTGGGATGAACACGAATTACCATAAATTATCACGAATTACCAAAAATTTTTTTTATAAAATATTTATGATAATTCGTGGCCATTCGTGGTAATTCGTGTTTAAAAATCGCCGGAGGCAAAAAATTCTTTTAATTCTTTTTTATTCTTTACATTTTTGGATAAAAACCCCAAGCCACCGTCAGGTGGCTTAATTAAAACATTCCTTCACGGATATTCTCGGCGAAGGTTGCTAATGATGGATCCCTTGCGCCCATAAGGAGGATGATGTCGCCGGATGTTGCGGTGGATTTCAGGTAGGGTAGGAGAGAGGTCCTGTCCTCGATGTAGATTGCTGTCTTGCCGTTTGCGGTTAGGCCGTCGGCGAATTCCTTGGCGCTGATGCTCTGGTCGGCGGTGCCACCGGCGTAATAGATTTTCGAGAAAATCATAATGTCCTGTGGACGCAGAAGCTTGGTGAGGTCAGCTATCAGCTCGTCCTTCATCAACCTTGACGGCGCAAATCCGTGAGGCTGAAACCACGCTATCACTCTCTTTGAGATGTCTTGACAAGCTGATATCGAGGCGCTTATCTTGGCTGGATTGTGGGCGAAATCGTCCATAAGTGTTACGCCGTTTTTCGAGGCAAGAATTCTGTTTCTACGATAAATTCCTGTATATTTTGATAGCGCTTCTGATATTTTGTTATCATTTATACCGAAAATCCTTGCAACTTTTATAGCCGCCAAGGCGTTCTCCATATTGTGACGGCCTATCTGTGAGAGTTTGAATTCTGTGCCGTTGCATACAAATCTGATTCCCTCCATTGTCTGAGAGAAATTCTCACATTCTGATTTTGCGCTGAAATCGTGACCGTGTTTTTTTGAGAGCTGACTGCTGCGCTCGTTGTCGAGGTTTACGATTACGGTTTTCTTGGTGTTCTGGCAGAATGTCTCGAACAGCGGTATCAGCTCCGAGATCTCCTTGTGGTCGCGGTCAATGTTGAGAACCAATCCAATTTCGGGATGATATTTCACGATTGTGCCGTCGCTCTCGTCGGTCTCGATAACGAGGATGTCGGATTTTCCGACGGCGGCGTTTCCTATCTTGCCCTGTTCCTGAAGCGTGGCCAATCCCGCACCGGTGATTAGGCTGGGGGAGAATCCGCAGTATTCCAACACGCTGTAAATCATTGCCGTTGTGGTGGATTTTCCTGATGTGCCCGATACTGCTATTGTGCGGTTCTGGTCGCAGATATCAGCCAAAAGGTCGCTTCGGTGAATGGTCTTTATGCCGTTGTCCTTGGCGAATTTGTATTCGTGGACTGTGTCCTCTATGGCGGTACTTACCACCACGAAATCGGTATCGAGGGCTGGTGTGGTCTCGCCCTGGGCATAACATACGATTCCCTCGGCCTCCAGTTTCTGTCTGGATTCCTGTCCCTCGGGCTTCAGGAAAACTCTGTCGGAGCCTTCCACTGTGTGGCCCTTTCCGGCCAGATATTGTGCTATGGCGCTCATTCCCGCGCCGGCTATTCCTATGAAGAAGTATTTCATTTTTCGGTTTTTTGTGTGAGTCTGTAATTTTTAATTTCTAAACCCAATCCCACCAGAGACGCACGTCCGTGCGCCTCTACGTGTGTTATTCCACCATTACCTCCTCATAATCTGGAATATCTAGAATGTAGTCGGAGGCGCGGTTTTTCCTTGTTACGGCGTCGATGAGTTTGCGGGCCAGCTTGCGGTCGTCTTTCTGCTCCTTGCTCTCGAAGATGGAGCCCACCGTTGACTTGAGGCCCGACAGCAGCGACTGCATCCAGTAGCCGGCAAAACTGCGTGTGGAGTCGGGCACGGCGTATATGTGACCCGTCTTGCGTGTGTTCTTGGAGCGCACCACAGTGTTGGCCAGTAACGACAGGAAGCCGCGGCGTTTCTCCTGAACGCTGTCCTTCTTGTTCAGCGACAGTTTCAGGTCGTGATAGATAAACTGCGACTCGCCGCGCGATTTTATGTCATCGCTCTTGAAGTATACCGTTCCCTTGGTGAGCACTCCGTCGTCCACCTTGGCAAAGATGCCGTTCTCAAGGTAGGGGTTTAGAGTTGGCAGATAGATCGAATCGGCCATAAAGTTGCACACAAACTCCTCGGTTGGCGAATCCAGGTCATACATAATCTTGGCCCTCACGTTAGATTGGTTCATCAGCAGGCCGCTGGCAGTCAGGATCATCTTGTCGTTGGCCTTAAGGTCGTTGGTATCGTTGGTGAAATTAAATACCACACCGTTTATGTTGTTGAGAGTCAACACTCCCGGAGTTCCCACCTCGGGGCTCAGCTGCTCCATCTCGAAGAAGGCGTCGCGTATCACGGTGGTATCAGATTTCACCCTTATCGGCAGCTTGTCGAAGATGTATTCGTTTAGCGTGGGCTTGCGAGTGGAATCCAGCGGCATAGTCTTGTTGTCGTAGCTCAGGAACGCAAACTTGTCGACGTCCACCCTCGTAAGGTCCATCTTCATTGTCTTCACAAAATCTATGATGTTGAACCCGTAGCCGGTCATCTTCTGACAGTTGACGTAGTTGGCGCTGCGGCGTGTGTCGTATAGCTTGTAATAATCGTATCGTCCCACGTTGGGGCGGTAGTCCACCTGGTTGGCCACAAAAACCTGATGTATTGGGTCCAGCTCCACGCGTCCGAAATGGAACCTCATCACGCTGTCCCTGAGCAGGTAGGTGAAATTGTTGATGCCGGCCGAAATCTTGTCGGCCGGGAACACCGATTCGTGCTCGGTCTCGGTGTTGATGCCCGTGGCTATCAGGTCCATATTTGGGAAATGCAGGTCGGGCTTGTCCTTGTACCGGCGGTCCAGATGTATGCATACTCCGTCGGCCGCCAGCGTGTCCACCTTTACGTGGAACGGCTTGCGCTCCTTTTCCTGCTGATTCTCACGCTTTTCCTTCTTGGCCTTCGACAGCAGGTTCACCCTTGTTCCGTGTATGCTTATGCTCTTGGCGTCCAGCGTCCTGCTGAAAGCCAGCTCCTCCAGGTTGGGACTTATAGCCTGTATGTACGGCACTTTTATGTTGGTCCTGATGCTGTCGTCGGGATTGTGGAACACGGCATCAGCAATCACCAGAGTGTCGTTCTCGTGATGGATTCTCTGGGCGGCTATCTCGTTTTCCTTTATCCTGATTCTGAAGTTCTGGGCATCCAGATACGTGCTGTCGAACGATACCAGGTGGCCCTTGCTTGCGAGGTTGGCGCTGTCGATGCTCACGTTGCGGCTTGTAAGGTCGAAATCCACGTTCATCACCCTGTGGCCGTTGTGGTTGCTGATGCCGAAGTTGTTGTTGAGGGCCGTTAGCGAGTCGATGCTCAATCCCTTGAAAATTTTCTTGCGGCGTGTGGTGTCCCTGTTTTGGGGCGGCATCAGGGCAGTATCCTTTTTCGTGAACGTGGCCACGCTGTTGTTGAACGTGAGGCTGCTTATGGGCAGTATGCCGCTGCTGTTGAGCGTGGCAAAATCTGCTCCCGTTATCGTAAGCTCCGGACACTGCGCCGTAATCTGGGCGCGGCCCTGGGTGCGCTCCCTGTCGAACGGCGATATGGATATGTCGGTGGCCTTTATCAGGCTGTCGTAGGTGTCTATCCTGATGTTGCCGCACTGCGCTATGTGGGTCTTGCCCGGCAGCATGAAGTGGAAGTTGTTGATATCCATCATGTAGCCGTTGGCCAGCATTATGTTGGCGTTGGGCGATATGCTGTCGTGGCTGAAGTAGAATCCGTTGGCCCTGAACATGAAGTCCGACGACGTGCCGGTAACGATGTTGTCCAAAGTATCGCGCACCACAAACTTGAACACGCTGCTGTCGGCCGTTAGCGTGTCTACCTTTATCAGCGACAGCTCCTTGGGGATGCGGCGTGCCAGCAGCTGTTCCATGTCGCTGAATTTCAGCATTATGGAATCCATATAGTGCATTGTGGCGGAATCAGGCAGGCGTATCTGGCGTATGGAATCGCGGTGGGCCCTCAGCTGAGGGTAAACGCTCATCTGGAACTGAGGATTGCTTATCTTAAGCGATTCTATGTTTATCTTGCCGTGATAGAGCGCTTCCAGCAGCTCGGTTTTGGTAAACTCGCTCTTGTCGATGCGGATGTCCATTATGGTGTGCTTGCCCAGGCGGCGCAGCGTGCTTACGAGGCTGGTATCGCTCTCGGCGGTGTAGCTGAACTGCGATATCTTCACCATGTCGTTATGAGTGTCGAGCATGAAATTCTTGCAGCGCAGGGTGTGCGGACTCTTGGAGGGTTTCACCACGGCGTCGTCGAGGCTTATCTTTACGCTGCTGGTCCTGAACGGCAGAATGTCGTCGGCCAGGGTGGCGCTGTTCACCACAAAGTTGCCTATGTTCAGCGACAGCTTGCCCGATAGAGTAAGGCTGTCCTCCTTGATGTAGGCTTTCGATGTGATGTCTACCATACCCTTGTATATCTGCAGGTTGCGGATTTTCAGCGAGTGGAAAAACTCATCCGACAATGCCGACAGCAGTCTGGTGCGCTGCTTGGGCGCGCCGTTGGCCTGAAGGCTGTCTATGAAGCTCCGGGTCTTGATGTCGGGCATGGATATCTTTATGGTTCCTATGTTGAAATCCTTCTGATTGTAGGCCCTGCGCATGTCGATTCCGGATAGCTCCAGCAGAGGTATGGATATGCGCATGGTTTTCCCAGTGGAATCGTTCACGTATCTTGTGGGGCTTATCTTTATCTTGTCGGCGTGCAGTATCTCGGTCTTGGTGCTCAGCATCAGGTTGTCGGCCGTAAGCTGATGGGTGTTGTCGGGCAGCATCATGCGGTAGTCGTTCAATACCACGTCCAGATCGTTGGAATACAGTATCTTGTTCTTGTTGTGGTGGGCCAGCGAATCCAGCTCGAAACCCTCAAGCACTATGTTTACGTTGCCCACGTTGTATAGCGGCTGCGCGCTCACCTGAGGCTTCGATATACTCAGCGATGCGCCCTCCACCTCCAGACTGTCGATGGCTATGCGGCGCAGAGTACCTTTTATAATAGGATACCAGTTCTCGCCGGTGCCCTCAAATTTCTTGGTCTCGCGGTTTACCCTGCCGCCTTTGGCGAATTTTATGGTGGGCTCCTTTATTACAACCTTGCTCAGGTTTACGTCCTTGTCGAAGTAGGCGCGGCTGATGTCGAGGCCGTTTATCTGAATCTCCTTAAGCGACACGTCGAAACGGTTTTTCTGCGTGTAGGTCCTCATGTTGCTCTTCATCATCACGTTGCTGGCGTGTATCGACGAGTCGGCGGTGGATATCTGCAGATGCTCGGCTGTGATGCTGTGGATGCTGTCGGCCAGGTTTATCACATAGTTGCGCGATCCTATCTCTATTACGTCGGAATAGAAAAACTGGTTTTTCTTCACAAACTTGTCCTCGTTCAGGAAAAAGTTCCTCAGCGTGATGTCTATCTTGCTGATTCCAAACTGCTCCTGATTGTCGCTGATGCGCAGGCGGAAGTCGAAATAGCCGTCGTTTATCACTATCTTCCTGATGTTGAGCGCGTCGAAGTATGGCTTCAACAGAGGGTAGAGGTCGGTGTGCACGGCGTCGTACTTCACCTTCTCGTTCTTCGATTTGTCGGGTTTGCCCACAAGGCGTATCTCGGGGCTCTGCATCATTATCTCCTTTATATACAGCTCGTTGTTCGAGAAAAACGACTTTATGCCAATGTGGTTTATCTTCAGCGATTCCACCGAGATGTTGTATATGGCCTTGTTGTAGTGCTCACGCTCTATGCGCTGCAGATATACGGCAGTATCAGCCCGCAGGGAAAAACTGTCCAGGATAATCTTCTGACCCAGGAGGTCGATGCGGAAGTCACTGAAATCCATAGTGTAGAGGCCCTGGCTCTTCTTGTGCACTCCATTGCAGATGCGGTCTTTCAGCAGCGGATAGGCACAGTAATAGCCCACATACTGGAGCGCACCGACAATGAGAGCCGCCGTCAGCAGCAGTTTTGTCAGCGTTTTCCAGCGGGATGCCTTCCTCACCGGCTTTTGCTCTATGTTGTTGCCATTATCTGTCATCTGCTTTTTTGTGTTGTTGTGTCTGATGCTATTGCTTTTCCATCCTTGACTTTGCCATCACGGCCACCGCCACCGACGGCACACAGCATATCAGCACCCATACAAAGAATCCCGTGTATCCCAGCGCCTGCTGTATGAAACCGCTCAGCATGCCCGGCAGCATCATGCCCAGGGCCATGAAGGCGGTGGATATCGAATAGTGGGCGGTGTTGTACTGGCCCTGGCTCATCTTCAGCATGTATACCGAGTAGGCTGCGAATCCGAATCCGTAGCCAAACTGCTCCACGCTCACCATGGATGCTATGGCCGCGAGGCTCTGCACATGGCACCACGACATTATGGCGTAGAATATGTCGGGAACATTGAGCGCCAGTATCATGGGTATCATCCACTTGCCCAGTCCCTGGCGTGCTATGAGTATGCCTCCCAGTATGCCTCCGCCCAGCATGGATATTACTCCGAATGTGCCGTTGATGAGGCCCAGGCTCTCGG
>JAZLKG010000066.1:0-3640 GCA_045597465.1 Bacteroidales bacterium | reverse complement strand
AAGATACTCAACAGACTGTATCACCACATCCTTTGGCAAAGGCAAAAGGGAATTCAGAAGGCTTATGACGAGGTGTGGGTGCTCGCCAAAAACCCTCTTGAATGTTAAATCTGCTCTGGGATCAAGATACTTTGCCATTTTAAATTTTCGATTTTTGATTATTGATTTTCAGTTGCAAAGATAAGGAATTTTTCTGAGAAACAAACAAAAAAAAACGCAGACTCAAGGAATTGACTTGAATAAAAACTTAATATTGGAATGGATTCATCCCATCAAATCCTCCACCCTCACCTGATGATAAATCTGTGACGCATATTTGCCGTTGGCGGTAACGAATAAAGGTTTGCCAACTTTCATAGCATCAGCCACTTAATTAAAAAAATCTTTCACAAAGCCCCTTTAACTCATTTTTTTTTCGAGTTAGAGGGACCTTTCAGATACGTCAGATTTTCTTGCCGTTCCTAATCACATCAAAAATCACCTCGTGGGTGGAGGCTTTCAGGTCGTAGTTTACTCCTACAAGAACTATGTCACGGGAAAGTCCACGTAGTTTCTCGGGATAGTTTTTCTTGTAGATTTGAGAAATTGCGCCTTCGGCATCCTTGTCGTACTTGAATTCCACCACAATGGCTGGCTTGTTGGATTTTTTCAACGGAACAAAAACCATATCGGCAAAGCCCTTGCCGGTTGGCAACTCTCTGAAAATGTGATAATATGCCTGGGCCGAGAAATATGCGAGCCTAATAGCGCAGGCCATTGAGTTCTCGTTGTTGAACTCCAATATCGACGAGGCCTCAAAATGAAACTTGTCGAATGCCTTGGCTACATACTCGGCGTTCATATTGATAGTCTCAGTTACAAGTTCGAACGATTCTTTCATAGCGCGAGACACCTCGCTCCAATCCGACTGTCTGATAGTAAGTTGGAACTCGCCGCCAACCTCTGTGTTGGGAATAAAACAGGTGCTGTTTTCAGGATTGTATGACAGATAGCCCAAATGGATAAGCAGAGTGAGAACATCGTTGCTGTCCTCTATACGTTTCATATCATTTCTGAAACTGATAACCTGAACAGAGACACTCTCACCATACAGCATACTTATTATCTTTTCCCTGACATTGTCGGCATCTATCTTTATATAACTCTCTATTGAAGAATAAGCGGCTGTCCTGCCCCAATAACTGATATAATTACGGAACTCAATACTTTGGATAACAGAATTAGGATTAAACATCGACTTCTCGCTACCGATAATATAACCGTCGTATGCCCTTTCCATTGATTCTAGATCCATATCGAATTTCTTGCAAAGCACCTCAACTTCGCTTTTTGTAAATCCATAGAAAGGTGCTGTCGCCCCTGGATTCACCATACTGAATTCCTTAAAATTATTGAGTGCAGAATGTGTCTCAACCTTTATTATAGGCAGAATACCAGTCATATACACCAATGCGAAAACCTGGTCGGCCTGCTCACACTTAAACATAGTGCGGAGCCAGTTGACATATTCCTGACTCACCTCTTCGCTGTCGTCACGCACAAGGCAATCCCACTCGTCGATGATGAAGATGAATTGCTCGCCGGTGCGCTCGTTGATATCAGTAAGCACATCCATAAGATTGTCGCTGGGCCTTTCGGTAAATGAGTAATGCTTCTTGATATCCTCCCTGACGGTCTTGTCCATATACTGAACCTTAGTAAGGCCTTCGGCATTGTCTCTAACGGCGAATTTGGTGAGGTCAAGATAAATTGTAGCGTACTTGTTGAGGTGCTTCTCGTATGAGGGCATCTGTGATATTTTCAGATTCTGGAACAGATTGCGGGAATCGCAACTCTTGTCATAATAGGCATACATCATCTTGGCAGCCAACGACTTGCCAAAACGACGAGGACGAGACACGCAAATATACGAATATCCCTTGTCAATTTGAGTATTCACAAAACCTATCAATTCCGATTTGTCAACAAAATCAGAGTTTTTTAGTTTCCTGAAATTAAAATTGCCCTTGTTGATAAACTGTCCCATAGTGTTGAAAACATTTAAATATTAGTCACTTTGCAAAGATAATTTTTTTTACAGAGATAACGCTGATTTTGCGGTAAAAAAATCATAAAGTCCCACTAACTCGATTTTTTTGTTTGCAGAACACCTCACCCCATCAATTCCTCCACCCTCACCTGATGATAAATCTGCGAGGCGTATTTGCCACCAGCAAGGCCGTTGGCGGTGACGAAAACCAGCTGAATCTGACCACGGATTTTGTTCTCGGCCCTGAAGGCGGCCACCTTGTTCTGAAGGTTGTCCCAATACTGCTTGGTGATTACGTATGGCTCCTGCGAGAACTTCATCTCGCAGATATTCACCACCTTATCGGCACGCTTAATCACGAGGTCAATCTGAGCGCCTTTATCCACTGAGGTAGAGGTCCAGGAATAACATTCGGTCATAATTCCGTTGATTCCAAGGGCCTGCTCTATCTTGTTGTAATGGTAAAGACAAAGTTGCTCAAACGCATAGCCGCTCCACGCATTGAGGGTAGGAGTATTTATCTGATGAATCCAATATTCCTTGTTGCTGTTGCCATGGGATTTCACGAACTTGAAATAGAAAAAGGAATAGAAATCGCAAAGCTGATACATCGACATCCGCTCCTGCTTGCCGTAGCCCTTGTAGCATCTTATGATATCGCAATCATCCAGATTGTTGAGAATCTCGGTGAGGTCGCCGCTGTTGGAAAGGCCCGTGGCCTCGATTATCTCCTTGCGTGTCAGGCCCTTGTTTTTGGTGCTGAGAGCTGATACCACCTTTATATAATTCTCCGAATTGCGGAAAAGGGAGGCATACAAATCCTCAAACTCTGTAGAGAGCTTGCCCTTGCGCACGAAGAAGAACTCATCCACATTCTGGGCCAGACTCTTGCCGGCATCCAGAAGACTGAGATAAAAAGGAATTCCTCCCATTATCATATAGCACTCGGCCACGGTCTGATCGTCCCAGTCGAATCCCGAAACTTTCAGATACTCATTGGTTTCGGCAAGAGAAAACGGACGCAGATATATCTTTCGTGTAAGCCTGTTGTGCAGCCCGCCGTGATTTCGGATTATCTTCTTGGTAATCCACGAGGTAGCCGATCCGCAGACTATCAGCACTATATCGTTTTGAGTGGAGGCCCAGTCGTTCCAGAAATGCTCCAAGGCCGTTATCATATTGCTCCTTGGCGTATCCATAAAGGGCAACTCGTCAATGAAAACCACACGCCTTTTCTTAGTCTTTGAATTCTCAAGGAAATGACGGAGATTCTCAAACGCCTCCATCCAAGTGCCCGGCACTTTATAGGTGAACGAGCCTTGTCTGTTGAGGGCCTGCGTGAAATTCAGCAACTGCTCTTCCTTGCCCTTCTTGGCCAAACCAGTAAGCTTGAAGGTGAATTTGTCGCTAAAATACTGATTCACAAGAAAAGTCTTGCCCACACGCCTACGTCCATAGACAACCACGAATTCAGGTTTGCCAGAATTCATAATATTGTCCAGTTCCTTGATCTCGTTCTTTCTTCCTATAACTTTCATAGCACTAACATTTTAATGCCGCAAATATACAAAAAAATCTTTCATAAAGTCCCTCTAACTCATTTTTTTTTTG
>JAZLKG010000065.1:0-10124 GCA_045597465.1 Bacteroidales bacterium | reverse complement strand
GGTATCACCTGATACTCCGTTGGTAGCAACGGCGATTACCACGTATCCGAGGGCCAAAAGAACAAGACCGATTGCCTGCTTGGCTGGTGAGAATGGCTCCATATTGCGCTTCCCGAGGAAACTCCACAAGGCGGCCATAATTGGGGCAAACGATACCACAACGATTGGGTTGATAGACTGGAACCAGGTTGTAGGCATTGTCCAGTCTCCGATTGTCCTATCCACCTGCTGATCGGCAAAGATTGTGAGTGAGGATCCTGCCTGCTCGAAAGCGCTCCAGAAGAATATTACGAAGACGGCGATGATGTAGATAACGCCGATTCGTGATTTCTCGTCGGAGGTGAGGCCCTTGTCGGTAATGATGAATACAGGCAGGGCGATTGAGAGCGCATAGATAGCGGCCGAGATGAAGTCGTTGGCGGTGGTGCCTTCCCAACTCATTGTTTCCCAATTGAGCGAGAATCCTACGAGCATAAGAATTGCGGCGCCAAGACAGCCCCAGAGACGGATTGGCGAGTTCTCAACCTCAGGCTCGTCTGATTTTCCAGCCTTCTGCTTGGCCTCGGCGTCTTTCTGATGGCGGAGTTCGCTCTGGCTGGGAGGAAGACCGATTTGGAGACCTTCGGGAGTTGTCAGGAACTTATCCTTGAACGCTGTGAAAACAACCACTGAGAGCACCATAGCGATACCTGCTATCAGGAATCCCCACTTGAACGATGATGGATCGAGCCAGCCGTTCTCGTTGTGGAAGGATCCGCAGATGAGTGGCGCGATGAAGGCTCCCACGTTGATTCCCATATAGAAAATGGTGAAGGCCGAGTCCTTGCGCGAGTCGGTTGGCTCGTAGAGGTCGCCCACCATTGTCGAGATGTTTGGCTTGAAGAATCCGTTTCCGAATATCAGGCAGGCCAATCCTGCGAAGAGCAGGAATGTAGAGAGGCCGTTGTCGATACTTGAATCTATGGCACCGCCCTGCTCGAAGATTGCCTGCTTGGCAAAACAAGCCGAGGCGAACATAAGAAACTGACCCACAGCCATTATGAGTCCGCCTACGATGATTGATTTTCTGTTGCCCCAATACTTGTCGGCGATGTAGCCACCGAGAAGCGGGGTCAAATATACTAGACCTGTGTAAGATCCGTAAATCTGTGACGACATACGTCCGTCGAAGAACGCGGCCACCAAATATAATACAAACAAGGCCCTCATTCCGTAATAACTGAATCGCTCAGCCATTTCAGTCGCAAAGAGCAAATAGAGGCCTTTGGGATGTCCTTTGTCCATTTTTGATTTTGTGATTTTTGATTTTTGGATTGAACGCGGATGACGCGGATGGGGCGGATTTTCGCTGTTTTTATTTATCTTTGCTAAATCCTCAAAAAAATCTGCGTAAATCCGCTAAATCTGCGTCATCTGTGTTCTAAAAATCCATTATTATTTTCTTGCTGGATCGTAAACCATTCCTACGCAGAGGCAGTTGAAACGGTTGGTGCGTTTCAGGATGTCGAAGTTTGCGCAGGTCTCACAGCCTTTCCAGAAGGCCTCGTCGGTGGTGAGTTCGGGGAATGTTACGGGAACGTAGCCGAGGGCTGTGTTGATTTTCATTACGGCGCTACTGGTGGTGAGGCCGAAGATTTTGGCGTTGGGATACTTGTCTCTCGAAAGGTCGAAACACTCTTTCTTGATTTTGGTGGCGAGTCCGTGACCGCGGAATTTTGGATTTACAATAAGTCCCGAGTGCGATACAAACTCGTCGTTTTGCCAGGTAGCGATGTAGCAGAATCCGGCAACCTCGTCATCAACGAAGGCGATTACGGCTTTTCCTTCCTGGATTTTTTCCCTGATGTATTCGGGAGTGCGGTGTGCAAGTCCTGAGTTTTTGCTCTTGGCGGCTTCGTCGATCATTGCCGAAACAGCCTCAGCGTACTGGATGTCCTTGTCCACAGCGCGGATTATTTTGACTTCTGACATAATACTGAATGTTTTTATAAAATGATGTGCAAAGGTATGGAATTAGAATTACTTAATCAATATTTTGGGGAAGAAAATTTTGGGAGGTGAAATTTTTTCTCACTTTTGCGTAGCGAAATCGGAAAGTCGGTGTAATATCAGTAAATGGAAAACAAATTATTCATACAATCAGCGAAGGAACTTCGGCAGGTGGCCGTAAGGAGGGCGCTCTCGATCCTGCAAGACAGCGAGGAGGCCGAGGACGTGGCTCAGGAGGTAATGCTGAAACTCTGGGAGGCGCGCGGAAGACTCGACCTCGGGTCGCCGAGGGTTCTCGGGTTTGCCAACACGCTATCAAGGAACCTCAGCCTCAATAAGTTGAGGGACGAGAAGCGGATACCGAGGGCTCAGACGATTGCCGACAGCGACGACGACGGCGACCTGCCCGACTATCTCGCTTCGTTAGGGTCCTCTGATACTCCCGACCTGAGAATGGAGGATGACGAGAATCAGCGGATTTTCAATCAGGCTCTTGAAATGCTCCCCTACAACTGGCGCACGGTGCTCAGGATGAGAAACATAGAGGAAATGGAGTTTCAGGAGATAGCCAAGGTTCTCGATACCACAGAATCGTCGGTAAGGGGACTGCTCTCGAAGGCTCGAATGCAAATGCTTAAAAACATTAATCAATTACGAAAATGAACGAAAACACTCATATTCAAAATCTTATAGACAAATTTCTGGAGGCTTCGGCAAGCGAGGCCGAGGAGAGGGAATTGCAGGAATATTTCGCAAACCTGACCGAAATTCCGCCCGAGTGGGAGGATTTGGCGATAATGCTGGGCGGGTTTGCACGGAAAAAGGTATGTATCAGCCCCACCAAAAAACAAAAGCCCAAGGTGCTGAAACTGCTTTGGCTGTCGGCGGCCTCTGTGGCTATATTGCTTGGTATCAGGTTTTTTATGGGAGCGGATACCAATAAAACTGAGGTCTCAGAGCCCAAAACCACTGTGGAGATTTTCCAACAGGGAGTGGCCGAAATTGAGGACGACGAACTGCGGGAAGAGGTGGAGAGGCTGATGTTGGAATATGACGTGATGGCCCTGGAGGAGGAGGCCGACAAGTTTGTGGAAGATCAAAACACTTTTATTGTTTCACTATAAAAATTAGTATCTATGAAGAACACATTTTTTGCAATTTTGGCGCTTATGCTCTGTGCATTAAGCGGTTACGGTCAAGGGACGAAGTTGGGAGAAAGACTGACTACGGCTCTCAGAGACAAGCAGATAACCCTGGTGAGCGACGTGAAGACCGAGAACACCAACAACGAGGCGGGTTCGAAAAGTTGGTACAAATACCGCAAGGTGCATATCGTTATCAACGACGCGGGCGCAAAATCCCGTTTCGAGAACGCCGTGAAGGCTGGCTACAACGATGACAGGGCCAACAATAATTTGGTGATTATGGCCAACTCGGAGTCTCAGGGCGCGCCCAAGGTTAGGTACGACGTGAAGTACGCCGAGGACAAGAGCGTGGTTTTGGGCAACGACTCCACAAAATCGCTCACGATGGTGCTTGTAGAGGACAACGACGAGGCGCGCCACGTGGCCGCGGTGGAATCCAAGGACATTTCGGGTATGTTGGATGGCGTGGTCTATATCATTGAGTACAAGCCAAATAAGGACGGTCTCCTGCCCTCGGAGCAGTTGGTGAACCACTTGGAACTGAGCAACCCTGACAGCGATATCATCAAGAGGCTCAGGTTTTTCCGCGACAAGTACAAGCAGGATCCAACTTCTCAGGCCCCGATATCGGCCGTTGAGATCGCTGTGAATGCTATTTGCAAGAACCCGAATGATGATGTGTCTAAGGCTCAGGACATTGTACTCAATATGATGGAAATGGCAACTGAGACAAAGCATATTGAGATGTTGGAAAAAATGAACAAGGATTTGACAGACGCTATGGTTAAATCGTCGGCTACAGGCAAAAGAATTATTGGTCCTTCGCCCGATAAGTTGGTTTTAATTGACGGCAAGGAAAGTTCTTTCGATCAAATCGACCGAACCAAGATTCGCAAAATGGAAATAATTGATGGCGATATGAGCGAAAAGTACGGCCCCAAGGCGAAGAATGGTGTGATTAGGATTAGTTCGAAGAAGTAAAGAAAAAGATTTTTCTTTTTGCAGGAAATTTCCTGCAAATAATTTGTATATTTGCAGGAAAATTTTGGGTTGGAATATGAGCGATTTATTGAAACTACATAACGAGGCGATGGATTTGGCTCTGTTGGGAGACAAGGAAATGGAACTTGGAAACAAGGAAGGCGCTTGTGATTATTATTTTCAGGCGTTTGAGAAGGAGAAGGAGGTTGCTTTTATGGCAGAGAAAATGGGAAATCCAGAGCCAGGGCTTTCAATCCTTTTCAGAAGTTCCGCGTCCCTCGCTTTGCAATGCGGAAAACTCCGTGAGGCTGAAAGGCTGATTGCCCACGCTCTAAGCGGTAATCCTACTAACGAGGTTGCCGTGGAATTGAGAAATATGTTGCAGATAATTTATACTTCGACTGAGTTTGACAATGAGGAAAATTCGTCGGAGATTCCATACAAACTAAATATCCCGAAATCGGAAAACACTCTTTTTACAACTATAGTAAAAAGAATGGGCTGGACAGCAGAAAGCCTCCGCGATATGGTTGGAAAGATTGCGGTGCTGTGAGGGATGAGGTTCCTCGCTTCGCGTCGGAATGACGGGGGCGGTGGTGAGTTAGAGAGAGTAAGAGAGAAAGGATAAGGCGGCGGAGCCGCCTTATCCTTTCTCTCTTACTTAGTTATAATAGAATTATAATCCGTCATTCCGACGCGGAGCGAGGAATCTTTGTTTTTTATTAGTAAAATATTTTACACTTTTGCTTGGAGATTCAGAAAAACAATAATAAATTTGCCATAAAATTTAATTGATATGACAACAACAGCCCCGATAAACAAGTATTGGAACTTCATCAAGGATTTGGAGGCTCCTGCAAAACTGGAATTAATAAAGCGACTGACAGATTCTCTCGCTAATACTTTTGTTGTCCCCAAAACTACCAAAGAGCAGACTCTTGAAAAATGTTTCGGCTCGTGGGCTACTGACGAGAACGAATATTCAACAGAAGAATTAATTGCAGACATTAATGAGGTTTGCGCAGACAAAGTTGATTGAGAGTTATAAATAATCAATTATTTGTTTCTTTACAAAATAAATACATTGGCGATTTTGTAAAGAATAACAATTGCCAATGGTAAATGATAAGTACAAAAATATGTCTTGGTTAAAAAGAATATTTAGATGGTTTGCGAAAGAAGAAGAAAAACCTATTGAGAAAATAGAAACTAATAAATCTCAATTGGCTCAATCTCCAATGCCACAAAGTGTAAGCACCCCCAAAAAGGAGGTGAAAGAAAACAATAATACTCATCCAAATGTTACTAATTCAAATGTAAAAAAAACAATACCAACCAAAGTAATTCATTATATACCACCTAAAAACACAAATCAAGAAGAAATACTTGATTATTTAAAAAAGGGGGCTTCTGGTATTACTTTCATTCACGGCAAAGCAGGCTGTGGAAAAACATATCTATTACAAAAGGTAGAAAAAGAAATATCCGGTTGTAAAATACTCACTCCTACTAATCTTGCAAGTGGGTTGTATCGTAATGCCTCAACTATTCATTCATTTTTTTATGGAGCGTTTGATAATCTTGATGAAGGTTTTCAAGATTACCATAACGTAACCGACTCTGTCCTGAATAGTAGAGCCGCTGGTATGATAAAATTGGTGAAACTTCTTATTATAGACGAAATATCAATGGTTAGGTCTGATACTTTTGAGATGATGAACTGCATTTTCCAAAAAGTATTAGCAAACAATCAACCTTTTGGAGGAGTCCCAATTGTGGTAGTAGGTGATCTTTTTCAGTTACCTCCAATTGTAAATGACGAAGCAATCAATCAATATCTCAATAAAGAATATAATGGAATTTATTTCTTTAATAGTCATATTATACAGAAGAATATTAATTCTATAAAATTCTTCGAGTTAACTAAATCATATCGCCAATTAAATGACCAAGATTATGCTAACATACTTGATGAATTTAGAAAGCCGATGAGCCAAACAAAAAAAATAGAGGTGCTTCAAAAACTAAATTCAAGAGTTGTTAAAAATGTTCCAACAAATTTAATTAGGCTTGCGTCCTCTAATGACGAGGTACGCAAGGTTAATAGTGAGCATTTGGCTTTATTGTCAGGAGAAATAAAAAAATCGGTGGCTCAATTATCCGTTTCAAAGGTGTCAAATAGAAACGAACACGTATCATTCAGTTTTGACGAATTAAATCTTCAAAATGATATATATACCATAGAGATACCTTCTAATTTTGAACCTATATTGGAATACAAAAGAGGTGCAAAAGTTATGCTAACGACCTCTAATAAAAAGGCAGGTTATGCCAATGGTGATTTTGGTATTATTGAAGGCATTGAAGATGGTAAAGTAACTGTAATTCTTGAAAAAAATAAAGAAAAAATTGTTTTACCGCAATACAGAAACCAAATTGAGCATTACCGCTATGAGATGTATTATGACAATAGAAAACATAAGTTATCTAGAGTCTTGCCATACATTCAAAAGACGGTACAATACCCAATAAAACTTGCCTACGCTTTTACAATTCATAAGTCACAAGGTCAAACTTATGATGGAGTTGTTATAGACTTAAATAGCCATATTTTCGCCCCTGGTCAATTATATGTTGCTTTGAGTAGAGTTAAATCTTTGAAAGGGTTATATTTAACAAAACCATTGACATATAGTGATATAATAACTGACGAAACTATATTTGAGTTTCTGTATGAATTAAGAAAAAAATCATCTAGATCAATTCAGACAGAAGAAAAGAAAGTTGAAATCACTCAAGCTAATTATGATACACTTTCTGAGAGTTTTATTAGTTTTATCAAGAGCAATGAAACGAATGCTAATAATAGTCAATTCCTAAAACATATCCTTAATGGATATACAAATCTACTTAATCAATCTAACTACCGTCTTGCATTTGAGGAACTACGCAAGATAGTAAGCATTGTTGAGATGTCCTACATAACAACATTGTTTACAAATATTATTGAGTTGATGGAAAAAGAGATTTCTCATAATGAAAAAACTTGTCAGTCAATTCTGAATTCAATATTTGAGGCATACAAAAAGGTTATACTACAGCCGAAATCACAAATTATTGACAATAGTAAAACATTACCTCAAAAATGTATCTAATTTCTTCTTCAGGTTCCTCGCTTCGCATCGGAATGACGGGAGCGGTGGTTCGAGAGAGAGAGAAAGAAAAGGAGATTAAGGACGGCTCCGCCGTCCTTAATCTCCTTTTTCTTATTATAATATAATCATAAACCCCGTCATTCCGACGCGGAGCGAGGAATCTATATTACGCCTTCTTCGCTTCCTTCTCTTTCGCCAACAAGAAGTTTATGGCTTTTATAATATCTGAATTCAGTCGTGGTTTAAGTTTCTTTTTCCATTCGTCTTTGAGTTCTTGATTACGAATATAGCAGATATTTTTATCCTTGTTGTAGGCTATTAAACCAAGATGAATCAAATAATGTAAAATCTCGTCTGGGGTCTTGAAATTCTCATTTTTTAATTCCGACAGATGGATAGGAACCTCATAACCTGAAAGCATATCTAATATAAAATCCTTGCAACTTTTATAGTTAGAATCCACATATCCCCTCACCGACTCATAACTTCCCGTTGCTGACCAATGGTTTTTGAATTTTTTGCTGTCAATAACCTCTACTATGGCCTCGGGATTAAAGATTGATACTCCCTCAATCTCATATCCTTGATACCAACGCTTACATTCCTGATAATCAATGTCGAATCTGTCGCAGAGGGAAAGAACCTCGTCTTCGGTGAAGCCAAAGGATTTCTGGAATCCTATGGAATCGAGCATTGTCTTCTGAACAAAATTATTGAGTTTGCTCTGGAATTTGTCTTTTACAATTGGAAGTATTCCTGTAATGTATGCCAAGGCGATGGCTGGTGAGAGGTTGTCGTTTTTGAAGAGAGAAACCAAAAAATCAAGGTATTCCTGATGAAGTGGCTCAGGCTGAGACATTCTTACCTCAAGATCGTACTCATCCATAATTATCACAAATTGCTGGCCTGTTTTATTGAAAACCTCCCAAATACTGTCGCTTATTGTGTCACAATCTGAGAAATCGATTTCAGGAAACTCGTCCTTAAATTCCTTACAAATTTTCGACTCGATTTTTTTTACAAAAGCATTCTCGCCCGTCTTGCCAACGTACGATGAGAAATTGTTGCAGTCGATCTTTACAACATTGAATTTATTGAGATATTGGTCGAAATTCTCGGTCTTTCCGAACTCCAAACCCTCAAAAATCGCACGCGAATCGCAGTTGCGTGTGTAATATGCACTAAGAATCCGAGCCATTATGGTTTTGCCAAAACGACGCGGACGTGATACACAGATGAAACGTTTCTCTTTGTTCACCAACTTATTCAACTCGCTCAATAGCATAGACTTATCCACGAAACAATCAAAGTTTCGGGACATTTCGAAAGCCTCGTATCCTGGATTTATGAATCTTCCCATTTTCCTCAATAAAATTAATAGTACAAATATAAAAATAATTATCCGATTTTTAAAAATTATTCCCTATATTTGCGTATCCATTATTTGTATCTTTACTAAAGTTTTATGAAAAATAGATTTACTTATCTGATGCTGTCGGGTTTGTTGTTTTCGGCTTGCGGTGGGCAGGTGGTGCAGAATACCGATGGCGGAGTTGTTGTAAGGGTGGGAAATTCCAGTGGAAACAATCCTCAACTTGTTCGTCTCCAGGTGGTTGGCGATAAGATTGTGAGAGTATCAGCCACAAAGGAAAATTCTTTCAAGGATCCTCAGTCACTGATTATCGTGGACCAGAAATACAGGCCCGATTATTCGGTGGAGCAGCTGGGCGATACTGTTACGCTCGTTACCAAGTCGCTGAGGGCCAATGTGCTAACTTCCACTGGCGAGGTTTTTTTTACTGATGCCGACGGAAATACCATTCTCCACGAGCAGAACGGCGGCGGCAAGCAGTTCGAGAAATATTCTGTTACCCAAACTCTTGCAAATGGCAAGGACCAGAACTACAAGGGCTGGACTATAAGTCAGGTTTTCGAGAGTCCTGATGATGAGGCTTTTTACGGACTGGGGCAGCATCAGGCCGACGACTGGAACTACAAGGGCAAAAACGAGGAGCTCTTCCAGTACAACACAAAAGTTTCGGTGCCCTTTGTGGTGTCGTCGAAAGGTTATGGCATTCTCGTTGATTCCTATTCACTTATGAAGTTTGGAAATCCCAAACCTTATTCTTTCCTCAAGGACATTTTCACGCTTTACGATAAGGACGGACGTGCCGGCTCGCTTACCGGAACGTATAATATCACTGGTAAGGAAACTATCGTAAGAGCCGAAGACTCAATATATTATGAAGACTACAAGACTGTGCAGCGCCTCTTGCCCAAGGGTCTGGAGCATTCCACCGTTGTGATAGAGGGCGAGATAGAGCCAAGGGAGAGCGGTGAGTACAAGTTCCTCCACTATTACTCTGGTTATCAGAACATTTTCGTGGATGGCAAATCGGTTTATGCCGACGATATGCTGGGTGTGGATTCCAAGATCTGGCGCACTGCCTGGAACCCCAACGCCCGCAAGTTCAGCGTGAATATGAACAAGGGACAGAAATACAAAATCCGCATTGAGTGGACTCCCGATGGTGGCGAGGCTTACTGCGGTCTGCGCGCTCTGGAGCCTGTGGATCAGGCTACTCAGAACAAACTCGCCTTCTGGAGCGAGATGACTCAGCAGCTGGACTACTATTTCATAGACGGCAACAATCTCGACGAGGTGATATCAGGCTACCGAACCCTTACAGGAAAGGCTCAGATTATGCCTGAATGGCTTCTCGGATACTGGCAGAGCCGTGAGAGATACAAGACTCAGGACGAGATTGTGGACGCTCTCAAGGGCTTCCGCTCACGCAAACTCCCTATCGACAATATCGTGATGGACTGGAACTACTGGATCCTCAACGAGTGG
>JAZLKG010000064.1:0-11037 GCA_045597465.1 Bacteroidales bacterium | reverse complement strand
ATCAAATATGAATTGGGAGGAGGAACAAACCATCCAGAGAATCCAAGCGAATACACAGTTGAGACTCCAACCGTAACTCCAAAGAACCCAACCCGCAAGGGCTACAACTTCAAGAAATGGAGCGAGGGCGATAAGATAGAGAAAGGCTCAACCGGTCCAAAGATCTTCACTGCCGAGTGGGAAGGCCCCATTGTGTACAACATCAGCTATGTCCTCAATGGCGGCACCAACGATGCAGCCAATCCATCTACCTACACAGTTGAGACTCCTGACATCACAATAAAAGCCCCATCCCGTACCGGCTACACCTTCATAAAGTGGACCGAGGGCGACAAGATTGTCAAGGGCTCAACAGGCGACAAGACCTTCACCGCAGAGTGGGAAGCCATTGTATATAATGTAATTCTTGATGAGAATGCCACCTCTGATACCAAGACTGTGACTTTCGACAGGCCTGATGTTGTTGTTACACCAAGGGACAGAACCTCAGAAGGTTATTACTTCAAGGGTTTTGTCGCTAATGGCAAATCTACCGAAAAGACCAAACTCTCTGTGACAGATTATGTAGATGACATTGTAGTGGAGACTGTTTATGGTTTAATAGAATACACTGTTATTACCGACGAGTATTCCGAGGCCGATAAGGAGAAAGTTACTATCGAAGATGTTGTAAACGTGAGTGTCGCAGATAGGGGAGAAGACCTTAAGTCTTTGGTATCTGTGTCAGTGAATGGAAAGATTGTATCAGGAGAGCATAACTTCTCCATAAATGTAAAGGATTATATCAGCGATATAGATATCAGAACCCAATGGGAAAATATCTATCTGGTGTATGCAGGCAAGACTGTGACTGATTTGTCGGCCGACAGGGGAGTCAAGGGTACTGAGATAACATTCAAGGTGGAAACTCCTGAGCACATGACTCCTGTTGTAACGGTAACCCGCAAGGTTGTTGAACCTGTGGATGGAACTTACCATTTTGTTATCGACGAAGAGGATGCCTATATTGAGGTGGATATGCAGTCTCTTGGAGTGGCTGATATTTCTGTGAATGCATCAAGCTACTGTAGCGATGATATTATGGAGATAAGCTTTAGAGCAGAAAATTTTGCAACCAAATACAAGATTGTGTTTGGCGAGCAGGCCAGGAAGAATGGTTTCTCTGATACTGAGTTTGCTGATATAGTGGTTGACGAAACTAATATCTGCTCGGTAAAAGTGCCAGAAGGTGTTGAATACGGCAACTACGAGGCTTCTGTGATTGTATGTGACAGGTTTGGCGCACAGAGCAAGCCAGCTGGTTTCTCATTTGTAATTGGATATCCTCGCAAGGTGGTAAAAACCAAGCATCAGGATATTATATATGTGAGCAACCCTGATAACAAATTTGTAGCTTATCAGTGGCTGAAGGACGATGTCGACATACCAGGCGCCACCAAGCAATTCTACACTGCTTACAATGATACTCCTGAGCATCAGATATATGGAACATTTGCAGTGCTGCTTACACTTACAACCGGCGAGACCTACAAGACTTGTCCGATTGTAATAGAAAAGCCTGTCAGCAAGACTGTTGCCTTGCCTTCGGTAGTTGTGTATCCAAATCCTGTGAAGGCTGGGGTGTCTTTCACCATAGAACTTAAAAATATTACGGACGACGAATTAAGTGAAACTGTAATATACATCTACAATTCGTTGGGATTGCTGGTGGAGAAAATCGAGAATCCAGGCATCAGCAACCAGACATCGCTTCCTGCTGGAATTTATACCGGAAGGGCTGTGTCAGGTGACCGCAGCATGTCGTTCAAGGTTATTGTTGAATAGTAATTTCGTTATTGGAATAAAATGAGAAAGTTTTTCATAGCAGCAATGCTGGCCACCATGTCGGTGGCCGCATTGGCTCAGGATACTACGGTATATGATTGTGTGGCAGGTAATTATCTCACCATTGATATGGGAGGCGGTTGGCAACCTATTTCATACAAAGTTGGTGACCGTGGCGACAAGAATACAGGAATGGGTTTTGACGTCCGGGCCGGATACCGCCATTATTTTTCACCACATTGGGGAGTGGGCGTAGGTGTGGAGTATCAGAATTTCCGATCTAAGTCCATACTCGACTATGTGCAGAAGATAGATGATGCCATAGACGAGGAGGGTGTTGTGTATCAGCACCGTACATATATCAATGGAGTCGAGGAGCGTCAGAAGCTCGGCGTTGTAGGTATACCCTTGGGTGGGTATTATCAGACCATGGCAGGCAAAAGAATCAAGCTGAATCTTGGCGCCGGCCTTTGTTTCGGATTTGTAGTGAAGAGCAGATACGAGGTTTTGAACGGCGATCTGGAGACCACAGGCTATTACAAGGACGATAATATAGAGTTCGATGATATGTATTGGCACAGTTTCTACAGCAACGATGTGGTTGCCGATGGCGGTTTCGATGCCAATCTGAGGGTTTCTCCATTCGTTGAGGCCGGTGTAATGTTTGCCTTGAACGCACGACTGGATTTGACAGCAAATCTGTTGGGCAGCTATGGTATCAACAGGTTGGCCGACAAGTCCGACAAGCCTCTTTACGACCCTGACTGCAAGACGGATATTCAGCATGCCAAGGCCGTATACAATGGTTTGTTGAATTCGGAAGTGGTTGGCAAGTCACATTCATCAACATTGGGTCTTCAGCTGGGAGTCCGATACAGATTGTTGCGCAAGCCAAGCGACAAAATATCGTCAGAGGATTTAGGACAACTGGAGCGTGAGGAGGCTGAACGCCTTGCTCAGGAGCAGGCCGAGAAGGAGCGTCTGGAGCGAGAGGAGGCTGAACGCCTTGCCCAGGAACAGGCCGAGAAGGAGCGTCTGGAGCGTGAGGAGGCTGAGCGCCTTGCCCAGGAACAGGCTGAGAGGGAGCGTCTGGAGCGGGAGGAAGCTGAGCGCCTTGCCCAGGAGCAGGCTGAGAAAGAACGCCTGGAGAAGCTGAGAAATTCACTTAGGGACGCAGTAGATGCAATGAATCCTTACGGGTTCGGCAATTGCGGATCGCTTTCTCCTGAGTCTGCTTCGACGGTGTTGGTGGACAATCTCGCAAAGGCTATGATGGAGTGTCCTGATGCCCGTATTTTGGTGACTGGCCACACCTGCAATATTGGTTCTGCTGAAGTCAACAAGGTATATGCCCAGAAGCGCGCCGATTGGTTGCGGGATGAGCTTGTGAAACGTGGAGTGCCCCGCGACAGGGTTGAGACCGATAGTAAGTGGTTTACTGAGCCACTTGTGCCAAATACATCAGAAGCCAACAGACGCAAGAACCGACGTCTTGAGGTAAAGATTTTGTCTGAATAATTAGTTTTTTACTATCTTTGCAGCATCAATGCAATCATAAAACATTAAAGTAAAATGTCAGATACCAAAAATAAGAAAGAGAAGAAACCATCACTGGAGATGGAGCGCAAGAATGCTTCCCTGATAATGAGCGACGAGGAGATCCGGAAGGCCGACGAGTTTTGCAAGGGCTACATGGATTTCATGTCCAAGTGCAAGACCGAGCGCGAGATAAACGTATATGCCATCCAGAAGGCTGAGGCTGCCGGATTCCGCAAGTTCAACCTCGGCGACCCCGTAAAGCCCGGCGACAAGATTTACTACGACAACCGCGGCAAGGCCGTGATCTTAGCAGTGATAGGCACCGACGATATCAAGAACGGCGTAAACCTTACCGCCGCCCACATCGACTCGCCACGCCTCGACCTCAAGGAGAATCCCCTCTACGAGAGCGACGAGATTGCATTATTCAAGACTCACTACTACGGCGGAATCAAGAAATACCAGTGGACAACTGTTCCGCTCAGCCTCCACGGAGTAATCTTCAAGCAGGACGGCAGCAAGGTGATCGTGAACATCGGCGAGGACGAGGGCGACCCTGTTTTCGTAGTTAGCGACCTACTGCCACACCTGGCACAGGAGCAGATGAAGCGCACCGCCCCCGAGCTCATCAAGGGCGAGGAGCTGAACATCATCGTGGGAAGCTACTGCCTGAAGGGCGACGACATAAAGAGCCGCGTAAAGGCCAACATCCTGAATATCCTTCACGAGAAATACGGAATCGTGGAGAAGGACTTGCTCTCTGCCGAGCTGGAGGCCGTGCCCGCCTACAAGCCTAAGGAGATAGGTTTCGACCGCTCGATGATTGGCGCCTACGGCCACGACGACAAGGTTTGCGCATATCCCGAGCTGATGGCCATTCTCGACATCAAGAACCGCAAGAAGACCGCCGTGGCCATCCTCACCGACAAGGAGGAGACCGGCAGCGACGGCAACACAGGTCTGGCATCATCGTACCTGAAGTATTTCATCGAGGACATTGCCGAGACTCTCGGCAGCAAGGGCCGCATAGTAATGAGCAACAGCAAGTGCCTAAGCGCCGATGTCAACTCAGCCTTCGACCCCACATTCCCCGGAGTTTTCGAGAAGGCCAACTCGTCGTTCCTCAATTACGGCGTGGTTGTTACCAAGTTTACCGGTGCGCGTGGCAAGTCAGGCACATCAGACGCCAACGCTGAGTACGTGGCCGAGATTCACCACCTCTTCGACAATGAGGGCGTTATCTGGCAGAACGGCGAGCTTGGCCGAGTAGATCTCGGCGGCGGCGGCACAGTGGCTCTCTACATGGCCAACCTCAACATCGACACCATCGACGTAGGCGTTCCCGTACTCGCAATGCACGCGCCTTTCGAGATCGTGAGCAAGCTGGATACTTATATGGCCTACAAGGCGTTCTACGTATTCCAGAAGTAGGGGTAGGGGTAAATAGAATAACCGTAGAAATGCGGTAGAGACGGACCGCGGTCCGTCTCTACAATACCGACAAGAAAATTACCATGACACCAGAGCAAAAGGCACGACAGATAATTGACCATCAGCTGGAAAAAGCAGGTTGGAATATCGTTGACCGCAACGAATATCAGCCAAATCTGCTTGCTATGGCTGTGCGCGAGGGGTTGATGAAACACAACCTCGAGGCTGACTATTTGCTGTTTATGGACGGCAAGGCGGTAGGTGTGATAGAGGCCAAGCGTCAGGAAATCGACGTTATAAACAATGATAACGTAAAGAATCAGGCCATCAATTATGCCTACAATCTTCCCAACTGGTGCAGGTCTTGGATTTTGCCTTTGCCATTGGTTTACATCTCAAATGGCGACAGCCTTTATTATAAGGACATCAGAAAACCTGATTCCGATTTTGTGGAAATCAAGGAAATGCATTCGCCATACGAGATAATCTCCAATTTCAAGATAGGAAATATGTCAGGTTTCTTTGCAGGACTTACAAAACTGCAGAAACTTACTTTGCGCGATTGTCAGTATGAGGCAATACAGAATCTTGAGGAATCTTTCCGTGATAATGGCAAGAAACGTGCACTGATGGTTTTGGCCACAGGAGCAGGAAAAACCTTTACCGCCTGCATGGCCGCTTATAGATTGCTCAGTTTCACCAAAACGAGAAGAATACTCTTTCTTGTGGACCGCAACAATCTGGGACGGCAGGCTAACAAGGCTTTTGCTCAATTCAACCTTACCGACAATGGAGAGACTTTCTCGAATACTTTTGACGTTCAGATACTTAAAAACAACGTTGACGTAAGCAAGGCCAATGTGGTGATTGCCACAATACAAAGATTATATTCATACGTTACTGGTCAGGAGCTGGAAGACGACAACGACGATTCCAACGACATCATCAGCGAATCTTACGATAAGATAATTCAGTTTGATACGTCGAAAGCGATAATCAAGCCTGATTTCTTCGACGTGATAATCATTGATGAATGCCACAGGTCGATTTATGGAGAAAACTGGCGAAAGGTACTCGAGTATTTCGGCAAGGCTTATATGATAGGTCTTACAGCTACACCCGAGCTGGACACCTTCGCATTTTTCGACAACAATGTTGTTGTGGATTACACCCAGCAAAGGTCTATTGCCGACAATGTGAATGTTGGCGAGAGAATTTACCGAATAATGACCAAGGTATCGGAGGAAGGTGGAACTATCGACCGAGGGCGCAATTTCAAGAATATTGAACGATATACAGGTACTGAGGTAAACACTATCGCCGCCGAGCCTATCAATTATTTGAATACTGACCTCAACAGAGCGGTTGTGAATCTCGACCAGATAGAACTTGTTTTGCAGACATTCAAGGACGAGGTTTATGTGAATATGTACCCCGACAGAGAGCCCAACTTCGATTATCTGCCCAAGACACTTATATTCGCACTCAACGACAATCACGCCACCAACATAGTGGACATTGCCAGGAAAGTATTCGGCAAGCAAGCCGATACCGATTTTGTTCAGAAAATAACATACTCGGCTGGCGACAGCAACAAACTTATCAGCGAATTCAACAACAACAAGAAATTCAGGATCGCCGTCACGGTTACGCTGGTTTCCACAGGTACAGATATTCCATCGCTGGAGATTGTAATGTTTATGCGCGACGTAAATTCCAGGACATTATATACTCAGATGAAAGGCCGCGGATGCCGTACCATTGCTGATACCACATTGCAGGATGCCACGCCCAACGCCAAATCCAAGGAATTGTATTACCTTGTGGATGCTGTGGGTGTTTCCGAACACGAGCTTTACAATGGCATCAGAAGAAATGATACTCACCAGCCATTGCCCAGTCTTGAGAAACTTTTGGAGAGAATCTCTCACGGCGAGTTGAGCGACGACAAATACTGATGAGCGTATAACAAACCGTATGCTGAAAGATTTGAGGAACAAGCTGATAGAAGCAAGTTTTGAGTTCAATACCGATTATCTCTGGTATTCGTATTCAATCCTGTTCCCCGACAAGGTACTTAAACTTGACGACAGAAAGCAGAAGGATACATTGCTCAATATCATAAAGCTGGTAAGATTTGCCCTTGAGCGTATTGCAGAGCTGAAATGCTACAATGTAACCGCGGCTCAGTATTTTGAGCTGTTCTGCGGAAAAAAGGGTCGCGGAATCACGCTCAAGCAACGAGACATTTTGGCTAAAGTAGTTGATTATATTGTATCTAACGGCAATATCGACCTAAACGCCATACGTCTGATAGACCAATCCACATGCGTAAGTCTTATCAAGGAATTTGAAAACAGAGACAACGCACAGAATATCATAGATGATTTGGCATCGTTTATAATACGTACAGCCTAACATATAAAAACAAAGCATCATGGCAAACAAAAAAGATTCAGATACTAAAGAACAGATAACGGAGCAGTCGCTTCAGAAAAAAGTGTGGCAACTGGCTACCGTAATGGCTGGTCAGGGTATTGGCTTTACCGACTACATCACACAGCTTACATATATTCTTTTCCTGAAAATGGACCACGAAAATCATCATTACTTTGGCGAGCAATCCGCCATTGAGGAAGGTTATCGTTGGGAAAATCTTTTGGAGAAAATCAGCGACGCCGATAATGCATTGCTTGTAAAGCAGTATGAGAATACTCTTGATCTTTTGGGCGATCCCAAAGGCAAATACAACAACACACTTGTAGGCAAGATTTTTTCCAAGGCTCAAAACAAAATTGACAAGCCTGTATATCTGAAAACTGTAATTGAGTTTATTGAGGAATACAATTGGCTTCAGATGGAAGACGATTTCAAGGGTCAGATTTATGAGGGCATTCTTGAGAAAAACGGTCAGGACAAAAAGTCTGGCGCTGGTCAGTATTTTACGCCACGTCCTCTTATTCAGGCCATTGTGGATTGTGTACAGCCTCAGATTGGAAAACGAGTAATAGATCCAGCTTGCGGTACTGCCGGATTCCTGCTTGCCGCCTACGATTATATGAAGAAGCAGTCGAATGATATCGACGACATTACTTTCCTGAAAGAGGAGGCTCTTCATGGTATCGACAATACTGCCCTTGTTGTAACATTGGCTTCAATGAATTGTTATCTTCATGGCATCACATCAGCCGACACTATAGAATGCAAGGATTCTCTTGAGCAACCCCCATCCAAGGAGTCCGACTACTATGATTACATTCTTGCAAATCCGCCATTCGGAGCACGTGCCGCCGGTTCTGTAGCAATCGACAGAAAAGATTTCTGGGTTCAGACATCCAACAACCAGTTGAATTTTCTTCAGCACATGATGAAAATCCTTAAACGCAACGGACGCGCCGGAGTCGTTCTCCCCGACAATGTTCTCTTTGAGGCATCGGGCAAGAAAATCAGGAAATCGTTGCTGGAGGAATTCAACCTCCACACCATTCTCCGACTGCCTACGGGAATTTTCTACGCCCAGGGCGTGAAGGCCAACGTGCTTTTCTTCGACAAGGGCGGAAAGACTTCCGACGTGTGGGTTTACGACTACCGAACTGGAATAAAGCACACCCTGGCCAACAACAAATTGGAGCGCCGCCATCTCGACGACTTTGTGGACTGCTACCATAAGCGACAGGAGACAGAGCGTTTCAGAAAATTTGCGGCATCAGACATCCTCGCCAAAGACGACATCTCCCTCGACCTGAAATGGCTGAAGGAGGAATCCGAGCAGGACGCCGACATCTCGATAAAAGAGCTCTTGGCCAACATCACGGAAAAATCGAAACGCTACGCCGAGGTAAGCGCCGAACTGAGCAAGATACTGGAAGGGGTGGAATAGGTAAAACGATTATATCGTCTCGATATACTTCTGAGCTTCATAATCAAAGTTGCCGTTGCCAAAGCTTTTCAATTTTCTTTTGATAGCTTTGGTGTCGGTATCTCTGAGGTTTGGGGTACGAGCCCTTGTAAGCACGGCTCTTGCATTGATTTGGGAAACCTTAATGCCAGCCTTGTTTATGATATTATCAATGGTGCTGATAATTTGCAATATAGGCTCTTCAAGGTCAGCACCTTTCAATTCTATCAAATATAGGATATCGTCATCTTTCTGATAAACTCCCCAATCGCATTTCTTGAAGTCTGTGCTGTTGGATATTCCATCATCTATCCTGTATTTCATCAGATATTTGCCTGACTTGTTCTGAATCCTATACTCTGGAACAATCTTCTGATTTTTGGCTTTCTTCTGATTCTCCTCCTTGCAGACAAGCTCCTTAGGTTTTCCCTCATAAGGAATATATGATTTATCTGAATAAACTTCGTTGAATTTTGCCATCATTAGTCCTCCAGATCAAAAAGTTGGTCGTATTCCTCATTCAGTTTTCTTGAAACCTCGTCGATGCGCTCTGCCTTTATCTGCCTGAATTCAGGATCCAATATGCTCTCAACAGAACCATTGGCTACAAAATAAGCCCCAACCTTATCGGGATTCATCCAGCTGTCCTTGCTAACAATCTTAGAAACCTCAGCTTCCTTTGCCTGACCCAACTGATGAGCATAAATCAGATTGTTGGCGCTTGTAAGGATATAAGGGCTGTGGGTGGTAACAATGATATTATTGCCGGGAATGTTGGAGAAAATAGACATAATCTCAATCATTACCCTCTGAGCCTCTGGGAAAAGATGCGCCTCAGGCTCCTCCACAATCAAAGTAGTTGGCTGATTGTTGAATATGGCAACCATTATCATCTGAATAATCCAAACGGCCTCCTGCTGACCTGAAGACGAATAAGTTAAATCCACCTTCTTCTCACCGTCGAAATATATCATAGGGCGGTTGTCGTACTTCAATTCGCCTTTTATTATCCTCTTGGAAAGTTCCTCAATCTTATACAAGGCCTCCTCGTTGATAGTTTCACCTTCGGCAAGAGTGGCTTTCTTCTTTGCGATAAGTTCCTTTAAAGGTTCATTGAAATTATTTCTGTGCCAATGAACCATATCAATGAAAGGAACTATTGACTTATCAAGATTGTTCACATCATACGAGCTGTTCAAAAGATAAGTCATCAAGCTGCGATTAGCTGGAATATAAATCGTCCTTTCAAACTTGACGTCGAAATCGCTACTTGTTGAAAACTTGGGCAGGTAAGATTTAGAATCAGATTCTTTATACGAACTAATTTTAATATAATCATTCTCTGTGTAATAATAAATTATCTCATATTCTGATCCATATACAATAGAACCCATAATATCGTGGAACTTTTGGCGGACAGAACCATCTTTAAGCATCTTCTGAACTGCTGTCGTCAAAATAGAAAAAGGAATTAAAACAGTAGGTAATGAAACTCCTACGGGGACTTGATTGTATACAGAAATTGAATTCAAAAAGAAATATACCAACTTAGCCACTGTACTCTTACCATTGGCTTGGGGACCTATGAGAAACATTTTCTCATCGATCTTGAGGTCGAGGTCCTTTATTGGACCAAAATTCTTAACAACTAATCTGCCTAACATAATTTTAAAATTTTTGTTTCTGCAAAGATAGTGAATTATTTTCCTCCATCAAAAAAAATTATTACCTTTGCAATAAACAAAACATAGTATTTACCCGGTGCCTGGAAGGCACTACTATTAATAACCGATTGCGCCGAAGCCCTCCGGGCTGGCGCTGTCGGGAAAAAAGAACAGCATCATGGCAAAATACAAGAACTTCGCCGAACTCAAGATATCTGATTTCAGGGCAATCAAGAGCGCTGATATCAACCTCAATGGCATTACCGTAGTCTCCGGAATCAACGGCTGCGGCAAGACAACTATGTCGAAAACAATTGAGAATATCTACAGCAATCTGAATGATTTTGAAAAAAATGCATCTTTGCTAATAAAGGCAAAAAGTTCTTCTTATCAAGAAATAATCGATCAAATGGCGTTCTGTATTGGTTCTCTTGAAAAAGCAGGTACTTTAATGCACTTCCTCTCCCAATACCCACCTCGCCCCCCTCATCGTTGCCATCCTGAGCTTGCCGAAGGACGCGTCATCCTGAGCTTGCCGAAGGACTGACAATATTAATTTTCGCATCCTAATCCCCAACCCCCATGACAACCCCAACCCGTCTTTTCTCCCGTATCCTCTCCCTTGCAATCCAGGGAAAGCTTGTCGACAACTCCGCCGACGAGGACGCTGATGCCTTGCTC
>JAZLKG010000063.1:0-15298 GCA_045597465.1 Bacteroidales bacterium | reverse complement strand
CACCCGTCCGCCGCTCGCCGCCAGGATTGCTCCCGCGCTGCCGCTCGACTTGCATGTGTTAGGCCTGCCGCTAGCGTTTATCCTGAGCCAGGATCAAACTCTTCGTTGTAAAAAATTTTATTTTTCGGATTCCAACGATTGACTGTTTCAGGGGTCGTACATTAACCGGCTCACGCCGATTAATTGTTCCTTGTATTAATTTTACGCCTTGTGCTTGCTGTCATTATGTTCAAATAGCGTCGTTTTCTTTGAGAAAACTTAGTGAATCCTGCGATTCTTTTGCGGTGCAAAGTTAAGAACTTTTTCTGATTACTTCCAAATTTTTTCGAAACTTTTTTCAAAAATTTTTCAGTATTTAATTTTCTTAAACCCGCTTTTCAATGTGCCTAATGATTGATTTTGCGGCTGCAAAGTTAAGTAGGATTTTTGAATCCTGCAAACTTTTTTAAGTTAAGGAATTGTTAACTTTAAGTGTTTACTTAATTTTATTTTCCGCTCATTCAATGTTCGTTGTTTCTGTTTTGCGAGTGCAAAGGTAGAGGCTTTTTACTACATTTTCCAAATCTTTTTGAATGTTTTTTTTAAATATTTTTCTTTGGTTTGAATATTAGATAATTACAAAGGGATTATACATAATCTACAAAAGAAAAAAAGCCGGTGATACATTGATTAGCACCACCGACTATACTTTCAAACACTCAAATTCTCATTAAATACGATAAAGCAGCTCGTCCAAATAATACAATTTGTTCAATGGCTTCTGTACATCAGGTTTTTGAATTCTTGGCATTCTAGTTACCATGTCAAGATCGTGTTCAACTTCCTTGAGTATTCTGATAGCCTCCTTGCGTTCATCATCAGAGAATCGTTTCCTTCTTAAGATTACCACCTCACTCTACACCTCCTTTTTTTAATGATCCATAGACAACGAATTATCTATCATCAATAAGAAATTGAAGGCGTTTAATACCCGAAACCTCTATTTCGAGTCGCTATTTTCCTGTTCGCGCTCTTCAAGTCTGAACCTCAGCAGCCTATCGTCCTCATATACCTTCATAGAGAGGGCGAGGATTTCGTCATCGGGCATTTCGTCGAGCGTGAGATACTTGGTGGCAAGGATGTCGTTGGCGCAGCGCTGCATTTTTCCCGCTATCTTCAACAATGCCTGTGCTAACTTGTCGCTGTCCTCTCGTGAAAAGGCTGATTCTGGATCGGCTATGGCATCCTTTATCCTGTCATAAAACCAATCTTCCTCTTTATGACCTAAGAAGTTAGCACAAATTGCGTCGAAGTTGACGTATTCACCAAACTCCCAATTAGCCCTATCTATGGAATCCCTCTTGCTGGCGGCATAGTACATGCTCAACTGATCCAAGGATGGCTTTTTTCTTTCTGGATATTTTTTGCTCATAATGGTAGATGGTTATTAAAAAAGAAGCCACACGAATTACTTCGCATGGCTTCTCATATTATAGATTTCTGCTAATCAGCTGAAAAAAATTAAGCCAATCTTGCAACTGCCCACTGAGCGAAGAGCTCTGGCTTGAAGCCGAACTTCTCGTCGAGTACGCCTGCAGGAGCCGACTCGCCGAAGTGTGTCAAGCCGTAAACATCCTTCTTGAATGCAGGGATGATGGTGCAGAATACTGATGGAAGACCAGCTGTAAGACCGAGTACACGTGCTGAAGATGGGATTACAGACTCCATGTAAGCCTCGCCCTGGTTCTCGAACAATCTTGGAGAGATTACAGATACAACGCGAACGTTCTTGCCTGTCTTCTCGGCGATTGTGGCAGCTGCGCCCTGACATGTGGCAACCTCTGAACCGTTGGCAACCAATACTACGTCTGGTGTGCCGGCAGCGGTCTGAGATACTACGTAACCACCCTTCTCGATCTGAGCGCCACGCTTGATCTGGCAGCAAGCATCGCCCTGTGGCAGACACTCGATGTTCTGACGTGAACCGATTACAACTGTTGGGCACTCCTTGTTGAGGATAGCCATCTTGTATGTGTTGATAGCCTCGTAGCCGTCGGCTGGACGGAGAACGAGTGTCGACATCTTGCCAGCGTGGTTGTCAACCTGCTCCATCAAGCGGATCTGTGCCTCCTGCTCGATAGGCTCGTGGGTAGGACCATCCTCGCCTACACGGTATGAGTCGTGAGTGTAGAGGAAGATAGCAGGTGTCTTCATCAAGGCAGCAACACGGAGTACTGGCTTCTCGTAGTCAGAGAATACGAAGAATGTACCGCAAACAGTGCGAACACCGCCGTGGAGGTTCATACCAACGCAGAGGGCAGCCATTGTAAGCTCGGCTACACCAGCCTGGAGGAACGAGCCAGAGAAGTCGCCTGGAACGAATGCCTTGGTCTTCTTGAGGAACTCGTCGGTCTTGTCTGAGTTAGAGAGGTCAGCTGAAGCAACAACGAGGTTCTCCCACTTGCCAGCGAGGGCAGCGAGAGTCTTACCGAGAGAAGCACGTGTGGCAGTAGCCTTGTCGAAGTTGAGCTCCTCGAATGTAGGCATCTCGAAATCGTCGTTGAGGTACTGCTGATACTTCTTGGCGAGCTCTGGATTCTCAGCAGCCCACTTAGCCTCCTCAGCCTTGCAAGCCTTGGCCTGCTCAGCCTTGGCGGCGAGTTTCTGAGCGTAGTACTCGGCAACCTCTGGGAGGATAGCGAATGGATTCTCAGGATCACCACCGAGGTGCTTGATAGTCTGAGCGAATGATGCACCGGCGGCAGTTACAGGCTGACCGTGTGTGCAGCACTTGCCCTCGAAGCTCTCGTTCTCGGCGCCAACGATACCCTTACCCATGATGGTCTCACCGATGATGAGGGTAGGCTGGTTCTGCTCGTTCTGAGCGTTCTGGAGAGCCTGGCGGATAGCTGCGGCATCGTTACCGTTGATCTTTACAACCTTCCAGCCCCAAGCCTTGTACTTAGCGTAAGTATCCTCGTCAGATACCTCGTTGCACTTTGTAGAGAGCTGAATCTTGTTAGAGTCATAGAACATGATGAGGTTCTTGAGACCGAGGTAACCAGCGATACGGCCGGCGCCCTGAGAGATCTCCTCCTGGATACCACCATCAGAGATGTATACGTAGGTCTTGTGCTGAACTCTCTTGCCGAAACGTGCGGCGAGGAACTCCTGGGCGATGGCGGCACCGATACCGAGTGCGTGGCCTACGCCGAGAGGACCAGATGTATTCTCGATACCTCTCTTGAGGTCGCGCTCTGGGTGACCTGGAGTTACCGAACCCCACTGACGGAAGTTCTTGATATCCTCCAAAGAGAACTTGTTGATGAGAGTAAGGATAGAGTAGAGCATTGGGCTCATGTGGCCTGGGTCGAGATAGAAACGGTCTCTGTTGTCCCACTCTGGATCGTTTGGATCAAATTTCAAGAAGTCAGAGTACAATACGTGTACGAAATCTGCACCACCCATGGCACCGCCTGGGTGACCTGACTTAGCCTTTTCTACCATAGAGGCGGCCAACATTCTCACGTTGTCGGCACACTTCTGGTCAATAACTTTCTGTTCCATTTAGCTAAATGTTTATTGTTATTATGTTTATAATTTAATACACTTTTCCAAAACCTCTCTTACCTGAGCCGCATTGGCGGGCCGGTCTATGAAAGCGGAGCATCCGCTCTCTGCAAAAGCCCTCTTGTCCTCGGCCGAGAAATATGAAATCTGGGCCACGGTTACGATAGCGGGATTCAGCTTGCGTATCAGCCTCATGGCATCCACACCGTTCATCATGGGCAGCCTCAGCCTGCTTATCACCAGCTGAACATCGGCATTCTGCCTGTAAAGCTCGAAAAGCTCCTTGCCGGTGCGGGCCCTTACGGCAGATATTCCCAGCGGCCTCAGCACCTCGTTCAGCAATACAAACGACACATCCTCGTCTTCGCCCACCAGCACCTTCACATTATTATATGGGGCTGATGCCTGTGTATCAGCATCAGACTTGCCCGGACCCACAGGCAGCGACACATACACAACGGTGCCCACTCCCGGGGTGCTGTCCACCCATATCTGGCCGCCCAGCATGTCCACATAATTGCGCACCACAGGCAGGCCCAGGCCTATGCCCTTGCCCGACAGGTCGAAAAACTTGTCGCCACGCACAAAAGGCTCGAATATCTTGTCCATGAGGTCGGGGCTGATGCCTATGCCCTGATCCTTCACATAAAAAATCGCTGAATCGTTTTGCCTGCCCGACCCTATCTCTATGGTTCCCTTCTCGCTGAATTTCAACGAATTGCTTACAAGCTTGCTCAATATGGAATAGAGCATGGTCTCGTCGGCATAGGCCACCAGGTCGTCCGGACTCTCGTTGTTGAGCACAATGTCGATCCCCCTGCGGCTGGCCTTGGGCAGATATGTGCTGTACACGCCTTCTATCACGGCTGCCACGTTTACAGACTCGTTGCTGATGCGGCAGTTTCCTGATATCGCATTGTTGTACTCGATCATCTGCTGGATAACATCCACCAGATTGCCTGCGCTGTCTTTTATGCAGTCGGCGTACTCGGCATGCTTGGCCACATCTCCGGTGTTCTTTATGAGCTCGGCAAAACCCTCTATGATATTGCTGTCGTTGAGAATCTCGTGCGACAGCTTGGAGAGGAATGTAGCCTTGTTGACATTCTTGCTGTCGGCCATGTCCTTGGTGCTCCTGAGCTCCTGCACAGTATGCTCCAGACGCGAGTTCAGCTCCACAAGCTGCCTGTTAGTATCCTGAAGCTCCCTTGTACGCTCTGCCACAAGGCTCTCCAGATTGCGGTTGCTGTTTTGCAGCTCCCTGTTTAGCGCTCCTATCGTAAGGTGGGTCTGCACCCTGGCCATAAGCTCCTCGCTATTGACAGGTTTCGAGACAAAATCCACGGCGCCGCACTTGAAAGCCTTTATCTTGTCGAATGTGCTGCTGAGCGCCGACAGGAATATCACCGGAGTGTCCTTGGTCTTGCGGTCGGCCTTCAGCTGCTGGCATATAGTGTAGCCGTCGATATCAGGCATCATGATGTCGAGAAGTATCAGGTCGGGCCTGTAGTCCTGCGCCATCACCAGCGCCTGGGTGCCGTTTTGGGCAATAATAGTGTTGTAACCCTTTTCGTGCAATACGGCCTGTACGAAACTTGTTATCGAAACAGTGTCGTCCACCACAAGTACGGTTGCTGTTATCTTATTGTTAGGCATATAGTTAGCACAAATTAAGAGTTATCACTGATATATTTGATTTCCAGAATACAAATATTATACTTTTTTGCAACAAAAAAAAATTTTGCATTGTTTTTTTTCTTAGAATTGTTGATTAACTTTGTAAGCGCAAAATCAGGTGATTTTACGCCTGTGTAAAACTAATACAAAACACACCTTATAATATATATAAAGAACAAAAATGGAACAGGAAAACAAGAGCTCGTTCGGCGAGAAACTGAAGGCCTGGGGCAAATTCTTCATCTCCCCATACTTCATCAAGAATATCTGCATATATGTGGGCACCATAATACTGTTTTTCGTGATAGTGATACAGTGCCTGAAATGGTACACCCGCCACAACGAGCAGATATCAGTGCCCGCCGTGGAGAACATGAGCATAGCCGAGGCCGAGAAACTGATACGCGACCGAGGCCTGGTGCCTCAGGTGATAGACTGCACATACACCAGCACCGTAAAACCCGGCACCATAATTCCGGGCGGTCAGCAGCCCACAGCCGGATACGCCGTAAAGAAGGGCCGCACCATATACCTTACCTACATGGCATACTCCAAGGAGCCAACCACTCTGCCAAACATTGTGGGCGAATCCATAGAGACCGTGAAGAGCGAGCTTGCAAGATGCGGCCTGATAGTGGGCAAGATCACCGACAGGGATGGCAAATACAAGAACAAGCTGATAGAGGTAAGATACAAGGGCGCCGCCATATCGTTCGGGCATCAGCTCCACAAGGGCGACATCGTGGACCTGGTGGTGGACAACGGCAAGGAATCCGAGGACTCCGACAACACCCCTACCATAGAGACATCAGTAGACGAGGAGGAATTCTAGAAGGACAATCCCCCTCCCCACCCAACCACACAACATGACAAGACTCTACCTAAGAATACTTTCGGCAATATGCCTCACGGCATGGGCCGTGAATTACACAGGCGCGCAAAACGCGGGAAGCAAAGCCTCAGCCCCCCAGAAAGACACGCTGGAGCTGCCCTTCTTCGATGATTTCTCGCATGCGGCAGGCAGGCCCGACCCAACCTTGTGGACATCCAACTGCGTGGAGATAAACAACCACATGCCTATGGACCCGCCCAGCACCGGAGCCCTGATGCTGGACGCCCTGGACGGCAACAAGAGGTTCTACTCCAACGCCAGATACGGATCGGCCACACCAGCCGACACCATAGAGAGCGCTCCGATAAACATGCAGTATCAGGGCAACAAAAGCATATACATGAGTTTCTACATACAGAGAGGCGGCCTGGGCGACGCCCCCGAGGATTGTGACTCGCTGGTGCTGGATTTCTACTCGCCCACAGAGCGCAAGTGGAACAAGGTGAGGGCTTTCAACGGCGGCAAGGCAACGCCTTTCCAGCAGGAGATAATCCATATAAGCGAGAACAAATACCTGCAGAAGGGCTTCAGGTTCAGATTCAGAAACTACATAAGCCTGGGCAGCCAGCTGGCTCCCGACCTGGTGGGCAACTGCGACTACTGGCTGATAGACTATGTGTACATAGACAAGAGCCGCCACGAAACCGACACCGTATACAGCGACGTATCGCTGACATCGCTGCCCGAGGTGCTGATAGGCGGGTATCAGGAGGTGCCATGGAGGCACTACAGCAGCCTGAAGCAGAAACCCGGCATCAGCTACAAGATAAACTACCGCAACAACGACAGCAAGGCGCGACTGCTGGACTCCATAAACCTGTATCTGAGGCATGACGGCATGGCCGACAAATACGCGCTGGGCACCTACAACATGCCCAAATACATGAGTTTCGAGAACGAGAACAACAATTTTGAATACACGCTGGCATCCAAGCGTGACTCCATGGCTGAATACGACATTGAGGTGAACCTGGTGAGCGACGCGCTGTCGTCCGACTACGCGCCCAACAACAAGGTGAGCATCCACAAGACCCTGAGCAACCAATACGCCTACGACGACGGCACGGCTGAGGCCGCATACGGATTACAGGGCGAGGGCGCAAGCGGTGGACTGGTGGCAGTAAAATACCATACCCTGATGCCCGACGCCATAAAGGGAGTGTACATGTATTTCTGCCCGATATACGGCAACAGGCAGGCAGAAAGCTTCAGCCTGAAAATATGGGAATGCAAGGACGGAAAACCCGGCGACGCGATATACACCAAGCGCAACGTGCAGGTGCCCAAGGGCGAAACCGAGCAATGGATACTGGTATCGGTGGACGAGGAGGTGATGATAAGCGACACTTTCTTCGTGGGCTGGGAGAAAGACTACAACGAGATGATAGCCATAGGGTTCGACAAAAACACCACATCAGCCAACCCCAAATACTACAACATAGGCGGCAAGTGGAAACAGTCGAAGGAGCCCGGGCAGATAATGCTGAGGCCGGCGTTCGGCGACATCACCACGCCAACGCATGACATAGAGGGCGGCGCCATGGCCATGAGGACGAGGCTGAAAGTGTGGCCAAACCCAGCATCGGAATTCATAAGGGTGGATGGCATAGCGCCCAACACGGCAATACTGATAATAAGCACATCGGGCAAGCCCGTAATGAGCACAGTATCAGGCAACTCTGAAGAGATAGACATACAGCGGCTGCCAGCAGGCACATACATAATACATGTGCCAAAGCAGAGGGCAAGCGCCAAATTCGTAAAGACAAAATAGAACCATGACAGAAGAAAACATACAGCAAGACGATGAGCTGATGGAAGAAAAGCTCATAAGCAACGAAGAGGAAATCGACGACACCGACTTCCTGGAAGACGACGCCGAGGAGATAGAGCAGCTGGAGGGCGAGACCATAGACCACGGCAACGGACAGATGACCGAGAGATACCGCGTAACAGTGGACCAGAAACAGGAGCTGGAGCGTCTTGACAAGTATCTCGACATGCGCATTGCCGGAATATCCAGAAACAAGATCCAGGAGGCCGCCAAGGCAGGCTGCATCCTGGTGAACGGCAAGGCCCAGAAGAGCAACTACCGCGTACACCCCGGCGACGAGGTGGTGGTAATGCTGCCCGGCGAGCATTTCGAATACAAGCTGGAGCCAGAGAACATTCCGCTCGACATAGTATATGAGGACGACGACCTGATAGTGGTGAACAAGGAGGCCGGAATGGTGGTGCATCCCGCCCACGGCAACTTTACCGGAACGCTGGTGAACGCGCTGGCATACCACATTGGCGAGGAAAACTCGCAGTTCGACACCAACGACACACGCCCGGGTCTCGTGCACCGTATCGACAAGAACACATCGGGTCTTCTGGTGATAGCCAAGAACGAGAAATCGAAGGCTCACCTTGCCAAGCAGTTTTTCAACCACACAGTAAACCGCAGGTATCAGGCCCTGGTATGGGGCGACATTCAGGAGGCCGAGGGCACAATAGTGGGCAACATTGGCCGCGACCCCAAGGACCGCAAGGCCATGAAAATGTTCCCTGAGGACAGCGGAATCGGCAAGCCGGCCATCACACACTACCGTGTATTGGAGAGGTTTGGCTACGTAACACTTATTGAGTGCAAGCTGGAGACCGGCCGTACCCACCAGATACGCGTCCACATGAAGAGCCAGTGTCATCCGCTCTTTGGCGACGACGTATACGGCGGTGACAAGATTCTGCGCGGCACCACTTTCGCCAAGTACAGGAAATTTGTGGAGAACTGTTTCGCCATAATGCCGCGTCAGGGTCTCCACGCCAAAACCCTGGAGTTTGTGCACCCAACCACCAAGAAGATAATGAGTTTCGACTCGGAGATACCAGCCGACATGAAGGAGGTGCTCTCCAAGTGGCGCATCTACGCTCAGGCCGGAATGACTTTCAACAACAAAGACGACGAAGAATAATACAAAATGAAAAACACACTTTTAACACTGATTGCAGTATTATCGCTGCTGATATGCGGCACATCCTGCAACACAAACCAAACATCATCCAACACAGAAATGGAAATTAAGAACAACGACACCAAATACATATTTCTGGCCGTGGCCATGAAACGCGAGCGCGAGCCTCTGCTCCAGAAGATGACCGACGTTAAAACTCTGAGCATCAACGGTCTCGACATCTGCACCGGCAAGCTCGGCAATCAGGACGTGATAGCCGGAGTATCAGGACCCGGCCTCATCAACATGGCATCGATGGTGAGCCTGGTATGCTCGCAGTTCAACATCTCGCAGATTGTTAACTTCGGCATGGTGGGCGGATACGGCACCGAAATCCACAAGAACGACCTCATAATATGCACCGAGGCCATGAACATAGGATCGTACATGACCGACTTCAAGGACGAGGGCATCGATATCTACAAGTGGAACCACATAACATTCACCGATGGCGGCGAAGACAAGCTTAAGGTCTACAACTCTGGCGCTCAGCAGGTGGAGAAGGCCAAAGGCATCAGCTACCCCAACAAGATGCACTACGGACGCATAGGATCGGCCGACATCTGGAACAACGAGAAGGAGATGATAAAGATGCTCATGAACCGCTACTCCATCATCTGCGAGGACATGGAGGCCGTGGCAATATATCAGGTGGCCGAGAAATTCGGCGTGCCATGCGTGGCCATCAAGGGCGTATCCGACAACAGTTTCCTCGGCGAGCCTTACGACGACTCGGTAATTCCGTTCCTGAACGCCTACGTGGAGGAATATATCAAAAAAAATTAATTATGCGCTCGTAGAGACGCACGGACGTGCGTCTCATAAATCAAAAATCAAAAATGCAAAAAGCACCGGACAGGCACACTCCTATCCGGTGCTTTTTGCATTATAAGCAATATACAAAAAAACGGCGCGGCGTATCTCACGACAGCCGCGCCAAAATAAAGAATAAAGAAATTTTAGAAATGATTATTAATTAAGTGAAAAATTATTTTACGTTGTCGATGGCGGCGCTGATCTTCTCGAAGATAGCGGTAATCTCGCCAATACCGTCGATCTCTACAGCCTTGCCCTGGTTCTTGTAGTAGGCAGCCACTGGAAGAGTCTGCTCATTGTAAACCTTGATACGGTTCTCGATCACATTAACGTCGGCGTCGTCGGCGCGGCCAGAATCCTTGGCACGGTTCAAGAGACGGGCAACGAGTGTGTCGTGGTCTGCAGTCAGACAGAGGAATGTGTCGAGCTTGAGGCCCTTCTTCTCGAACATAACGTCGAGAGCCTCAGCCTGCTTTACTGTGCGAGGGAATCCATCATAGAGAATGCCCTCGGCAGAGATATTCTCATCTACCTTCTTCTCGAGCATGTCGATGATGAGTTCGTCTGGAATAAGCTGGCCCTTTTCCATGTAAGCCTTAGCCTTGATACCGAGTTCGGTACCCTTGCTAGTCTCCTCGCGGAGAATGTCGCCTGTAGAGATGTGTACAAGATTGTACTTCTTCTCTATCAAAGCCGACTGTGTGCCCTTACCAACGCCAGGAGCACCAAAAATAGCAATGTTTAACATGACTGTGTATATTTAATTTTTATATATTCGATTTTTAATTTTTGATTTTTGATTTTTGATTTTCGATTTGCAATGCAATCAAAAATCTCCAAATCAACAATCAAAAATGGTATATATCTCCGGCAGATTGCGGCCGTAGCCATCGTAATCGAGGCCGTAGCCCACTATGAAATCGTTCGGAATCCTGAAGCCTACATAATCAACATTGTAGTTTCCCCTGAACGATTCCGGCTTGAAGATAAGGCTCGCAAGCCTCAGCGAGGCCGGCTCCATAGCCTGCAACTGATGCAGCACGTCGGTCATCGTAAGCCCGGTATCCACAATATCCTCTATTACAACAACATTGCGGTTTCTTACATCCTCAGTTAATCCTATCAGCTGCCTTACCTTGCCCGACGACTCTGTGCCCTCGTAGCTGGAAACCTTCATAAAACAAACCTTGCACGGCACTGTTATCAGCTTTATCAAGTCCGACGCGAACATGAAAGAGCCGTTCAGCACGCCCACAAACAAAACCTCCTTGCCCTCAAAATCAGAATTTATCTGATCGGCCAGGCGTTTTACATTTTTTTTTATCTCTTCCGCGCTGATACTTAAAGCAAATTTCTTATCTTTGACGGCGATAATCTTGTCCATTTTGAGTACAAAGTTTTGATACTTTTTCCAAAATGCAAAGGTAATCAACGAAAAGTTAATTTCAGCACATTTTAGCAAAAATTTTTCAAAAAACAACAATTTTTTTTTTACAATGACACCATTAGTAAGTATCATCATGGGCTCCACCTCCGATATGCCCGTAATGGAGGCGGCAGCCAAGTATCTCAACGACATGCAGATACCGTTCGAGGTCAACGCACTTTCGGCCCACAGAACACCTGATTTGGTGGCCAAGTTTGCCGAGCAGGCCGAGGGCCGCGGCATCAAGGTAATCATAGCCGCAGCCGGCGGAGCAGCCCACCTCCCGGGCGTGATAGCCGCATCCACAGTGCTCCCAGTAATAGGAGTGCCAATCAAGGGCACCATGGGCATGGACGGCTGGGATTCGGTACTCTCCATCATATCGATGCCTCCCGGAATCCCTGTAGCCACAGTGGGCGCCAACGCTGCCCAAAACGCAGCCATCCTCGCCACACAGATAATGGCAGTGGGCGACAAGGCCATCCGCGACAAGGTAGCCGACTTCAAGGCCAAGCTCGCCAACAAAATCACAAAGGCCAACGAGGACCTCGCAAAAATCAAGTACGACTACAAGACCAACTAATCCACCCCCAATGGTGCTATCTGCCCATAACCTCACAATAGGATACCAAGCCCAATCCCCGGTGCTGCAGAATCTGGAATTCCACCTACCGGAATCCAGCCTCACCTGCATCATCGGGGACAACGGCGTGGGCAAATCCACCCTGCTCCGCACCATCACGGGAGCCATCAGGCCCATATCTGGAGATATTTTTATCGGGCTGATGCTTGCCCAAAAAATGTCTGCCGCCCAGAAATCCCGCACATTCTCCCTGGTGCTCACCGACCGCATCCAAGACGACCTGATCACCGTACACGACCTCGTATCGATGGGCAGGATGCCATACACAGGATTTTTCGGCAGGTTGTCAGCTGATGACGAGAAAATCGTATCAGCTGCCATGGAACAGCTTAAAATTTCCCACCTGCAAGACCGCTACATCACAGAAATCTCCGACGGACAGCGACAGCGCGCCCTCATAGCCAAGGCCATTGCCCAGCAGACACCAATAATGGTATTAGACGAGCCCACAGCCTTCCTCGACTACAAATCGAGAATAGAGCTGATGCGGCTGCTCAGAGACCTGGCAGCTAATGGCAAATCCATCCTGATAACCACCCACGACCTGGACCTCGTAAAAAAATACGCCGACTGGATCTGGGCCATAGAAGACGGAAAGATTACGGAAGGAACGGCGAAGGATTGCGAGGCATTTCTGCAGTAAAGGCGCTATACCCGTAAATTTTGGAATTGAAGAAAAAAAAATACCTCTATAACCTGCCAAAACACCCTAAAAAATGATAGTTTTGGCAGATTATAGAGGGTATTTTTCAAGAAAAAAGGTCTGAGGCTACCACCTCACTCTGAACCTGATTCCAATATTCATTATGAGAAACTCCTGATACAGAGATCATTGTAAGATGAATTGATTTTTCAGAACCACTACAACGGGCAAACTGCTCTATCTTGTTGTCCAGCTTTTCCGAATAGTCCTTGTCGATCACAAATTCCGACTTCGAGAACTTTACCTCGCAGATATTTACGATATTATCGGCGCGGTCCAGAATCAAATCTATCTGCGCACCTTTCTCGTCGCCCTTGCCCATCTTGCGCCAGGCACAATATTGAGTGGATACGCCGGATATTCCCAAGGCATTCTTAATCTGCGGAATGTGATGAAAGCAAACTCTCTCAAACGCAAGTCCCACCCAAGACAGACGCGTGGCTGTATTGTAACTGTTGGTCCAGAAATGCTCGTCGTTGGCGGAGTTTTTCTTTATGAACTTATAGTAAAAGAGCGTGAAATTGTCTATCAGGCAAATCACATTTCCGTTTTTATTCTTGCCCAAAGTCGGCAACTCCTTCACAAAACCACATTCCTCCAAATCCTCCAGAATGCGAGTCAGTTTGCCATTACTAGTAATCTGCCCCTCCTCTATCAATTCGCTGCGAGTCATTCCAGCGCGTATGGTACCCAAGGCGCCAATAACCTTCAAGTAAGACTCAGGCTCGTTGAACAGAGAATCATACAACTCGTTGAACTCATTATGAAGGAATCCCGACTTGCTGAAAATCAGGTTGTCGATATTCTGAGCCAGACTCATTGATTTGTTTAGTTTCGACCAATAGAAAGCCACTCCGCCAAGCACCATATAATACTCAATAATATCGTATCTGCTGGCCCTGATGCCAATGCTCTTGGCGTAAAGCTCGCACTCCCGCAGAGTAAACGGCTGAAGGTGTATCCTGAAGGTAACCCTATTGTGAAGCCCTCCGTGGTTTTTAAGTATCTTGTTGATAATCCACGAGGTGGCGCTGCCGCAAATTATCAGCAGCACATCCTTTCTGGCCGACGCAAACGAATTCCAGAAATATTCGAGCGCCGAGAGGAAATTGGAACGTGGCGTATCGAGCCAAGGCATCTCGTCTATGAAGATCACCTTCTTGCCCTCGGAAGATTGCGATATCAGCTCTCCAAGCTGAAAAAACGCATCGCTCCAGTCGGTTGGGATATGCGCCTTTTTCATACCGCTGAGTTTTAGCGCGTCACGGAAATTCCTCAACTGTATTTTATATGACTCATTATGCACACCGGAATACTGGAAAGTGAACTTGTAATCGAACGTTTCCCTTACGAGAAAAGTCTTTCCTACTCGCCGCCGTCCATACACAGCCACAAATTCCGAGTACTCGGAATCGTGCGCCCTCATCAACTCCTTGATTTCGTGTTCTCTACCTATAATCATAGCCTTAAAATTTGCTACAAAGATACAAAAAATACCTCTATAATCTGCCAAAACACCCTAAAAAATGATAGTTTTGGCAACTTATAGAGGGTATTTTTATTTTTTTCTCCTTACAATCACCCACAAAATCACCGGTGCGCCGAAGATTGGAGTTATGGAGTTTATCGGCAGAATGCCTATTGAAGGGAAACTTGACGAGATGATGCAGCATCCGAGGGCAACTATGCCGCCGCAGAGCATGGATAACGGAAGGAGTTTCCTGTGGTCGGAGGTCTTGGCAAGAAACCTCGCAATGTGCGGAACGGCAAGACCAACAAAGGATATCGGTCCGCAATATGTTGTAACAATGGCGGTAAGCAGACCCGTAACAAGGAGAATCAGATTCCGAGAACGGCGCACGTTGATGCCGAGATTCTCGGCGTAGTTGTCGCCGAGGAGCATTGCGTTAAGCGGTTTCAGGAGAAGAAAGGCCGATATCAGCCCCAAGATACATAAAAGCGCGAACACCGAAATCTGACTCGGCATCACATTGCTGAAGCTGCCCATTCCCCACACGGTGAAATTCTTGACGCTCTGGCTTGGCGCAAAAAAGTTCAAAAGCGATATCGCCGACGACGCAAAATAACTTATCATTATTCCGACGATCAGAAGCATTGTATTGGATTTCAAGAACATAGAAAATCCCATTATCAGCGCCAAGATTCCGAAAGCGCCCACCAGCGCGCCCGAGATAGATGCCGCATTAATCCACGCCGCCGACGCCCCTCCCATCGCCATAGTGGCCACAGCCACGCCCAGCGACGCTCCAGTGCTGATTCCAAGAATCGACGGCCCGGCCAGCGGGTTATGAAAAGTGGTCTGAAGCATCAGCCCCGCCACACTCAACGACATTCCTGCCAATACAGCCGTAATGCACTGAGGCACACGGTATTCAAGAATGATTTTCCGTGCTATCTCGTCCTTCCCCATATCCCACAGCGAAAACTCCGTGCTGCCAGTAGCCACGCACACCACCGCCAGCACAAGGAGAAGAATGGATAATATGGAGATTTTGATTTGCATTTCACACGAAGTTTGTGTTTGCGCCTACGGCGCTTTTTTTTATAAACACGAATTACCACGAATGGCCACGAA
>JAZLKG010000062.1:0-41980 GCA_045597465.1 Bacteroidales bacterium | reverse complement strand
ATTATGTTTGGCATTTTGCACATAACTATTGCTTCGGTGTGGAATTATTGATTTCTGTTTATCCAGTTCTCGATTCTGATGTCCTTGATATTCTTGAAATCCTTATAGTTTTCGGTTACCATAATCGTGAATGCTTGATTTCTTCCACGAAATCATCATCCCAGCATTTCAAAGCTCCGTAGCAATCCTTCAGAAGTTGCATTGTGATTTGGTCATCGTATTTTTCCACGTCCTTGATAAATTTCATTACGTCACCGTCTGGGAATATTTCATCAGGCATATTCCAAGAGCCGGCATACTCCTCGAATAGCCTTCTGCGTCTTGCAAGGTCGTCTTCCTTTCCGTTTGTTGTGGTAATGTATTTCGACATTAGGCTGCTCAATTCCTTAGCAAATGAATCTTTTCGATTCATATCAAGGCTTGAGAACAAATTCCATATTCCGTTTAAACTTATTGTTGCTTCCATAGTTTCAGGTTTTTATTTTCTGCAAATATAGCTAATGTTTTTCGAAAATCAATACTTCGCTGAATAAATTTATTCCCAAATTTTCCAGTTGTTATTTGGAAAATTATATTTTGTTCAAAATATTGAACAAAAATGGCTGTTATTGTTTGTTATAATGAATAAAAATGGCTAATTTTGTTCAGAATGTTGAATAATTATGAGTACACGTTGTAATATCGTTGTCTATAACTTCAGTAAAGGGTATTCTATAATTATATATTGAAATTTTCCAGTTGCTAACTGGAATATTTCTAATTGTCCAGTTGCCAATTGGACAATTAGAAATTTTTCTCATCCCCTGTACCTTTTCCCGACGTTTGCGTATCCGCATTTTTTGCAGAGCTCCTCTACGGCCTCGTGGCGGCTGAAGCCTTCGTAGATTGCTTTGGCTCTTGGGGATGAGAGGATTTCCTGGAGGGTGGATTCGTGGAGGTTTCCGAGGGTTATTGAGCCGTCGTGGTCAAGACAGCAGGGTACTACCGAGCCGTCCACGAGTACGCCTATCTGGTTGCGGAGTCCGTAGCAGAAGACCTCAGGCTCCTGATATTCAGAATGTTTCTCATCGGGCCACTCGAACATTTTGTCGTAATCGAGGTAGATGTTCTTAGCTATTTTCCAGCCGTCGTCGCGCTTGGTCCAGGGCTGGGGGAGTTGTTGCGATATCAGGCTGTGAATCTCATTGTTCTGAGTGTTGTATCCGCCTTCGTTCCAAAGCCGGAGCGTTGTGATAATTCCCTGACTTGCAGATTTTTTGGCGAAGTCAACCACCTGCGAGATGTATTCCTCCTGATTGCTGAAGCCGTTGCCCTCGTGGGAGTGGAGCGAGATCTGGATTTTGTATGGCTTGGCCTCGATGAGGGGCTGTGCTATCGGACCGCTGAGAAGTGTTCCGTTGGTTGTTACTATCGGGATGAGGCCTTTCCCGCGCGCTATCTCCACAAAATCAGGAAGGTTGGGATTCATAAACGGCTCGCCCATAAGGTGAAGATACAGGAATTTCACCTCATTCACCAGCTTGTCTGTCAACTCGCTGAATTCCTGAATGTTGAGGCGCTTCTTGGGGCGCTCGTTCTTGGGACAGAATTTGCAGCTGAGGTTGCAGATGTTGGTGGTTTCCAGATAACAGCGGTTTATCATTGGGCGATAATGGTTTTCTTTTCTGCAAAGATATTGAATGTTTTTGTTTTTCTCAATTTTTTTCTATTTTTGTTCAAACAATAATATAAGCGTTATATTTATGAGTAAGACATTTAATCTGATACTGCTGATTTCTGTAATTGTGATTTCGGCTTTCGTAGAGCCTTGGCTTTGGAACAAATGGCGGAATTATGAGCCTGATATTGCGTCGCTGGATGAGCAGCTTGTGGGGTTGCCGGTGATTGCTGACGAGGAGGCGTTGGTATCAGCGCTCGGGAAATCTCCCGAAAAATATATTCTGAGCAAGCTTCCGGTTTTCGGCAAGGAAGTGGCTGATACTATGGATATTTTTGCCGAGGATCATCTTGCAATGGTGTATCTGCCCTGGCGACTCGAGCATCTCCACAATGCAAATGCCACACCTGGCCATCGTTACCGTTATGAGTGGATGCCTTCTGATACGGTGTTGAATACCAAGGCTTTGCAGGTGAAGTTTTTCAACAAGTACGCCTTGGATTGGAGCGACGCCGATCTCATTGCCGCACATTCCAATGTGGAGGGTGTCGATGTAAAGGGCCACAACAGGATTAATTATAAGACTCCGTTTTATCAGCCCGTGTTCTGGTCCAAGCTCCGGTATCAGATTTTTAAGCTTGATAATGGCGATGCGGTTTCGCTGGTGGCAATGGTGGGCAACGACAGAATCGACATTGCCGAAGTCTCTGGCAAAAAGCGTGTTGCGATAGGCGCTATATCAGAATTGGTTTACAATGATTCCCTCGGGGAACAGTTGAAGAGTTTTATGTGGCTTGGCGCGTTTGCGGTTGTAGGCGTGCTGGCTTTGATAGCCGTGGTTTATCTCCTTGCAAAGCTGGTGCTGAAATCAAAGGGGATAGATTTCTGAGATGATTTTGTTCACACCTCAGCCATTTCGCATTTCTCTTTTTCTATGAAATTGTATCTTCTTTGGAATGCGAAGGCTATGAAACGTCTAACAGAGTCTGCAACATTTATGAATGTGGTTTTTGCTTTCAGTTCGTTCAACGGCATTGTGTATAACAATTTTGCCAGGCATTCGTCTGCGAACGAATTAGTTACGATATTGACGCCCTCGAAATCCAAAGCGATTTTCTCGTTGGATGATTTTGTGATCTCACATAGCAATTCCTTTCGTACTTTTTCACCCAAAATACGAGTAGTAAGGTCGGTGCCGTATTTATTGAATGCAAATGTTTTCATATTTTTATGCCACAATCCTTTCCTTGGGATCAAGCAAATCAAGGACGGAATATACTCGGCTCAAATGCTCGAATGTGAAATATTGGTCGTCCAATATCATCCATTCCTCGCGCTGTTTTATGCTCAGGGCCTTGATGTCAGGAAACCACGAAATAGGCACTATGATTTCCCTTCCGTCAGTAAGTTTGGCGGAAAACTTTCCCCGCATTTTAAAATTCATCGAGTCTATTCCTATTATGTTTGGCATTTTGCACATAACTATTACTTCGGTGTGGAATTATTGATTTCTGTTTATCCAGTTCTCGATTCTGATATCCTTGATATTCTTGAAATCCTTATAGTTTTCGGTTACCATAATCATTCCGTTAGTAACAGAACTGCAAGCAATCAAAAGATCAAAGTTGTCGTGGATTGGAGTGCCGTTGTTTTGTAACCTTGCCTTTTCTTTTGCATAAAAATCTATGCAACCTGATATTGGGACTATTTGCAGTCTGTCAAGTAATTCCAAAAACTTTGGATTAATTTTGAATCCCCTTAAAAGGCTTAATTCAAATCCATATTTCAATTCGGCAATTGTTATCTCCGAAATAAAACAGTTTCTTATCCCTATTTCTTCAATTTTGGAAATCAAATCAAATTTCTTTCGGAAATATTGAATTATTATATTGCTGTCTATTAAGTATTTATTCATAACTCTCCCATAATTCCATTAATTTTTCATCTCGTGTCTTGAAAGAGCGTGAATATTTGATTTCTTCCACGAAATCATCATCCCAGCATTCCAATGCTCCGTAGCAATCCTTCAGAAGTTGCATTGTTATTTCGTCTTCGGTTGGTTTGGGCTCAGGTTTGTCCTCTTTGGGTGTAATGTATTTCGACATTAGGCCGCTCAATTCCTTGGCAAATGAATCTTTTCTATTCATATCAAGGCTTGAGAACAAATTCCATATTCCGTTTATGTTTACCGTTGCTTCCATAGTTTCAGGTTTTTATTTTCTGCAAATATAGCTAATCATTTTCGAAAATCAATACTTCCCATAAATTTATTCCCAAATTTTCCAGTTTTCGTCTGAAAAATTTTATTTTGTTCAAAATATTGAACAAAAATGAGTACACGTTGTAAACAATAATCCCCGCACTGAGGAAAAATCAATTTCTTCGGTGCGGGGATTATTATTATTGGTTTATTTAGAGGATTATTCTACTTCGTATTCGCAGTCTTCAACACCCAATCTTCCGTTATCTCTCAGCCATCGTTCTTGGAAAGAGCGTCTTGCAGCCCAAGCTATGTCATTGACGAATTGTGCATTCATAGTAGCTCCCACTGCGGCTCCGATTCCTGGAATGGCCTGAAGTGCTTTTCGTTTTGTGAGGTTGATTCCTATTTGTTTAGCGAGATTCTTTACTGCAATTACAGCTACACCAAGTGCGCCTTTTTGAGCCATATTTTTCCAAGCTGTTTTTGATATCATTACTCCAATCTGTTTCAAAAGAAGTACTGCCATATTTTTTTCCTTCATAGTATTGGCTCCAGCTGCAGACATTATTCCAAATACAAAGTTTTTGTCTTCTTCTGTCTTGGGCTCAAAACCGTAGCAAATACCAATTTTGTAAATAACTCTTAATCCTTGAGTTACGATTGCTGGAATGTCTGCAATCATTCCGGGAAGTCCTGTAGCTCCTGCTACACCTCCTTCTGTGGCAGCTATGCCAATAGCCCAGTTGTGAACTTCGTTGGCAAGCTTGTCTGATAATTCGAGATCTTTGTAGCTTAAATCGGAGATGTTGTTTACTTTTCCGTCTCTTTTTATATCTTCAACGTCAGTCAACCATTGGGCCAATCCGCTCGCTCCATTGAGTGCGCCTTCTATTGCTTTCTGAGGAATCACTTTTTCTGCTAACCAAACAAATGGTTTTGAGATTGCTCCCATTGCCTGTGCTACAATTCCCGGTTCTTCAGCCTGCCATTTCTTAATGGCGTCGTATTGTTCCTGTTCGTAATTTGTCATTTAATTTCGTTGTTTTAAACATAGTTACATAAAAAAAATCTTTACTCCGAACCCAGAGTAAAGATTTTTTTAGATGTTTGAGTATCGTTACAACACAATGTTGAATTGTTTTTTCCACTCATTGAAGTAAGCAGATTCGTCTGCGGTTATCACTCCATCAGCAAGGATGATTGAGTTAATCATACCAGTCATCATATGAAGAGTCATATTCGTATTGCACTCTGGTTCTCCTGCCAAAATATTTTTGGTTTCCAGAATTACGGACTGAAGGCTAGGCAATTTTTGTTTTATCTGCTCTTCAAATTCTGGCAATTCTGATTCCTCCATTATACCATCTGAAACAAACTTTTTCTTAAAGCCTTCGATGATTTTGACCTCATTTTGATCGATTACACCATCTGCAGAGGCGAAGAAGATGGCAATTTTTGCCAATCTTACTGCTTGTAATGCATTTTCACTTAACATATCTTAATACTATTATTAGGTTTATTTTTTAACTTCCTTTACAACTGAAGCAACAGCAATAATAATAGTACATATTGTTGTTATAGCCATAATTTTGATTGTTTTTTAGGGTTAAACAAATTATTAATTGTAAATGCAAAGAAAATCCAAAACCTAATAATTCCCAAGCTTTCCCCGTAGTCAATAATCCTACAGAATTGTAGTAAATGATTCTACACTTCGTCCATATAGTAAATGAAGAAATTGAATGATAATGCTTTTGAGATTATAACAAGTAATTCTGTGTCAATGCTTTGACGGGAGAAAATGTCGTATGCGTTGGTGCGGTCACAATTAATGGCTTGGGCAAACCAGACTACTGTTCTGCCTTGTTCCTTGAGTTTTTCCTGTATCTTTTTGCCAATGTGAACCATAAGTTTTGTAGATTTTGTCGCATTGCAAAAAGATAAAAAAGAGGTGCGGACCATAATCAAAACTCGCATTCCGCAGGTGCATAGGAAAAACCTGACAAACAACAGCGATTTAGTCCACACCCAATGAGGTGCAGACGTACTGTTGTTTGTACACAATTATCCTATGTCATCCGCTAACGAGCGAGTGACTATGATTACTTTTCGTTTCTTATAAAAACAAATAAGTTTCCTATGCTTCTTTGTTTTTTTGAATGCGAGTTTTATGTCAATGCAAAGGTAGGAACTTTTTTAGAATTTTCAAATAATGAATCCATTTTTTCTCTCACCCCCTGTACCTTTTCCCGACATTCGCGTATCCGCATTTCTTGCAGAGCTCCTCTACGGCCACGTGTTTGGTGAAGCCTTCGTAAATGGCTTTGGCTCTGGGGGAGGAGAGGATTTCCTGAAGGCTGGATTCGTGGAGGTTTCCGAGGGTTATGGAGCCGTCGTGGTCGAGACAGCAGGGTACAACGCTGCCGTCCACCAAAACTCCTATCTGGTTTCTGAGTCCGTAACAGAAAACCTCAGGTTCTTGATATTCAGAATGTTTCTCGTCGGGCCACTCGAACATTTTGTCATATTCCTGATAGATATTCTTGGCGATTTTCCAGCCGTCGTCGCGCTTGGTCCAGGGCTGGGGGAGTCGCGATGAAATCAGATTGTGAATCTCGTCGTTTTGGGAATTGTATCCTCCCTCGTTCCAGAGTCGGAGAGTTGTGATAATTCCCTGACTTGCAGATTTTTGTGCGAAGTCAACCACCTGCGAGATGTATTCCTCCTGATTGCTGAAGCCGTTGCCCTCGTGTGAGTGGAGCGAGATCTGTATTTTGTATGGCTTGGCCTCGATGAGGTGTTCTGAAATTGGTCCGTTGAGAAGTGTTCCGTTGGTTGTGACTATCGGGATGAGGCCTTTCCCGCGCGCTATCTCCACAAAATCAGGAAGGTTGGGATTCATAAACGGCTCGCCCATAAGGTGAAGATACAGAAATTTCACCTCATTCACTAACTTGTCTGTCAACTCGTTGAATTCCTGAATGTTGAGCTTCTTTTTCGGACGCTCGTTCTTGGGACAGAATTTGCAGCTGAGGTTGCAGATGTTGGTGGTTTCCAGATAACAGCGGTTTATCATTTTCTCAAGTTGGAATTAGAATTAAATATAAAAGGACTAAAAAGCCCAAGTTCTGTAGCTTCTTAGTCCTTGTTTTTTATGTAGCTGATACGTATTTACTTGATACTCTTGCCGAGTTCGTAGGCTTGTTGTGCGAAGTTTGTGGTCTTTACGGCTTCTGTTGGACCCATTCCGCAGGCGTGGACCTGTCCGAGGTCTTCCCACTGATAGAGGCCGAGGATGTCCTGATACATTGCCATTGTTGGGATGGATGCAAACTGCGATTTCTGGCCCTGCGATGTGAGGAGCACGCATTTCTTCTTGCCGAACATTTTGTCCTTCAGGGTGTTGAGGCCGTAGAAGCGGTCGATAACGCATTTGAGCTGGGCTGAAACGCTGAAGTAGTAGATTGGCGAGGCGAATACTATTACGTCGGCGTTCAGAATCTCTGGTTTTATGATTGAGAAGTCGTCGGAAAATGCGCACATTCCGATGTTCTCGCGGCAGAAGTTGCAGGCCTGGCAAGGATGAACCTCGTGGCTGCCAGCGTCGAAGAACTTGATGATGTGGCCATTCTCGTGAGCGCCCTTTGCGAACTCGTCGGCCAGGATTGAAGAGTTGCTGCCCTTTCTTGGGCTTCCTTTCAGGATTAATATGTTCATTGTCTTTGTGTTTTGATTGTTTGTTGATTCGTTTAGCAAATATATGCTATTATTTTTGATTAATCAAAATTATTTTGAGGAATAATTCTGTTTCTCTTCCAGCTTACCGCAATCACGCCCAATGTTATCGCCTCGGCCACAGGTATTGCCAGCCACATTCCTATCTCGCCAATCAGCTGAGGGAGTAGGATGAAGCAGGGAATCACTATCACGAAGCCGCGGAGGATTGAGTATATGCTGGCTCTTGTGCTCTGCTCTATGCTCTGCATATAGCCTATGAGTACGATGTTGAGGGTGATTACGAGGATTCCGAGGCCGTAATAGGGGAGACCGTCGGCGCTGATATGGAATGCCGGGTCGGATTCCTCAAGGAATATCATCGTTACGTAGGGCGCCATAAAGTACATTATTGCTGACAGCAATGCTCCCGCAATCACCGCCCAGCGGATCATAAGCCGGTAACTCTCGTGGAGACGTTCCTTGTTGTCGGCGCCGTATGCGTAGCTTACTATCGGCTGACCTGCCTGCGCTATGCCGTTGGCCATCAGGAAGATGAATGGTATTGAGTAGCACGCCACGCTGTATGCCGCCACGCCTGTCTCGCCGAGGTAATAGATGAAAACGTAGTTGCCGATTATCATACTGCCGCTTACAGCAATCTCGCCCACCATTGCCGAGAATCCCATCTTTATCTGGTAGCCGAGGTTGCGGAGTGTCAGCATTAGGGATTTTATAGTGAGTTTCAGTTTGTAGAGACTTAGCACTTTTGTGAACCATATCATATATATCATCTGTGCGATTCCCGATAGCGCGAACGACACGCTTGTGGCAATGGCGGCGCCCTCCAGTCCCCAGCCGAGGATGAAGATTGCCACGTAGTCTAATATGATGTTGAGGGTAGAGGCCGCCACCGAGCATATCATTGCAAAGTTGGGGCTGCCGTCTATTCTTATGATGAACCTGCAGACCATCTCTATCATTATGAGCGGCTCGGCTATGGCCACCCATTTCAGGTAACTGCTGGCAAGGGGTATCAGCTCCTCGTTGCTGCCGAAGAGTCGGCAGGTGGCGGGCAGGTTGGTGAGTATCAGTATGCTGAGTATCACGGCGATAGTAAGGCTGCCGAGTATTGCCTGGGTGATGTTGATGTTGGCGGCTTTCACTTGTCCGCGCGATAGGTGGATGCTGGCCACGATGCTGCTTCCGATGCCGAACATTATGCCTATGCCCATCATTATGTTGAAGATAGGTGCGGCGATGTTTACTCCGGCGAGGGCCTCGCTGCCAGCGCCGTGGCCCAGAAATGCGCCGTCGGCGATGTTGAGGATTACTATGGAGATCATACTTATGATTGTGGGCCACAGCATTTTCCTGAAAAGCTGTCCCACCGGCTCGTTGGCAAAATCTATTGAATCTCTGTTGTCGGTCATTGTTTGCTTTTATTGCTTAAAAAATTCGCACAGATTACACTGATGACACAGATTTTTATCGGTGTGTATCTGTGTGTTCTGTGTAATCTGTGCGAGAAGTTAGTGCCTTCTGGCTTTCCCTACAGGTTCTCGTACGCGTTCAGATAGTTGTCGCGCATTTTGTTGTGGAGGTCCACCATCTGGAGGGCGGTTACTGCCGCCTCGTCGCCCTTGTTGCCGAGCTTGCCGCCGCAGCGGTCGAGGGCCTGCTGCTGGTCGTTGGTTGTCAAAACGCCGAAGATCACAGGCTGATTGTACTTGATGTTGAGCTCGGTGACGCCCTGGGTAACGCCATTGCAGATGAAGTCGAAGTGACGGGTGTCGCCCTGGAGTACGCAGCCAAGAACGATTACAGCGTCCACGTCGGTGTATTCCAAGAGATTCTGAGCGCCGAGAGTCAGCTCAAAAGTGCCGGGAACGCTCACGGTGATGATGTTCTCCTCCTTTACATTGTGCTTCAGGAGAGTGTCCTTGGCGCCCTTCAAGAGAGCCTCGGTGATTTCCTTGTTCCACTGAGCCACGGCAATGCCGATCTTCATATCGCTGCCGTTTGGGATCTCGACTCCGCCGAAATCCGAGAGATTTTTCAATGCTGATGCCATTTTTTATGTTTTTTATTTATGATTTTCGATTTTGCAAAGATAGCAATTAATTTCTAAATAGGCAGATTTAAGATAAAGCCTACTTGCATTTTTTCCAGACCGTTGTTTCTCAGTCCCTTTGCTACTGATACTCCTATACTTATGTCATAGTTGAGCCTCAGGGCGCAAAGATCGGCCATTATCTTGGCTCCGGCCGATGCGTATTTCAGCCTGAGTCCAATAACGTCGGCATCAGCCACATTTCCAGATATATAGCCTCTCAGCCTCTTTATCCAGACTGCCCCTGGAATGCCTACGTCGGGATATCCCATAGGGAACGCATATTCCGCGCTCAAACGCCTCATTTTCAATACCCTCATGCTTTTGTAGCCGCTTATCTCAAATACCGATGAGTTTAGCAGATACGTCTTGTCGGGGTTTCTTATATCATTCTGCCTTGTTATGTATCCATTGATAGTCAGGTAGTTTTGAGCAAACAGGCCTCTTGTTGTCAGCCCTGCGCTTATAGTGCTGATGCCTGCTTCAATAATGTTGTCTACCGATTGAATGGTGGACAGCGTTACCCCCAACGCCAGTGGACTATTGAAATCCCTGTAAGCAGACCTCCAGCTCCAACCGTATGACAATGAGGTGTTTATCATAGGAAATTCTCCATTTCGCAGTTCATCCACCCTCAGCTGGTCCCGGCCTTTCACTATGTAATAATCCATCCCTGCTTTCAGGTTCAGGTTTTGCTTATAATTCAGCCTCGAAAGGTTTAATGGCAGCGATACCGACCCCGATATCACATGCTCCCTCCAGAAAAACCTGCTGTCCATTCTCTCTCCAAAAATGTTGTAGCTCACCCTGTTCTCCCCCAGTTCACCCAGCGACGCGCTCAGGGAGAGAACCGGATAAAATCCTCTGTATGTGGCTGATACATATCCTCTTACATATCCAGGGTCGAGTCGGTAGACTATTTGTCCGTTCAGAAAGAGAGTTTCCAGATTGTTGGACGATTTAGTCAAGGCGCCCACCTTGTTTTCATCTATTATGGGCTGTATGCCCAGGAACCTTATGGGATCGCTGTACTGGTGGTATTTCTTGCTGGATTCCAATGTGCTTTGGGGATTTACCCAATCGTAGGTGAGAGGCTTGTCGAGACTGCCGCTGGCCTCCCTGTCGAGCAGGGGCTTGTAGTATTCGGCCTTTTTGCTGATGCTTGGGCCCTGATACTCGCCTATCTTGACTCCTGATATCTTGTAGCCCTTGCAGGTGTACTCGTTGAAGAAAATCATTTTGTAATTGCCGCGGGGAGATACGGCTCCGATTTTCGAGTTGGTAAGCTGGTCCATTCTGCCGTCTTCCGTTACGGCGAAAAGGTTGCTGATGCCTGTCTTGTCGCTTACGAAACAGATTGCTGATTCCAACCTTGATAGGTCCTGAATGTTGTTGTGCGTAGCCCCCAGCCATTCTTTCTCGGAATTGTCCCTGAGGTCAAGTACCATTATGTGGTTCATATTGGCGAACGTCAGGATGTAGGCTATCCTGTTGTCGTCCAGAAAAATGGGCTGACGCAGATAGTACCGCTCGTCGAACCCTTTCTTTACCGTGGTCTTCCTTTTTGGAGTCCATAATGAGCCTGTTACGTCGCTCTCGAAAACCACTATGCTGCATTCTCCGCTCTCGCTGAAACTTGTGGCCACAATCCTCTTGCCGTCCTCCGAAATCGAAGGCTCGAAGATGCGCTCCTTGCTGGTCACGATCCTTGTCTTGCCGCTCTCGAGGTTCACAATCGCAAGGTCGGAATAGTCGCGCAGGCTCCATCTCAGGTCGGGCACCGATGTGGCGTATACCGCAATCCTGCCGTCGGTATCGAATGTGGATGCGTCGGTGTTGCAGATTACGGTTTCTTTCTTTGTGGCGATGTTTATGGTTATGAACTTGCCGGTCTGGCTCAGCGACGATTTTAGGCATAACAATGTGCTGTCGTCCAGTATTTTCGGATGACGGTAACTGGTGTATGTCTTGTGGTTCTGATTGCTGAAACAACGGTGCTCAGTAGCCCCGCATTCGCGGATTCTCTGCTTGTAGAAATCCCTTAGCTCGCCGAAAATCTCCTCATAATTCTGTCTCAGATTCTTGCCCGTTTCCTTCTTGAATCCCTGTCCGAAGGCGAACGGCCAAAACGAGTACCATTTCTGATTCTCTGATACCTTGGCGAAAATGTCGTTGCCGTATTTGCGCTTGGCTCCCGTGGTCATCAGGTAGCCGATAGGGTATTGGGTTGGAATATAGTCGCGGTACGATCTGTAGATGATTTTGTCGTATGGATACAGATTGCTGTTCTCCATTAGCATTGCAGCCACAGGCATCTCGAACAGGGCCGCTCTTCCGCGCCCCATAGTGGAGGTGACAGTTTCGGCATACACTGCATCGCCCTCGTAATACCACTGAGGCACAGAGTATTGCAGACCTGACCAGCCGAATCCGCCAAATATGCAGTGGGCCATGCGGGTGAAACCCTTGTCAAACTGGCTGTATTGGGTAATGTGGCGGAACTCGTGGCTCAATAGATTCTGATACCAGTACATTCCGCTCATCTCGCCGTAGTCGGTGGGCTTGGTGTATAGGAACATCTTGTATGGCAGCATCGTTGTGTATCCGTTTGAGGTGCAGGAGGTTGGCGAGATGATTATCGGCATTTTCCTGGGATGCGCGCCCATGTTTACAGTGTCGGCCTCATACACGTGGCGCATTGCGTAGCCCACTCTTGCGGCGGCGTAGGCGTTGTTGGCAGGGTATATTATTTTGGCATAGTCGTTTTCGTATACCCTCCAGTCCGTATTGTACGGATGCTGTGCCGCACATTCCATTATAACGGTTGTCAGCAGTGCGATTATAATAAGTTTTCTCATATTGTATTGTGTATCAGTAACAAACAAAAAAGACGGAGCTAACCCCGTCTTTCATATCTATGGATCTGGATATTTATTCTACCAGTTTGTCGCCCTCTATCCTCAGGCACCGGTGGTCCACATTGCGGAATGCGGCCTCGTCATGGGTGGCCACCATTACACCTGCGCCATCCTTTGCCAGGTTGTCGAGCAGCTGCGCAATGTGCAGGGCTGATGCTTCGTCCAGGTTTCCCGTAGGCTCGTCGGCGATTATGAGCTCGGGATTGCAGACTATGGCCCTTGCTATGGCCACGCTCTGCCTCTCGCCTCCGCTCAGCATGTGGGGGAAGGTGCCCCTCTTGCTCTCCATGCCCACTTTCTTCAGCACCTGCATTATGTGATCCTCGATGCAGATGCCCTGAGGCTTGTATCCTATCGAATCCACCACAAAGTAGAGGTTGTCGTATACGGTCTTGTTGTCGAATAGCTGATACTCCTGAAACACAATGCCCATCCTGCGCCTCAGCTCGGCTATTTTCCTGTTCCTCAGGTTTCTGATATCGTATCCCAGCACATTGGCCTGTCCCCCGCTTATGGGCAGGTCCACATACAGGGTCTTGAATAGCGACGACTTGCCCGAGCCTATCGGGCCCTCTATTGTAACAAGCTCGCCGGCTTTTATCACGAATCCTATCTTGCTGAGGATGGTGTTGCCGGCCCGGCTGATATCCACATCGGAGTAGCTTACCAGAATATTGTTCTTTTCCATTATCATTGTTCTTTTTCAGATTGCAAATATAAAAAACAGATTTTAAATAGCAGATAAATTTTTGACATTTTTTGTTGATTTTGGCAAAAAAATTTTGGTATTGTTTGAGAAAAAGTTTAATTTTGTGCTTGAAAGAATTTTTACACATTTATAAGAATGGAAGAAAACAACAATAATCAGGCTCATACCGCCGAGGCATACGACGCCGGCAGTATTCAAGTGCTCGAGGGCCTTGAGGCTGTGCGCAAGCGTCCTGCCATGTACATAGGCGATACCGGCGAGAGAGGCCGCCACCACCTTGTGTATGAGGTGGTTGACAACTCTATCGACGAGGCCCTTGCAGGTTACTGCAATAATATCGACGTATATATCAACACCGACGAGTCCATCACGGTGATAGACAATGGACGAGGCATCCCTACCGACTTCCACGAGAAGGAGGGCAAGAGCGCATTGGAGGTTGTTCTCACAGTGCTCCACGCGGGTGGCAAGTTCAACAAGGATTCCTACAAGGTTTCCGGAGGTCTCCACGGAGTGGGAGTGTCGTGCGTTAACGCATTGTCAACATATTTCAAGGCCACTGTGAAGAGGGGCGGCAAGATTTTCCAGCAGGAATACTCTATCGGCAAGCCCACATCAGAAGTGGTTGTGATAGGAGAGTGCCCCATGGAGGAAACCGGTACAACAATCCATTTCCTGCCCGACAATTCTGTGTTCACCTGTCACGAATACACATACGACATACTGGCTGCCCGTCTGCGCGAGCTCGCATTCCTTAATAAAGGTGTGCATCTGGAGCTCCACGACCTGCGCACAAAGGACGAGCAGGGCAATATCCGCGAGGACGTTTTCTATTCCGAGAACGGTCTCAAGGACTTCATCGACTATCTGGAGGTAAGCAAGGACGAGCTATGCGAGATTATCCACCTCAACACCGAGAAAAGCGGAATTCCTATCGAGGTGGCCATGCAGTACAACAACACTTACCGCGAGAATATCCACAGCTACGTAAACAACATCAACACCCACGAGGGCGGTACTCACCTTACTGGTTTCCGCCGCGGTCTTACATCCACCCTGAAGGCATACGCCGAGAAGAGCAACCTGCTCGACAAGAAGGTGGAGATAGCCGGCGACGACTTCCGCGAGGGACTTACAGCCATCATATCTGTAAAGGTGCAGGAGCCTCTCTTTGAGGGACAGACCAAGACCAAGCTCGGAAACACCGAGGTGGGTCCTGCCGTGTCGGCTGCCATATCCGAGGCGCTCACCAACTATCTGGAAGAGCATCCGGCTGATGCGCGCAACATAGTAGGCAAGGTAATGCTGGCCGCAAAGGCGCGTCTGGCAGCCGCCAACGCCCGCAAGCTGGTGCAGAGCCAGCAGGGTGTGCTCAAAGGTGCCGGCCTTCCCGGCAAGCTGGCCGACTGCTCCTCGAGAGACCACTCAAAGACAGAGATTTTCATCGTCGAGGGAGATTCGGCGGGCGGTACAGCCAAGCAGGGCCGCGACCGTATGTATCAGGCAATACTTCCGCTGCGAGGCAAAATCCTCAACGTGGAGAAGGCCATGCAGTTCAAGACCCTCGAGAACGAGGAGATAAAGAACATATACACTGCTCTCGGAATCACAATAGGCACAGAGGAGGACTCTCAGGCCGCCAACCTCAAGGACATGCGCTACGACAAGATCATCATCATGACCGATGCCGATGTGGATGGCGCCCATATCCAGACTCTGGCCATGACACTGTTCTTCAGATACATGAAGGAGGTCATTGAGCAGGGCCATCTCTATCTGGCCAATCCTCCATTGTATCTCGTGAAAAAAGGCAAGAACCAGCGCTACTGCTGGACCGAGGATCAGAGACAGCAGGCTCTCAACGACTTCGGAAACGGCAGCGAGGACAGCTGCACTGTCCAGCGATACAAAGGTCTGGGCGAGATGAATGCCGAGCAGCTCTGGGAGACAACAATGAATCCCGATACCCGCACCCTGAAGCTCGTCACCATAGAGAACGCCGCCGAGGCCGACAGAACTTTCGCGATGCTCATGGGCGACGACGTGCCGCCAAGACGTGAGTTTATCGAGCAAAACGCCGTATACGCCAATATCGACGCATAGCGTCTACACTTATATTATTATGGAGAGGCCTGCTGGAATGTGTTTGATATTCCCGCAGGCCTTTTGTGTAATAATATCAGGCTCAGTCATTTTTTGTGACCGATCTGCTTGTTTATTAAAGAAATATTGTATTTTTGTATCCAGTAATAAAACCAAAAACCTATGATAGCTGAAATACTTGCAAATTACCTTGCCACCATATCGGACAGCGACCGCGAGATGCTTCTTGACGTAGCCACAAGGGTGGAGCAGATGGGAGTTGGGGAGAAGCATCAGGCCGATGAGTTCCTTTCCATAGCCGCCGACGAGATCAATGCCGACGCCACCACTGTATGCGCCATCGTGCCCTATGCGTATCTCGACCGGGAAAGACTGGAGCAGCTGCTCGCCGACAATGCCTTGGGCAGCGAGGTCTCACGCATTCTTTCCGGCATCATCAAGATTCCCGATTTCAACATAGAGAAACTCAAGTCTCAGAACGAGAACCACATAAAACTCCTCGTTACAATGTCGGGCGATGTAAGGGCAATCATCATACTCCTGGCCGAATACCTGCAGAAGATACGCCACATAAAGGGCCTCGACGATCCCGAGAGCGTGCGCGTGGCCACACTGGTGCAATATCTCTACAGCCCAATAGCCCACCGTATCGGCCTCTACAAGGTAAAGACCGAGATGGAGGAGATCTGCATGAAGTTTTTTGAATACGACACCTACAGGTCCATAGCCGACAAGCTCCAGATCCGCAAGGACGAGCGCGACAAGTACATAAAGGAGTTCATAGAGCCCCTCAAGAAGAAGTTCGAGAAGCTGAACCTGAAGGTCCACATAAAGGGGCGCCCAAAGAGCATCGCAAGCATCAGGACCAAGATGAAAAAGCAGCACGTGGACGTGGATGGCATATACGACCTTTTCGCAATACGTGTGATAATAGACTCGAAGCCCGAAGACGAGAAGTCCGACTGCTGGAAGGTGTATTCCATTATCACTGAGAAATATAAGCCTAATCCATACCGTCTGCGCGACTGGATTTCCGTGCCCAAGGCCAGCGGTTACGAGAGCCTCCACACCACGCTCATAGGTCCCGAGGGCCGCTGGGTGGAGGTCCAGATACGCACTACCCGCATGGACGAGATTGCCGAGAAGGGTCTGGCCGCACACTGGAAATACAAGAACGGAACCGACGGCAAGGCCGGTGGCAACATTTTCTCCCGCATACGCGAGGCCATCGAGAATCCCGACCAGGGAAAGAACGTATCAGCCGAGAAAAAAGCCCTCTATTCCGACGAGATCTACGTCTTTACCCCAACCGGCGACCTCATAAAGATGCGCGAGGGCGACACCGTGCTCGATTTCGCCTTCGGCATACACAGCGAGGTGGGCAGCAAGTGCAACGGAGCCCATGTAAACGGCAAGTTTGTGTCCTTCAAACATGTGCTCAGCAACGGCGACACCGTGAAAGTGCTCACCTCCAACAGCCAGAAACCCACCGAGGACTGGATAAAGATAGCCCACAGCAGCCGCACCAAGACACGCATACGCCGTATCGTGGATGCCAACAAAAACCGCCTGGCAGAGATTGGCCGCGACATTATCCGCCAGAAACTCGCACAGGCCGACCTCCAGTTCAACGATGCCAACGTCATAAAGATGATGAAGCATTTCGGGGCTGATACCGCCGTGTCTCTATATCAGCAGTTTGGCGAGGGCACCCTGGACCCCCACAAGATAAAGCAGGCCTTCCTGAACCCTCAGGAGACGAGCGCCCAGCAGCTGGCCGCCGAGGAGAAGAAATACCGCCAGGCCGAAACCGACAGCGCAACCGACTATCTCACCATCAGCGACATGGATACCATGGGATATACATTCGCCAAGTGCTGCAAGCCTCTGCCCGGCGACAAGATCTTCGCCTTCATCACCGCCGACAAGGGCACCAAGATCCACCGCTACGACTGTCCAAACGCCAACAACATTCTCACGAGGTTTCCCTACCGCGTGGTGAAGGCTATATGGAAGGCTGATGCCTCCAAGGAGGTGATAAACGCAACCATAAAGCTTTCTGGCGTTTACGACATGAGCATGCACAATGTCATCAACAATGTGATAGTGAACGAGTTCCATGTACACATGAGGTCGTTCAGCATATCGGAGGAGCCTGGAGGAAAGTTTACCGCCACCCTGTCGGTAAACCTGAATGGCGAGCATCAGCTCAAGGCCCTCAGGGAGCGTTTCAAACGTGTGAAGAATATCGAGAAAGTAATGTAATAGAATAACCAATGCGGAAGTTTCTTATAATAATTCTGATGCTGGCCACGGCAGTGTATTCCGTGGCCCAGGTCAACTATGCCGTGCCCACAAAGATATGGGTCTATGGCAAGGACAAAGCCCCCACGGCCGACGACATAAAGTTTACAATGCAGAACCTCAACAAGTTGAACAAGCAGAACAACACCCATCTGTCTTATTATCTTGTGGACGTGGAATATGTGGCCAAAAAGAAGTTTGACGATTTCGGCTATTACGGCCAGATGCCATGGCAGTCGCTGATACGCCACGACCGCAACATGCTGAATATTGCCCTGGTGCCGGCGCTCAGGAAGGGCGGACACGACAACAAGGACAAGAATTTCACGGGAGTGTGTTTCAGCCCCACAGGCAGTGTGGTTGTAGCCAAGGGCGAGGACCCATCTGTGATAGCCCACGAGGTGGGCCATTTCATGGGCCTGGGACATGCGCTCGATATCCCCGACAATATCATGTCATACAATCCCAAAAAGAGCGCCCGCCGCAAGTTCAACGACGACCAGAAGAAATACATGCTCCTGGAGGCCGCCCGCATGAAAAACGCCGGCCTTTGGGAATACAAGACAGGGGCCATCGTGGCCGACGACTGCGAGCCCGATTTCTGCCGCGAGCTCAGCACAGTGCTCAAGCTTGGAGCCCAGAATGTCCACACATTCCACAAGATGGTTGACAAGAAAGGCGGCATCAGCTACAACGACCACGACTTCTACAAGATAACATTCAAGAAAAACGCTGTGCCCCAGCAGGTTTTCCTGAAAATATCAGACACCGGATCGCAGACCCACAAGGCCAGGATTGTGGTTACAAATTCCAAGGGCAGCGAGATAGTCAGCCTCCAAAAAGACGCCAAAACCAACACATTCCCCATGTGGATAATGCAGCCAGACACATATTATATAGAGGTCAGCAACCTCTCCAGCGATGCCTGGGGCTACAATCTGCAGCTGGTACCGGAGAATTTGGGTAATCAATAGTTGTATTTTTGTAACATATTGATTTATTATTGCGTTTTGCGCTACTTTTTTATGAATTTTGTTTGTTTTTATGATTTTTTTTCAATAATTTTACGCTTCAATAGGATTTGTACATACTCCTATTGCTTATAATATTATCGGAAAATCAAGGACATGAGAAAACTATTGACAACGGTACTGTTATCGGCTATGGCCTTTTGCGCCATGGCTCAGGTGACTTTTCTGCCCGACCAGACCGAGCAGGTAGCATCGTACACTATCGAGGCAAAACTCGATACCGACGCCAAATGTGTGTCGGGTACTGAGATTCTTACATGGAAAAACACATCGCAGGATACAATATCCGAGCTGATGTTCCATACCTATCTTAATGCGTTCAAGAATAGCAAGAGCACATATTTCGTTGAGAGCCAGATGAATACCGGCTACAATGCCGGTGAGTACATGCTGGAGGGCGAGATGGGATACATTGATATCAACCGCATGGTGATAGTGGATGGCGAGCCCCTTACCCAGGACCTGAAATACGTACAGCCCGACGACAACAACGCCAGCGATCAGACTGTAATGTCAGTGAAGCTGCCCGAGCCCCTGATGCCGGGACAGCAGATAAAGATAAGCATATCTTTCCTCTCCAAACTGCCCAAGATAATATCCCGCACCGGCTACGAGCGCGGCGATTTCTACCTTGTGGGCCAGTGGTTCCCCAAGATTGGCGTATACGAGCCCAAGGGCATGCGTCAGCGCAAGCGCGGCGGATGGAACTGCCACCAGTTCCACTACAACAGCGAGTTTTATGCCGACTTCGGCACCTACGACGTCACTATCACAGTGCCTGAGAACTTCAAGGTAGGAGCCACCGGTGTGGAGACCTACGAGGCCACCTCCACCGAAGGCACCAGGATTTACAAGTTCCACGCCAACGACGTCATCGATTTTGCCTGGACAGCATCCCCAAGATTCCAGGTTATCACTGATACTTACAATTCCAAGGGGGTGAAGCTCATGTACCTTCCCGAGCACAGCGGCGAGACCAAGCGCTTCATGCAGGCTGCCAAGAATGCCATAGAATACATGCAGAACAACGTTGGCGATTACCCTTACACACAGATTACACTGGTGGATTGTCCATATTACGCCTCTGATGCCGCCGGAATGGAGTATCCCATGTTTATTACCGTGAATACTTTCCGCAATGTGCCAAACGGAGTGCGCAGAACCGAGGAGGTTGTTATTCACGAGTTTATCCACAATTACTTCATGGCCACAGTTGCCAACAACGAGTTTGAGGAAGCATGGCTCGACGAGGGTTTCACCTCATTCTACGATGGCGAGGTGATGGACTATTATTACGGTGACGGTTCGCTCTACAATTTCATGGGATTCAAGATGAACATGTCGGAATTGCACCGTACCAGCTATACACAGAGCTACAATCCCGCCATAGCCTCCATCGACAATTTTGTATGGAAATATCCAACCTACAATTATGGAATGCTGGTGTATTCCAAGGCTTCCACAATGATGCAGACACTTAAGGGACTGATGGGCGCCGAGCATTTCCGCAATGCAATGCGCAGCTATTTCGAGAAATACAAGTTCAAGCATCCATCCGGACGCGATTTCATAGCAGTTATAAATCAGGAAGTTGCCGCCATGAACAGCGCGACCTTAGGCCCAGACCTCAACTGGTTTTTCGAATCGATGCTCCGCACCGACCAGGTTTGTGACTACAAGCTCACCAAGATTGTAAACCGCACGATGAACAATACCGAGCACGGATTTTTCGACAATGGAATCTCCAAGCTTTTCCTCGACAGGGATTCGGCCCAGGAGACCCGCTCGTCGGTATTCGTCCAGCGCATGGGCACAATGGTGATGCCTGTGGAGGTGTTGGTAACATTCGAGAACGGAGAGACTCAGCTCCTAAACTGGGATGGACGCGGACGCTGCCATGAGTTTGTATTGCAGGGCAACAGTCCCGTTGTCATGGCCCAGATAGATCCCGAGCGCAAGATAGCCTGCGACATCGATTTCGTGAACAACTCGGTGCGGCTGGAGGGCGCTTCCAATCCTATATGGAAATACGCCACTAAGTTCCTGTTCTGGCTCGAGAATATTTTCCAGACAGTGGCATTTTTCGCATAACCTATTGTAGAACTTAATCAACACACAAGATGAATATAATAAAAGCATACGGCAGAGGTTTCAAGAACTCGTTGCGTCATCCCAGGATGATATTGCTGATATTTGCGATCACGCTTTTGCTCGGATTGTCGCTGGCATTGCCATTCTTCTTCTCGTTCGATAGCGCGGTTGGCAGCGCGGCTGTGGACAATCTTGACTACACCACATTCACCGAATTGCAGAATTTCCACTCCTGGAATCTCGATTCAATATTGGGTCAGTCCAGGTTTTCGGTGCTGATATTCTGGCTGTTGATGATATTCTTTGTGGGTGGCATCGTGCGCACATTCAACCGTGAGGATTTCACCGTGTCCACATTTTTCTCTGGCGCGGGAGTCAATTTCTTCAGGTTTCTGCTCTGCGATATCATCATGCTTTTTGCACAGTTGGTTACAGCATGCGTCTTGTTTGGCGTGGCCAGGTTTGTGCTTTCCCTCTTCGACAACGTGGTTACCGAGACACCGCTGTTCTGGGCATACGGAGTGGCCGCTTTTATATTCGCATGCAGCATAGTGCTCTTGCTCATGATATCCGATTATGCCAAGTTCTATATGGAGATGGCCGAGACTGGCCGTGTCCTCAAGGCCATTGGCAAGGCTACCAAGTTTGTTTTCAATAATTTCCTGCGTACATATTTCCTCTACGCGTTGCTGCTTGTGGCCCCCATCGTGGCGCTCATTCTCTACAAGCTTACTTTCGACAAGATAGGCATGAACACCATGTTTGGCATCATTGCCATGTTTGTTGTTCAGCAGATTTTTATCCTGCTAAGGGTTTGGTTCAGAGTTTGGTCGCTTTCAAGCCAGTTCGAGCTTTATGCCGACGATTATGTCCAGGTAATCAGCTATGACCTCGATACAACAAGGATTGAGAAGCAGACTGTTGAAACCAATATTCAAGTGTCTGATTATGACCCTGTTGTTGTAACTCTCGATGGCGAAAATACCTCTATAGAGAAGTCCGAGAGGGTGGTTGTAAACACCTCAGGCGATACATTCGAGAAGTTGGTGGACAGCGATGGCGATCCTATCGACAATTCCGTATCCAAGGTAGTGGAGACCAAGACCGTAGAGACCACTACTGTGGAGACTACCACCATAGAGACTGTAAAGGAGGTGGTTGCAGAGCCTGAGAAGGTGGCAGAATCTGAGACTGTGATAGAAATTGCCCCTGAAACTGAGGCAGCATCAGAAACAAAGGTGGTATCCGAAACCGAAACCAAGGTAATAACAGAATCAGAAACAAAGGCAGTATCAGAACCGGAAACAAAGACTGAGAATGAGCCTGAGGTAGAGGAGCAGCTTTCCAAGTTCTATCAGCAGGATCAGGGCGACGGCACTCAGAGCAATCTTGCTGACCTGACTCCCTCCGGTGATGATAAGAAAGTAGAAGGTTCTTCCGACAAGAAGGAGGATTCTGTCGACAGGAAGGAAGATTCTGCCGTTCCTGAGACTGTGGTGATAAACAGCGAGGGTGATACCTTCACCAAGATTGTTGACAACGACAATGATGAAGCCGAGACCCAGACCACTACCCAGACAGTTACCGTGGTTACTACAGAGACAACAACCGACACAAACGTCTCGATATTGGGAGAGCCTATTCAGGACCAGCCTCAAGACGCTGAGAATCAGGAGGAAGAAATAATCGCATATCAGGAACTATCGCCCGACGACCTGGAAGACGCCGACATTGAGGAGCCTGCTAATGACGATGACGATAATCAAGGCGACGTAGACGAGGAGACCCTGTCTCAGTTCTATGCCCAGGACCAGGATCAGGATGCTGAAAGCAACCTGGCCGAACCGGAGACCGAAAGGCCTGAGCAGCCCGAGGTTGTTGATATCTATGATATGGACGAATCGTTGGGTTCGGCTGTTCCGCTCGATGTGGACGACGACGACGATTCTGTTACCACTGTCACTACCACAACCACCACAACAACTACCACTGTAACCACTACCACAGAGACTTCCGTAGATGATGATGAGCCCAAGGTGGTGAAGATCTACACCGAGCAGGAGATGAAGGAAATAGCCCGTCAGCAGCTCGAAAGTGCTGGAGTTGAGCCAGATATGGCGCTCACCGAGGTTGTTTCGGAGGATTCGCCTGAGGGTGTGATATCCGGCGAGATGCACGGCGAGGAAGAGTTTGTTGAGTTGGGCCTTACGGACGGCGAGGACTTCAACGACCCCGATTCCGAAGCCATGGGTTAGGATACAATAAAAGCGGATTTCCATAAATTGCCTGGAAATCCGCTTTCTTTTTTTACTACTGTTTGCTCGATAATATATACTTGAAAATAAATATAATAAATCTCTTGTTTAGAATTCCTCAATCTCGTTGTTGTCGGGATTGTATTTAAGACCGTGAGAGTGCAGTGTCGCGTTGAAACTCTGTACGTTGATTTTTCCGTTTCGCCAGAGGTACAATTCCTTTCTAAGGTCGGCCACCATGTTTTTCAGGAATACGTTTTTCTCGCTGTCGTTGGCCTCCACCTCTATTGTAGGGGTCTTTATCACGGTTTTCACCTCCACTGTATCTTCCTTTGCCTCTGCTGTTTGTACAGGGCTTGCGGCAGTTGCGGAGTCGTTGTTGGGTTCATTTGAGTTTTCCTCGCTCGCAGTGATTCCCTGAGTCTCCGGCACGCTGTTTTCCTGGGCCTCCGGCTGCTCTATGGCTGCTGTCTCTTCTTTCTCTGATGCTTGTGGCTCTGATGCCTGTGTTTCAGAAACTTGAGTCTCTGATGCCTGGTTTTCAGATTTTTGAGCCTCTGATGCCTGGGGTTCCGCCTTGGCATCCTTGGAGTTTTCAGCAGTCTGTTTTTTATCGTCGTCTTTGAAGAAAAAGTCCTTTTCTTCTTTCTTTTCGTTCTCTTTCTGTTCTGGCAGCAGATCGATAGGGTTACCTCTCATCTCACCTTTCTTGCCAGATTTCCTTATTCCGAGCGAGTTTTCTATAAGGCTGTCGAGCCCTCCCTTAAAGTTTTTCTTTGCCATAACGTAAAATCATATTAATTGATTATTACTCAATAACTTCGCCGTGGCGTTCCATTATCTCGGCCACCAGGTTCTTGTAGTCTTCGGCGCCCTTGCTGTAGCGGTCGTAATGGAAAATATCCATACCCTGGCTTGGTGCCTCGGCCAATGCTATATTGTCGCGGATCCGGGAGTCGAACAGTTTTTCCTGGAAGTATGTGTAGATAGTCTCCACCACGTCGCGGTGCAGAACCTTTCGCTTGTCGAACTGAGTTACGAACACACCTGTTATCTCTACGTCCTTGTTGAGTCGTTTTTTCACCTTTCCTATCACCTCGATGATCTTGGTAAGACCCTTGATTGCCAGGTAATGAGCCTGAAGCGGAATGTAAACCTCGGTGGCTGCGGCCAGGGCGTTTATAGTGAGCAGGCCCAGCGATGGTGGACAGTCTATGAGAATGTAGTCGTAGTTGTTCTTGATATTGGCGATGGCCTCTTTCAGAATGTATTCTCTGCCGGCCTCGTTGATGAGCTCCATCTCGGCTCCCGAGAGGTCAAGATTAGATGGAAGGATTTCCAGGTTTGGGAAAACCTCCACAGTCTTTACCTCGGCCTCGCCCTTCAGGACCTCATAAACCGTCACCTCCGATTTGTTGATGCCGTAGCTCTGGGTCATGTTGGACTGGGGGTCCATGTCGATAAGGAGCACCTTGTGGCCAGTGAGGGCCAGCCCGGCGCCTATGTTTACGGTGGAGGTGGTTTTGCCTACTCCGCCCTTGTGGTTGCTTACCGCGATGATTGAAGTACTCATTTTGTGTTGGTAAAAATTTCAACCCAAAAATAAATAAAAATTCTGATACCGCCCACATATTTTATCAAAAAAAATTAATTTTTTTCGAAATCTTTCTGTATTGATAAAAACCTAAAAAAAACTTAAATAAAACTTGTGTATTTCGTTTTTTATGTTTAGTTTTGCAAGACAGACAAATATAACAAAGCTAAGACGATGAAAAAGGTTTATTTGCTTATGTTACTGATAGTTGCGACCGTCACCTCCAATGCCCAGCCGGACATGGAGGTGTTGGAACGCAATATTTTTGATATAGACAACGTGATAATTCCGCCCAATTCGAAGACTCACGTTGTAAGGGCTCTCCGTTCCAATAAGGATATCGACGAGCAGCCTGTTACAATCTTTACCATTAGTCATGACGATATTGTACGCAATGGATATATCACATTAGCCGATGTTCTCAAGATGGTTCCCGGCATCAGGGTCTCTCAGCCTCAGTCTGGGGAGCTTGGCGAGGCTTTCATGCAGCGCGGCCTTCTCGGCAACACTTATACCAAGATACTTTTCAATGATGTGGACGTAAAGCCTCAGGGCAACTATGGAATGCCTCTCGGCGCCGATATTCCGATCCGTCAGGCTGAGGAGATCCAGATTATTTACGGTCCAGCATCAGCCTCGTATGGTAATGACGCCTGTTCCGGTGTTATTAATATAAAGACACGTACTCCTGAGTCGGGACAGTTTACCTCTGCCGACATCATGCTTGGAACCGGCAACAGCTGCTATATCAATTTCCATTCCGGTGCAAAACTCGGCCATGGAAAGTATGTAAGCCAGTTGTCGTTTTATGGAAGCAATATCGCCGCCTCGGACCTTAATGTGCCAAAGGACGACGACCTTTACAACAGGTGGAACTATTTCATGCAGAATGGTGAGAATCTTGAGCTTGTGGTAAATGGCAACAAGTTTGATGTAAATAGGGACATGATTACTCCTGGCACTTTCCAGAAGCTTTCTCCATATCTGTCGATGCTCGATTATTACAACGTTAATTATGTGGGCAGTGCCGACAATCCTTTCTATACTCCTGATATCTGCGAAATTCCCCAGAGAGCTTCGCAGCTGGGAGCCGAATACAGCATCAGCGCCATCAAGGTTACCTACAATATGATGCACCGTATGGATTTTGCCGATCTTGGCCAGAGTCCTTTCACTTACAACATGAGCGAGTGCCGCAATATGCTCGGTGAGTATATCCACCGTTTCACAATAAACTCTGATGTTAAGTACGGAAACCTCACTTCCAACACTGCTGCCAGGTATATCTGCTACAGGATGGACAAGAATTCCAGCCGTGGAGTAAACTGGAGCAAGCTGCCACAGTATTCATATGCTGCAAGCGACGAGGTTGGCGTTGAGGAGAATATCAACTGGCAGGTTTTCAACAATACCGAGTTGAGCCGGATGCTTACTATCAATGCTGGTGCGTCATGGCAGTTTTACGGTGTGTTGCCTCCCGTTCTGGAATGTGACCGCAAGTTCGACTTCGATGCCTATTCTATTTTCTCCGACAAGGTTGAGTATGAGGACGAGGTGTTTGGAGTTTTCGGAATTAATCCCTATTCGGCTTGGCAGGCCGGCGCATACATGCTCGCTGACTTGGATTTCAAGAAATTCTCTATCTCAGGTGGTACCAGATACGACTACAGCTCGTTGTGGAATCATTCTGTAAATCCGAGAATTTCAGCCTTGTATAGAATCACTGACGACAACCGTATTACCCTGAGGGCATCATACGGAAGTTCCTATAAGGTGCCTTCTCCGGCCCAGATTTATTATTGTGTGGGAGTGGCCATGCAGAATGTTGTGCCAGGTGTGCCTTATACAATTGCTGTTCACCATATTCCTTCCGATATGGATGAGATTCACCCTGAGAAGATTTCCTCTTACGAGCTGGGTCTCAGGTATTATTTCAAGGACAAGAATGGCGGCAGAACCAAGAATTATTTCGAGCTGATTGGTTATAACAATGCTGTGAAGGATCCTCTGGTAAGATGCTGGGTAAGGCTTGACCGCAATGTTTACCCTACACCTTATTATACAGGTGTCACCGACTTTTTCAGCACCACCAAAGGCCGTGAATGGACTCGCGCCTATGCGAACTTGAAGGATGCGAAGACTCAGATATACGCGCTTCAGGGTATTCTGGTGCTCAACAACATTTATGAGTCTATTGAGTCTAATTTCAAGCTTGGACTAAGAGCCTCGTTCACCTATACTCTTGGATACGAGAATCTTTACAACAATGCTGCTGAGGAGAATGCCGCCGATCAGTATATGAAGGTTTCGTACATCCGCGGCACACCCGAGCGTCAGGCCCAGGTAACCCTGGATATGGATTTCATAAAGATACTTCACCTGAGACTGGATAATACTTATTGCTCCAAGATAGCGAGAACCTATTATCAGGCGTCTGAGAATCCATATTTCTGGTCGCCTGCATATTACAACCTCGACATATCGCTCACAGCCAGGATCAATGATCATCTGAGCGGTATTCTGCGTGTGGGCAATGTCACCAATGCATTGTATGGAGGCATAGATGTCAAGAATATGGACGTGGATCTTCCATTCAATCCACAGTATTATAGAACTGTGCGCTTTGGTATTACTTACGATTTTTAATATTTATTGGCTATATACAGTAGTTTGGAACTCAATTTGTACAAAGGTTAACAAGAAAACATTTAAGATTGATGCGTAATTTAAAAACATATTGTCGTATTCTGATTCTGTCGGCCTTGCTGATGGTGTCCTGGGGGGCTCATGCCCAGCGGGGTTCCGTGGCATTGGACGATCTCAAGAATCAGATAGCGAGGGATACCAGCAGGGAGCGGTTGGCCGTACTCAACTACGAGTTGGCTAACATGCTTCTGCAGAGCCGTTCCTATAAGGAATCGTCTCAGGCCGCTCAAAAGGCTGCTGCGTATGCCAAGAGCTGCAACGATTACAACACCCAGCTCAGGTGCTGTCTCCTTTTGGGAAACAACAACATGCTGCTTGGAGAGTCTGTAGCTTCTGTTCAGAATTACCTTCAGGCACGCAAGGTTATTGAGAAACGCGCCGAGGATATCCAGAAAAGGGAAAAGGACGGCCTGGTTACAAAACAGTATGCCGACAATTTCCTGCGTGATGATAAGATTACTGATGCTGACATTGTTACTCAGCTGGGCCGCGTGTATTTCGGACGTGAGCTCTATGACCGTGCCATCGACTGCTTCCTTGAGGCCAAAAAGGCTTATGATGAGTTGGGCCTGGCCGACAAGTCGGTAGAGACCGACAAGCATATAGCAATTGCCTATTACAGCAACGCCGATTACGACAATGCTTTTATCTATTATGACAAGCTTCTCAATTATTATAAGGGCGAGAATGATTGGCTGAACACCAAGATGACTTATCAGCGAATCAATGATATCCTTATCCGCAAGAAAGATTATCCAACTCTCGAGAAATACAATACAGAGCTCTTTGACGAGTGCGGCAAGCACGGAAATCTTAAGGAGCAGCTCAACGCGTACAACAATCTGGCTTACTCTCTTGTTTGCCAGCAAAAGTATGACAAGGCCGCACAGCATTTCAACAATCTTCTCCAGTACGACAAGCAGGCCACCCAGAATGATGCAGAGCTTGCTGGCCTCTACGCAACTTCTTTCACCAACCTGGGATTGTGTTATCACAATATGGGTGAGGATTATTATGACAAGGCAATGGAGACTCTCAAGGAGGCTTATGACCTTAGGAAGGCTTATAATCAGAACAAGGAGGCTGCCAGTGTTGCCAACCTGATGGCTCATATCTACTGTCTTCACGATGATATCCACAATGCCGAGCATTATCAGCAGCAGGCTTTGCAGCATGCCAATACAAGCGGTGACAGGGAGACTCTGAAGAGTGTCTATCTCGGCTATCACGAGGTATACAAGAAGAAAGGTGACTATGACCGCGCCCTCAAATACTATCAGGATTGGCTTCAGCTCTGTGATGAGGACCGCCGCAAGGAAGACGACGCAAGGCGTCAGAAGCAGGAGGAGTTCAAGGGTTTGAGCGATGCTGAGAAGAATTATCAGGATGCGCTTAATGACGAGGATATCCGTGAGCGTCAGGCACTTGAGGCACAGCTTAGGCAAAAGCAGGCCGAGGACCAGTTGGAGCTGGAGACTCAGAAAAACGAGATGCTGCGTATTCAGAACAACGTTAAGGAGGCTGAGGCCCGACTCAACCGTGAAAGGGCTGCACGTGCCGAGGCTGAGTTGGAGGCCCAGAAGGAACGTATCAAAAATGACTCCATCAAGAGTGTGAGCTTGGAAAATGAGCTTCTCCTCCAGAAGGAAAAGTCTGAAAAAAATGAACTTGAGCGTATACAAAAAGAGAAAGACCTCCAGATTGCGAAGCAGGAAAAGCAGCAGACTCAGTATATCTATGGTTTCATTCTTCTCGGAGTTATCCTCTTGTTCTTCCTTGGCTTTATACTGGCAATGCGTAAGAAAAACCAGAAGCTGAAGGAGCAGCAGAAAGAGATTGAGCGTGCTAATGCCGACCTTATAATGAAGAATGATGAGATTACGGCTCAGAAGGAAAACCTCCTGGCAGCCAACAACGAGATTCTTACCAAGAACGAGGAGTTGTCGCGTCAGAAAGAGGTTATCGAGCAGGCCAACAAGTCTATTACAGATAGTATTGTATATGCTAAACGTATCCAGACTGCGGTTTGTCCTTCGCCAAACTTCCTTCAGTCTTTCAATCTCGATTATTTCATTTTCTTCCGCCCGCGAGATATCGTAAGTGGTGACTATTATTGGTTCCATTCGGACGGCAAGTCTATCTTCGTGGTGGCAGCCGACTGTACTGGCCATGGTGTTCCGGGTGCTTTCATGAGTATGCTCGGTCTGTCGCTTTTCAATAAGATTGTGGCTGAGCGCAATATCACTGAACCAGACTTGATTCTGAATCATCTGAGGGCTGAGGTCAAGCAGGCTCTCCATCAGGATTCTATCAACTCCAGCCAGAAGGACGGTATGGACCTCTCGCTTGTGAGATACGATATAGATACCAGGATGCTACATTTTGCCGCTGCCAACAACAATGGTTACCTTGTTCAGCATTTCAGCAAGGATCAGGAGGAGCAGGCCAAGGCCAATCTGTTGAAGCCTGAGCATCTGCGAGAGACAGAGAACGATTACATGCGCCTTACCATAATGCCTGCCGATTCTATGCCTATCGGTGTGTATATCAGAGAGAAGGAAAGCTTTACAAAGACTTCTTACCAGCTCAAGGAGGGCGATTCGTTCTATCTTACTTCTGATGGATATATCGATCAGTTTGGTGGCAAGTGGGGCCGCAAGTTCCTCACAAAGAATTTCCAGAAACTGGTGATGGATATCAATCAGTATGATATGAAGCGTCAGGAAAAGATCGTTGTGGAGACCCACGACAACTGGATTGGCGATTCTTTCGACCAGCTTGATGATATCATCGTTATCGGTATCAGGGTTTAATAAGAATTTGTTTTGGAAATCTACTATATTTTGTATACAAAATGGCTTACGAGATAGAGCGAAAATTTCTTGTGAAGGGTGATTTCAAGCATCTTGCATCGTCCAGCACATATATTGTGCAGGGCTATATTTTCAGCAATGAGAATAAGTGTGTGCGTGTTAGGATAAAAGGTGACAAGGGCTTTGTTACGATAAAGAGTTCTGTGCCCTCGTCGGAATTTACCCGCAACGAGTGGGAATACGAGATTCCAGCGCATCAGGTAAATGAGATGCTGAGGATATGCGAGCCCGGCGTTATCGAGAAGACAAGATATATAGTCAACTACAAAAACCTCGTGGTGGAGGTTGATGAGTTTTATGGCGAGAACGAGGGGCTTCTGCTGGCCGAGATAGAGCTTACATGCGAGAGTCAGCAGTTCGAGAAGCCTGATTTCCTTGGCCTGGAGGTGACGGGAGATGTCAGGTACTATAATTCCGAGCTGTCGCGTAATCCATATTCCAGATGGAAGGACAAATAATCTTTTTGATACTACTTTAATAAGCCATATATAAAAGCGGATGCTGCATATATTTGCGGCATCCGCTTTTGATTTTTTATCTTGGTTTTTATTTTCCTTAGTCGGCCTGCGCTGTGCTCTTGCCCTTCATGCATTCGGCTGCCGATGATATTATGCCAGCTATGTCGGCGCTTGCGTTCTCTGCGGCCTTTTTCAGGCGTTGGTGAAGCGTTTCGGCTGTGTCGGAGTCTATGTTGTCGCAGCAGTTTTCCAGTATTGTAAGGCAGTCGAATACCGGTTCGAAATCGCTGATGGCGAGCATTATGTCCACCAGTTGGCTGGCTCGTATCGATAGGTCCTGGTCTATCTGCCATAGCGTGTTTAGCAGCAGGTGGCGGGTGGGAGTGTGGCTGGTGGCCTGCATGTAGTCGAACACTTCTATGGCGGTGTCGGCCGATTTTATGTCCATGCAAAGCTCTATTACAGAGTCTTTTGTTTCCTGCGACCTGTCGGTTTCCAGTATTCTGAGTATGTGAGGCATCAGCTCGGGATCGCTGTTTTTGCGGTAATAGCCCAGTGTGGCCTCCAGCTGCTGGTCGCTCTCGGTTTCCAGTTTCTTTATAAATAGTTTCTTTTCTGCGGTAGTCATCGTTGTTTCGCTTTTGTTTTTTGCAAAGTTATGCAAATTTAGTTTAAAAATAAATCATTTTTGGCTATTTTTTTGCTGATAATTATTTTATATTTCTTAGAATAAATATATATTTGTAACTATAAAACCATCTATATCCGGGAGATATTGGGTGATTTAGTAAGTATCAGAATAATAGTATATTATGAGAAGAATGTCAAAAATCTTTGGTGTTTTGTCTCTGGCATCGCTGCTGTTGGCTGGATGCACGGGCGGGCCCAGTAACGATAGGTCGAAGCAGGAATTGAGAAACCAGGCGTATGGCATGAGTGCGCAGCGTCAGGGTTCCAATGTATATTACTCGCTTCCTTCGCCTTTGGAAGTGGCTCATATTGTGCAGAGTACAGGCGTGGAATATGAGTCCGGGATTCTCCATAGGACCGAGCTCGGGGTCAGGTATTCCACCAATATGGCCGCTTCGATCAATCTTGGTATTTATGGAGCCGACCTCAGCTACTCAATATATTTCGACCAGAAGCAGGTGGCGCTCAAGTATCTGGACTGTATCAAGAACCTGGCGTCAGGGCTTGATATTTCAGATATCATCACGCAGAAAAAGATGAGGGAGCTGGAGGACAACATTTCCGACAAGGATAAGCTGAAAAAGATTGTGTCGCAGACTTTTTTCCATTCTGATGCGTTATTGAAGGAAAACAGCCGCAAGCCTACTGCTGTGATGATTGCCATGGGCATGTGGATAGAGAGTCTATATATATCCACTCAGCTTTGCGACTGCGATACCCAGAAAAATCCGGCTCTCGCCAAGTGCATTGTGGAGCAGGGACTTGTTTTCGAGGATCTGATGGGTATGCTGAACTCTCTCAGCGAGAGTGCTGACGTGGAGCGTATCAAGAAGGAGCTGGAGCCCCTGAAGGCAAGCTATCAGGAGATTAACTCCGATCTGGACGGCTCGTATGTGGTGGAAGGCGATCCGTCATACGACAGCAGCCTCTTCCAGAACATTTGCAAGAGCGTGGTTGCGGTGCGCAACAATTTTACCGAGTTTTTTTAGCCGGAAGCTCTTGACGCGTACTCTTTTTTATTTTTTTTGATTATTATTTGCTAATATACATAGTTATGAGAAAAACAATATTTTGTGCAATAGTTGCTCTTATCCTGCAGACTGCATCGGCATTTGGTCAATGTCATGAATATATAGAGGCCATAGCAGAATCGGAGCTTGATCCATATATCCTGGACGGTAATTTTCTTGCTCCCGTTGTTACAGAGGGCGAGACCGTTAAGCTAAACCGTACTTTCCTGGAGGGACAGAGCTACAAGCTCGTTGTCTGCGGTATGGACATGTTTTTCAAGGAGATTACAGTTACTGAGGCCAAAAAGGTGATATTCAAGAACTTTGGCAAGGAGGCCCGCGACAAGATGGTTACGACCGCCGATGGAGACATGTTCCCTCTGGAGGGCATCACTTTCTTCGAGTTTACCCCCGACCATACTATGAATCTGGAGATTAAGGTAAAGATTGTTCCTTTCGACGGAGGCGGCAGTGGCAAGCTGGAGGGCTGTCTTGGTATTCTGGTGGGGTTCCAGAAGTAGGTAACCAAAACTTGCAAGTATTACAAATGGCGCTTGTTTCGTTTGTATTGTAGTCTGAGTACTAACTATTTGCAGACGAAATGAAATTTTTTTGCCCAAAGATTATTCTATCCCATTTATTATATACATATTTGCATTGCGGTTTCAGATGCCGCATTGATATTACAAACAATTGATTATAAGGACACTACAAATATAAGAAAATGAAATTTGAGATTAACAAGCGTGAACAGGATAACTGTGGCGCATACGGTGAGCCTATATCGGGACGCCTGAGCTACGAGGCCGCCAGAAAGAAAAAGACTCTCGAGGAAGAGGATTTGGATTTCGACGAGGCTTTCAGCGATGATGACATTGATACGGATCTACTCCTGGAGCAGTTCGACGATGATATCGACGAGATGGATATCGATGACCTGGATCTCGACGAGTTTGACGAGGAGCTCAACGACGACGATATCGACGTTTTCGATGATGATTTCGGTTCTCGCAAGTCGTCCAAGAAGAGAAGGAAGGACGATGATATCGACGACGATGACGTGGACGACAGTCAGTTCTACAACGACGAGTTCAAGGATTTCGACAATTACACCATTGTTTCTGATTTTGACGACGATCTCGACACCTATATCCAGAACGAGGATGCGGGTGGATATTTCGACTACGACGACAGATACTAACAGATCTGGATCCTGTTTTTCAAAAAAATGCAAGAGCCGGAACCCGTCTTCGGGATTCCGGCTCTTGTTTTTTTGTATTGGCCTTTACAGTATCTTGTAGTATTCCGAGGGATTGGCTATCAGCCTCAGGGCCGATAGGTAATCCTTGTCGTTGTTGTTCATTATCTCGATATACTCGTTTTCGCCATACATTGCCTTGGCGAATATGGCGACTATCGTCTGGGTGATTTTCTGCTGATATGGCGAGTTGTTGAGTTCTTTCTCGCAGTCGTCCGGCATCTTGCCGCTGCGGCTGTCCTTCTGGCAGAAATCCACAAACTCGTCCACTATCTGCCTCGTTACATGGAAATTGCTCTTGAAGAGCTTGAAGTTTCTGTATGTCTTGTATAGCTCGCCGCGGTGCACATGGGTGTAGAAATAGGCGTAGTCGGTCAGCAGGCCCGATTCCAGCCATTTCTTCCATCTTTCGGGTATCCGGGTAGTGTCCTCGGGCACAAACACGTCTGGCACCACTCCAATGCCCGCATACATCAGTCGGCCCTTCCTCAATGTCCGGTAGGCGGTGGTGTCGGTTGGCTTGGGCATGTTGTCGGCCGAGAGGTTCTCGCCAGTATTCCTTCTGCTTGCCGTCTCGGAGAAATATTCCTTGGATACAGCGCTGTAGTCCTTCTGTATGCAGCGGTCTATGGGGGTTATCAGCCTGGCGTTTGATATCTTTATCACTGAGCCGTCGCTCATGGTGTAGAGCTGCTGCGAAAGGCCTTTCCCGAAGCTCCGGCGGCCTATTATCACGCCCTCGTCGCTGTCCTGCACGCAGCTGGCTATCACCTCGCTGGCCGATGCCGTGTTCTCGTTTATCAATACATATATCCTGCTGTCCACCAGCAAGCCGTCCTGGTCGGGATAGTGGAGTGTGCCTATGTTGCGGCTCAGGCTCTTGGAAGCCCTCACATTCTTGCGCACCATCATCATGCTTATGTTTATGCTGGCCTGATACAGCCCCCCGGGATTGTCACGCAGGTCTATTACCACGTTTCTGTGCCGTTTTTGGGGATACGATTTTATCAGGTCGGCGAATTGGGTGTCGGTATCCTTGGCAAAACTGCCTATCTTTATATATATGGTGGTGTCGTTGGGTGCGTAGTGGGCCATGATGCCGTTGCATCCAGCGTGGTCGATGCCTTCTATCCTCACATGGCGCGTGCCCTTGCGCTGATATACGGCCATGTCCATGCAGTCGCCTGTCTGCGATTCCATTATCCTGTTTATGTCGGTCTGTTGCAGATGCCTCAGGCTCACCGCGTATTTGCCGATGGAGTCCACCTTTTGGCCCAGCCTTATTCCCGCGCGGTATGCGGGGCTGTCGGGCGTCACTGATACTACTATTACGGTGTCCCTGAAAATCCTGCACGACAATCCCGGCCCTTTCTTCCTGGTGCCTATGCGCAGCTGCTCGCTGGCAGCCTCCTCAGGTGTGTAGTATCTCGTATGGGGGTCCAGGGTGCCAAGCAGGCTCCTGATGCCCATCTCTGTAATGGTGCTCTCGGGTATGGAGTCCATGTAGGTAGTGGCCACCAGATTCATGGCTTCCAGCATTTTCAGCTGGTTTTTGCTTATGGTGACCGTTGTGTCGTTGTCTTGTGCTGATGCTTGTATTGCAGATGCCGACAACAGCCCACATAGCGCCATCGCCGTCAACTTATGGTTCAAGTACATTTTCAGTTTCTATTTATGCTTTCGGTGTTTCAGTTATGTTTAATGATATCCATGATACCAGCGAGAGCCTTTCCGGCTGTCTCTTTTATATAATGTGTAGTGATATTGTTGGTGTATGATGATTCTGTTGGATTTATCTCCACTATGTTGGCGCCTCTTTGGGAAGCTATTGTGGGGATATAGCATGCCGGCATCACCTCGCCAGTGGTGCCCACCACAATCACGAGGTCGGCCTGGCGCGCCATCACCATCGATTTCTCGTAGGCATCGGCGGGAATGCCCTCGCCGAAGAATATGAAGTTGGGTTTCAGCACTCCGCCGCAGCTGCATCTTGGCGGCATGGTGCCCAGGTCCACGTCCTTGCTCTCCAGCACAGCTCCGCAGCTCTCGCATACCATTGAGTCGAGTGTGCCGTGGAATTCCACAACATTCCGGCTTCCGGCCTTCTGGTGCAGCGCGTCTATGTTCATGGTTACTATGCCTTTCAGCAATCCCATCTCCTCCATGCCGGCCAGGGCCTTGTGGGCATCGTTGGGGCTTGCCTGTCCCCAGTGCTCATAAAAGATCTCCTTGATGCATGGCCACACTCCATCAGGATTGCGCCTGAAATTGGTGATATCCAGAGTGTCAGGGTCATACTTGTTCCAAAGGCCGCCCTTGCCTCTGAATGGCGGAATTCCGCTCTCCACGCTTATGCCGGCGCCCGTAAAGGCTATTGCATATCTTGAGCGCCGTATCAGCCCGGCCACCTCCTTGTATATGTCTACCATATTATATAGCTTTTTTGTTATTATGTGTTTCTGTTGATACTTTCGTCTCGGGGAATACCGGCGTCATCTGCTCCCGTCACATGAGGGCCAGAATGGCGTCGTAGAGTTTTTTGCGTGTTATTGGCTTGTATAATAGGTCGTTGCATCCTGATTTTTTCGCTATGCTCAGCGAGGTCTCGTAGCTGAAGGCCGTAACTGCTATCACGGGAGTCTGTCTGTCGAATTTCCTTATCTCCCTTGTGGCCATCAGTCCGTCCATCTCCGGCATCCTGATATCCATCAGCACCAGGTCGTACCAGTCGTTGTGCATGGATTCTATGGCATCCTTGCCGTTGGTCACCCTTATCAGCTTGTGGTTGTTGAGCAGCTGCTTTATCAGCAGGTAGTTTACATCGCTGTCCTCGGCCACCAGAATCTTGAACTGGCTGTTCAGCTCTTCTTTCAGCAGTGTGTTGGCGTCGTAGAGCTCGGCTTTTAGCTCGTTGTTGTGGGGCTGTTTCTGGTCCAGCTGCACCATGCAGGGTATCTCGATGATGAAGCGGCTTCCATAGTCAGGCTTCGATATCACCTTGGCCACGCCTCCGGCCTTTTCGGCGATAGCCTTTATATAGGCCAGGCCCAGTCCGGTGCCCTCGGTAAAGGAGTCCAGCTTCTCGAATTTCTCGAATATCCTCGATTGGTTTTCCTCGCAGATGCCTATTCCTGTGTCCTGTACGAAGATCGTGAACCTGTTGTTGTCGGCGAAATAGCCTATGTTGATGCTTCCCTTGTGGGTAAACTTTATTGCATTCTCGGTAAGGATCGACAGCATGCGCGAGGTCTTTCCCTTGTCCCATTCCACGGTGCACACATTGCTCGGGATGGTGGTGTTTATCTCCAGGCCCTTGTTGGAGCATGTGTGCTCAAACTTGTCCCTTATCTGCTCCACAACCTCCGACAGGTTGAATTCCTCTATGTCGAACTCCAGCATGCCGGAATCCAGCTTGGAGAACTCCACAATCTTGTTTATGATATCCAGCAGCTTGTATGCGCTGTCCTTTATCTCGCGGCTGAAATCCTTGTCGTAGCCTGGCATCTTGCTCTCCATAATGTTTATGAAACCCAGCAGGCCGTTGGCGGGCGTGTTTATCTCGTGGCTCAGGTTCAGCAGGAAGGTTGATTTCAGTTTGTCGCTCCTCTTGGCTCTCTCCTCCGATTTCTTCAGCTCCATTTTCTGGGCGCTCAGCTGCTGGTTTTGCCATTTCACCTTCTGCAGCAGGTTTACCACCACGCTTATTATCGCTATAAGGGCGGCGCTTATTATTATCGAGATTGTGAATCTCTGCTGATACTTGCTGTCCTCCAGGTTTTGGCTCTCTGATACCACTGTGCCCTTGGGCAGCATCTTCTTGCTGATGCTGTATTCCTCCAGTTTAGAAGCGTTGGCGGCATAGTGGTTGCCTATCTTCACATAGAATGTATCTGTAATGCCATTGCAAATCTGAGGCAACACGCTCTCGAGATAGTCGCGGTAGTTGGCCCTGAAGTTTGGAATACGTCCGCCTATAGCCAGTTCATTGAGTTTCAGGGCTGTGGGAGTGAATATGGGAAGGTCGGGACGGTTCTCCACAAGCTTGTTTATGGAATTCTGCACAAAGAAATTGCCGTTTTTGCCAGCCTTCCATGTGCCCAGCAGCAGCACTGTGTTTTGGGGCAGCGAGTCTATCTTGTTCTTTATCTCTGATACTGTGAATTTTCTGCCGTCCAGCTCATAGGATTTCATCTGGTAGAAGCTGTTGCGCATCACATACCGGTACTTGGCCAGCAGCGACACTCCTCCGTACGAGTTGTCGGTAAGCAGTGCCACATTGCATATACCCGGAAACATTTTCATCACCATCTGCATTGTGCCTATGATGTCGAACTCCGACATGATGGCGCCGGCGCATTTCTTGTTCTCGGCCCTCTCCCTGGTGCTTATGGTCTTGGGCTCCCATTTGGCAGGCGAGAAAATGCTGTCGGGAATCTCTATTCCTGAGTCTGTGATCTTGCATCCGTAGAAAGGCACCTTGGGAACATCCTCCATGCTCAGGTAGGTGGCCCAGGCCTCCTGTCCAAACAGTATTATTCCCTTCAGGTCTTTGTTTTGGTGGTGGTCCAGAATGTTTTTCATGGTCTGATGCCATTCCTTGCAGTTGCGCAGACTCAGCACCCCCAGGCTCTCTATCTTGGTGTCCAAATCCAGGCCCAGGGTTATTGTAGTAGAATCCAGATCGTTTATGAAAGAGGTGACATCGCCCGAGTCGTGGGCATACGAGGTTATCAGCAATACATAGTCGCTGCTGGTGTTGCTCTGATTCTGTGCCCATGTATCCATGCAGCCCACAATCATCAACACCAGTATCAGGAAACTACGTAATATTTGCAATATGCTGTATCTCATTGTGTTATAGTGCTGATGCTGCCTCCAGACGCAAAGTAAGCGTTCATTAGCTGCGCATAATTGTCAGCATTGCAAATATAAGTAAAATTTATTTTATTTCCCTATTTTTTTGATAATTATTTTTTTTCGGCAAAGCGTAAATTTCAGCAAATAAATTCTTATCTTTGCGTCATTGTATTTTTTTCTGAAACAACAAGACAAAAATGGGCTTTTTTAACAAGAAAAAGAAGAAAACCTGGGTTGTTCCCCAGGGACAGGAGCCAACAGAGATGGACAAGAAGATCCTCTATTGGCAGAGCAAGGGCAGGGAAGTGCCTCGCAGGGGGCTGATACTCACTCCCGGACAGATAGACGGCGTACGCAAGAGCGGCGTCATCAACACTGGAATTCTGGACACAGTGGCCAAGGAGATAAAGGCCGGAATGTCCACCAACGATATCGACAAGATAGTGGCCGACTACACTCTGAGCCACGGAGCCAAGTCGGCCTGCCTGGGCTACAACGGCTTCCCTAAATATTCCTGCGTATCCATCAACGAGGAGGTTTGCCACGGCATCCCCGACGACGACATTATCCTGGAGGAGGGCGACATTGTAAACGTGGACGTCACCACCATCTACAATGGTTTCTTCGCTGATGCCTCGCGTATGTTCATCATCGGCAAAACCACGCCTCAGCGCGAGAAGCTTGTACGCGTGGCCAAGGAGTGTCTGGAGGTGGGCATCAGCGCCGCACAGCCATACTGTTTCGTGGGCGATATCGGCAACGCCATCCAGGAGCACGCGCATAAGAACGGCTATACCGTAGTGCGCGACCTCTGCGGACACGGCGTGGGCCTAAAGTTCCACGAGGATCCCGAGGTTACACACTACGGACGCAAGGGCACAGGAATGCTCCTTGTTCCCGGAATGGTGTTCACCATAGAGCCAATGATCAACGAGGGCACTTACAAGGTATTCATCGACGAGGACAACGGCTGGACAGTTGTCACCGAGGACGAGAAGGATTCAGCCCAGTGGGAGCACACCTTCGTGATGACCGAAAACGGCGTGGAGATTCTTACGTATTAATGGAACAGAGGATTGTTGACATACTTGCAAAATTTCACCTTGACGGTATTTATAATAAGTACCGTCAGGTGATTATATACCTGTTTTTTGGCGCAGTGAGCACGGTGGTGAACATTGCGGCTTTCTGGCTCTGCAATTATGTTTTCGGCATCAACTATCAGATATCCAACGTCATAAGCTGGGTGTTGGCGGTGCTTTGCGCCTATATCACCAACAAACTCTGGGTTTTTGAGAGCAGGGGCAAAAGCAAGAAGGAGAACATTGGCGAGGCCGCCCTTTTCTACTTTTTCCGCATCGTGAGCCTCGGCATCGAGATGGGCATAATGTACCTGATGATAGATTGCTGGGAGCTTAACGTGATGCTCTCCAAGATAGTGGCCAACGTGATCTCGATAGCCGCAAACTTTGTTTTCAGCAAGCTGATAATCTTCCGCAAAACGTCGGATTAGACGTGGAATGGAAGGTAAACGCCGGGGGCGTTTTTTTTCTTTATCCGAAAATTGAAAGAATGAAAAAGAATTAAAAGAATTACGTTTTAGTTTTGGGCGCCTTCGGCGCTGGGTAAACACGAATTACCACGAATGGCCACGAATTATCATAAATGTTTTAAATAAAAAATTTTTGGTAATTCGTGATAATTTATGGTAATTCGTGTTCCCCCTAAAAGCCGTAGGCGAAAAAAATTCTTTTCATTTATTTTTTATTCTTTACATTTTTGGATAAAAAAAAACTGCCACTGAAAGTGGCATAACAATATAATTTTTGTATAAAAAAGTGGACTTGAAACAGAAGGCGGCCCAGGGTCTTTTCTGGGGAGGAGTCAGCAATGTGGTTCAGCAGCTTCTGAATCTGGCGTTCGGAATATTCCTGGCGCGGAAGCTTGGCGTGGATGATTACGGAACGGTGGGAATGCTCACCATTTTTGCCGCAATTGCCAACGCCATTCAGGAATCGGGATTCCGCAGCGCGCTCACCAACCGCAAGGATATCACCCACGACGACTACAACTCGGTTTTCTGGACAAGTCTCGGCCTCGGCGTTGTGCTTTATGTGATTCTCTTTTTCAGCGCTCCCATCATCGCCGACTTTTTCAACGAGCCCGTACTCGTGCCCCTTGGACGTTTCCTTTTCCTGGGATTTCTGATTTCGTCTACGGGCGTGGCTCACAACGCATACCTTTTCAAGAACCTGATGGCCAAGGAGATGGCAAAGTCAACTCTTACGGCGTCTGTAATATCTGGAGTTCTGGCCCTTGTGATGGCCTACAACGGTTTCGCCTTCTGGGGAATTGCGGCTCAGAACGTGGTCTACATTCTTGTGACCACAATAATGTTTTGGATTTATTCGGATTTCCGACCCAAATTCCGTTACAATTTCCAGCCAATCAGGGAAATGCTTCCATACAGCAGCAAGTTGCTGATTACTACTATTTTCCACCTCCTTAACGAGAACTTTTTCACCGCATTTCTTGGCAACAAGTTCAATAAACTGCAAGTAGGCTACTATTCCAACGGATACAAATGGCAAAACCTTGGCACTCAGACTATTTCGCTCGCCATCGAGAACGTTATGCAGCCCGTTTTGGCCAAGACCGATAAGAGCAACCTTCTTCAGGTTTTCTGCAAGCTGATGGCCGTTACGGTTTTCGTATCGTTTCCCTGTCTTATGGGATTGGGACTCATTGCGCCCGAGTTCATCGAGATCACCATTGAGGAAAAGTGGCTTCCGAGTGCCGACATTATGACCGTACTCTGCATCTGGGGGGCAATGTTTCCGCTGTGTCAGGTCTATCAGAAACAGCTTCTAAGTGCTGGAAAATCAGACTGGATGATGATTTGCGTAGTTACACGTTGTCTGATGCAGTTTGCGGCGGTTTTCGCCACATTCCGTTACGGAATCTTCGTGATGGTATGCGCGTTTACGGCCACAAATGTGCTCTCGATTCTTCTGGTTCATTATTACGTCAATAAGATAAACGGCGTTACAATTGGAATGCTTTTCAAGTCGATTTTGCCCTACCTTTCATTGATTCTGATATCGTGTATTGCAGGATATTTTGCTGCATCCGCATTTGAAAATATTTACATAAGACTTTGCATCAAGATTGCTGTTGTAGCCGTTATTTATCTTGGCGGATTGTGGGTTTCGGGCAATGGCGTTATTAGAGAGGTGGCGGATTTTTTGAAAGGATTTTTGAGGAAGAAGAAATAATTTTTTATTCCGTATGTTTCGAGACGTGACTTCTTCGAAGTCACAGATTTGAAGGGGTCGCTTCGCTCGAAATCCAACAAAAATCTTTTTCAAAATCCTTTGATTGTTATGCCCGAAATTTTGGGCGAAAATCTTTCAAAAATTTTTCGGTCTCTACGAGC
>JAZLKG010000061.1:0-21431 GCA_045597465.1 Bacteroidales bacterium | reverse complement strand
GAATTAAACAATATCCTGCAATTTGACCTATTGTGCGTTTGAAAACCTCATTTTTTCGCTGAAAGTTTTCAAACCTTGTAACATATTGATTTTGTGAATTATAGATTATGTTTCATCCTGCAAATTGACCCATAGACCTTACAATATTGCCGATTTGGACTGGAAAAACGTATTTTAATCCATATACAAGGAAATCCCTCAAGGCAAGGGTGTTGACTCTTTCCTTGTTCTGGTCCAGTAATTGCGAGATTCGGCTCCGTTCCATCGATTCTGAAACCTCCGATGGGCTAATCCCCAATTCTTGGGCTATGTCTTTGTTGAGAAGACCATAACTGTCAGGTGTAATCATTTTTAATAAAATTACTATATCCTGAGGCCTCATTCCATTGTGTTTGACCATATTATAAATTAAATTTGCGATTCGCGAATCGTGAATTTTGTTTTCAATCGCAAAGATATGTATAATATTTGTTGTTTGACAACAAAATCAACAAAAAAAATCTTCCGGTCTCAAAATATTATCTAAAAATTAATTCTTCATTTTGCTATTCCATCAAAATACAATTATTGCTAATTTTGAGACCTGAAATTATTACTACAAAATATACAAAAAAATGGCAAAGATAACTAAAGAGATGGCCTTGCGCTATCACGAGGAGGGACGCCCTGGTAAGATTGAGGTGGTCCCAACCAAACCTTACAGAACCCAGACAGATTTGTCGCTCGCATATTCACCAGGCGTGGCTGAGCCATGTCTCGAGATTCAGGCAAACCCTGACAACGCATACCGCTACACCGACAAGGGAAACCTTGTGGCTGTAATCTCGAACGGTACAGCAGTTCTCGGTCTCGGTGATATAGGCGCAGTATCAGGCAAGCCTGTAATGGAAGGTAAGGGCCTCTTGTTCAAGATTTATGGCGGTATCGACGTATTTGATATCGAGGTAAACGAGAAAGACCCAGACAAGTTCATCGAGGCCGTTAAGGCGATTGCCCCAACATTCGGAGGTATCAACCTTGAGGATATCAAGGCTCCTGAGTGTTTCGAGATTGAGCGCCGCCTGAAGGAGGAGCTCGATATCCCTGTAATGCACGACGACCAGGACGGTACTCCTATCATCTCGTCGGCAGGTCTCATCAACGCCCTCGAGGTTGCCAACAAGAAGATTGAGGACGTTAAGATTGTGGTAAACGGTGCAGGTGCCGCCGCCATCAGCTGTACAAAGCTTTACGTGGCTCTCGGTGCCAAGGTTGAGAATATTGTGATGCTCGATTCAAAGGGCGTTATCACCGACGACCGTCCAAACCTTACCGAGGAGAAGAAATTCTTCGCAACCTCGCGCCGCGACTGCAAGACTCTCGAGGAGGCTATCAAGGGTGCTGATGTGTTCCTCGGCCTCTCAAAGGGTAACATTCTCTCGCAGGATATGGTACGCTCAATGGCCAATAATCCAATCGTTTTCGCATTGGCAAACCCTGTTCCAGAGATCACATACGAGGAGGCAATGGCCTCTCGTCCCGACGTTTTGATGTCGACTGGCCGCAGCGACTATCCTAACCAGATCAACAACGTTATCGGATTCCCATACATTTTCCGTGGCGCATTGGACGTAGCCGCAACTGCCATCAACGAGGAGATGAAACTCGCCGCCGTAAAGGCCATCGCAGCCCTTGCAAAGCAGCGCGTTCCTGATGTTGTCAACAAGGTTTACCACGTTGACAATCTCACATTCGGTCCAGCCTACTTTATTCCAAAGCCAGTGGACCCACGCCTTATCACCGAGGTTTCAACAGCCGTAGCCAAGGCAGCCATCGAGTCAGGCGTTGCAAGAAAGAATATCGAGGACTGGGACGCTTACAAACTCCACCTCAAGCAGTTGATGGGTTACGAGAGCAAGCTCTCGGCACAGCTCTTCAACATCGCAAAGCAGAATCCTCAGAAGGTTGTATTCGCCGAGGGTATCCACCCAACCATGCTCGCCGCCGCCGTTGAGGCCAAGAACGAGGGACTCTGTCACCCAATCCTCCTCGGCAACACCGAGAAGATTAAGGCCCTTGCCGCCGAGAACAACCTCGTGCTCGATGGCATCGAGATCATCAACCTCCGCGAGGACGCACAGGCTCCTACACGTGAGCGCTACGCCAAGATTCTTTGCGAGAAGCGTCAGCGCAATGGTATGACATTCCAGGAGGCCAACGACAAGATGTTCGACCGCAACTACTTCGGTATGATGATGGTGGAGACAGGCGATGCTGATGCCTTCATCACAGGCGTTTACACACGTTACCGCGATACCATCCAGATTGCCAAGGACGTAATCGGTATCCGCAAGGGATTCAACCACTTCGGCACAATGCACATTCTCAACTCAGAGAAGGGTACATTCTTCTTAGCTGATACATTGATCAACCGTCACCCAGACGTGGACACATTGGTGGATACAGCAAAGTTGGCAGCCGATACAGTACGATTCTTCAACAACGAGCCTGTTATCGCAATGCTGGCTTACTCTAACTTTGGCGCCGACGAGGTTGGCTCACCCGCCACAGTTCACCAGGCTGTAGATATCCTCCAGCAGCAGTGTCCTGACCTCGCAATCGACGGCGAGATGCAGGTAAACTTCGCCATCGACGACGAGCTCCGCGACAAGACCTTCCCATTCAACAAGCTGAAGGGCAAGGTTGTAAATACTCTCGTGTTCCCTAACCTTGGCTCGGCCAACACCTCATACAAGATGCTCGCCGCCATGAACAAGAATGTGGAGCTTATCGGACCTATTCAGATGGGATTGAACAAGCCTATCCACTTCATCGACTTCGAGAGCTCGGTAAACGATATCGTAAACATCGTGGCCGTAGCCGTTATCGACGCCATCACCGAGAAGCAGAAGTAATTAATAATTAATAATTAAAAATTAAGAGCATCCCGAGATGTGGTGGCCCTTGCGGCCACTACGTTTGTAACCGCTGGCATCGCCTGCGGTTAAGAGCATCCCGAGATGTGGTGGCCCTTGCGGCCACTACGTTTGTAACCGCTGGCATCGCCTGCGGTGGTAGCATAATAATTAAGAGCTTTCCAGGCATTATAAGAATTCGGACAATGCCGATTGAATGTGTTTCTTTTGGTATTGTCCGTGTTCTTTTATTTTTTTTTGAAAAAAACATTGCTTTTTTTTGGTATTCCCAAATAATAGTAATAAATTTGCAAGCCGAAAAAGATGATTTTTCGAAGATAGTAAATATAATAAACTCATTAAAAATACATTAAGAAAATGAAGCGCACATTTCAACCTTCTATTAAGAAGCGTAAGCACAAGCACGGATTCAGAGAGCGTATGAAGACAGCTAACGGCCGCAAGGTTTTGGCTGCAAGACGCAAGAAAGGCAGAAAGAAACTTACAGTATCTTCTGAGGCTAGATGCCAGGGTCACTACTAAGATTCGGCAGCATCTGCAAAAGAATTTAAAGCCCTCAATTCGTAGCGGGATTGGGGTTTTTTAGTATGTATATAGTTACAATAAATAAGTAATAGATAATAATGGCAGCACTTACATCCATTAGAAGCAAGGGCAAGCTCATCGCGATATGCGTGGGTGGCGCTTTGCTTGCTTTCGTCTTAGGTGACTTAATCAACAGTGGAGCCTCCATTTTCGGTGCTAATAAGGCCAAGATGGGCGAGATAAATGGCAATTCTGTTGATTACAACGAGTTCATGGGTAAGGTAAACAACCGTGAGCAGTTTGTAAAGATATTGAGCAGAAGATCTTCTCTCGATTCCGAGACTTCAGATAGAATACGCGAATACTGCTGGCAGCAGGAAATCCTCAAGAATACCATTGGTGAATTTGCCGACAAGCAGGGCATCATGGTTACCGACGATGAGGTGCAGACGCTCGTCAATATAGGCGAGGTCACTTCCACAATGTACGATATGGCCTCTCAGGAAGCAGGTGTTTACAATCCAGCCTTTTTCCCAGCCTACGTCAGAAGAGCCACAGATATGGCTAATCATCCCGACAAGAACCAACGCGACAACACCGGCTTGTACATTTGGAACAATCTTGAGCAGGAGTTGCGTGACGAGCGTCTGGTGTCGAAATACATAGGCATGGTTTCTGCCGGCCTCTACGTTACCAAGGCTGAGGTGGAGCAGGAGTTTGCCAATCGCACCCAGATGGCCGATATCAGATACGTGGCAATTCCATATTCCGACGTCAAGGACGATGAGGCCAAGGTTTCTGATGCCGACATGATGGCTGTATTCAATCAGAACAGGAAGAAATACGAGCTGATGCGTCAGCAGGAGGTTCGCGATATCGCCTACATGAGCTACGATATCATTGCCTCTCAGCAGGACAGCGCTGATGCTCTCAAGATAGCCGACGAGATAAAGGCCGGCCTCGAGGTTGCTGAGGCTGCCTCTGTAAAGGACTACATCAATTCCAAGAGCGATGTTCCTTTTGTGGATTACTATTTCAGCAAGGGCGAGATTGGAAACGAGGTTGTTGACAGCCTCATGTTCTCTCAGCAGCCTGGCTTCGTTTATGGTCCTTACGTGGAGGGCGGATATTACCAAACTGCCCGCCTTGTCAGCAAGGAGATGCGTTCCGATTCTGTAGAGGTTTCCCATATCTTCATAATGCCTGAGAATGGCGATTTCGCAACAGCCAAGGCAAAGGCTGACAGCATTCACGACGTTTACAAGCAGGGTATCGACTTCAACGCTCTGGCTGCCGAGTTCTCCAAAATGGAGAGTGCTAAGGCTGACTCAGGCAAGTTCGGCTGGCTCGACCAGAATTCAGGTAGGCTTCCCAACGAGGTAATGGATGTATGCTATGCCACCGAGAAGGGCAAGACCGCCATTGTAAAGTCAGATTACGGCTATCATATCATCAAGGTTACCAACAAGACAGCTCCAAAGATGATGGCGAGTGTTGGTTTCGCTTTGGTATCTATCCACCCAAGCAAGCAGACCCGTCAGGAGTATTACGCTATGGCCAGCAAGTTCGCCGGCACCAACAGAACTCCCGAGGAGTTCAAGAAGGCTGTAGAGGCCGACAGACTCCCTGTACGTGAGGCTTCCATCTACGCTACTCAGCGTGCGGTAAACGGCATCGAGAATTCCCGCGAGCTTGTTCGCTGGGCTTTCAACGAGGACCTCTGCCACAATGTATCTGAGGTATACGAGTTTGGCGACCGCTACATAGTTGCTGCTCTCATGGGTGTTCATCCTAAGAACTCTGTAGATATCAACGACTACAAGATGGATGTTCAGAACGAGGCCATCAACAATGCAAAGGCAGGCATCATTATCAACAAGCTTGGATCTGTTTCTTCTGTAGACGCAGTTGCTTCCCAGATGGGCAAGACCGTTCAGGAGGCCAGCAACGTAAACTTCGAGATGACTCAGATTCCTGGCATGGGTTTCGAGCCAAACGTTCTCGCCGTTGCAGCTTCGCTTGGTCAGAACCAGGTTTCGGCTCCTGTCAAGGGTAGAAACGCTGTATATGTATTGCAGAGCACATCTGTGACACCAGCTCAGGCCATCCAGCCTATCAATGTTACTACCGATCAGCAGAAGATGATGATGGATCTCCGCAGCAGAGCCGCTTATCAGGTTCTTTCTGTAACCCAGCAGCTTGGCAAGGTAGACGACAGAAGAGTTAAGTTCTTCTAACATATTCTCCGGTAATTATTTTAAATTATCCAGATACAAAAAACGCAGCGGAAGCGATTCCACTGCGTTTTTTTCGTTGGTGCAAATACTGTTGTTATTAGCCGGCTTCATGTTAATTTTGAAAAAAATGGATTGATTATAAAAAATATGTGTTAACTTTGCACACTGAATATACAAAGAAAAACATACTAAATGGAAAATACAATAATAGCCAACGGCGTGAAAGTCAATTATGTAATGACGGGCGAGGGGCAGGATGTACTCCTTCTCCACGGCTGGGGTTGCAGCACCGACATCTGGCGTACCGTTCAGGCTGGTCTAGATAAAAATTTCAGGGTCACCTCTATCGACTTCCCCGGATTCGGCAAGAGCGACGAGCCTACATCGGTATGGGGCGTGGAGGAGTACACCCGCTGCGTGGAGGATCTCATCGGGAAGCTTCAGCTTAAAAATCCCGTACTCATAGGTCACTCGTTTGGCGGCAGGGTCTCGATATTGCTCTCTTCCAGAAATAGTTACGTAAGCAAGGTGGTGCTGACAGGCTCGGCAGGAGTGAAGCCTCAGAACACCAAAATATCTGTTTCCAGAATCTTCTCGAAGATGAAGAAACTTTCCACCAAGATAATAGGAGAGAAGGCCACCGAGAAACTTGTGAAGCCTTTCGTAAACTCGATGGCATCAGAGGATTACAAAAACGCCTCGGGCATTATGAAAGAGGTCCTGAAGAAGGTGGTGGATGAGGACCTGCAATCTGAGATGCCGAAAATCAAGGCTCCGACCCTCCTTATCTGGGGAGAGAAAGACACTGCGACTCCGGTTTCCGACGCCAAGATTATGGAGAAGCTGATACCTGACGCCGGACTGGTGGTTTTCCCGGGCTGCACTCATTACAGCTTCCTCGAGAACACGCCTTATTATTTAACTATTTTGGACAACTTCCTTAAATCGTAAATATCAGAAATGCAATTATTTGTCACTATATCGGTATTTTTTCTGGCAGCGGCTGTATTGATATGGCTGTTTGCCAAGTATAAATATGAGTTGCACGTTTTCCAGCAGAACTCTTACCGCAACGAGCGCTATTTCAAATGGCTGAGAAACAACATCGGCGACAAACAGCGAGTGGGCGAATTTGTGCCTATGTTTCTTACCGTGCTGGGATTGTTTATGCCTAACGCCGTGGTGTTGTCGGTTCTGTTTATTGTGGCTGGCGCAGTTTATTTGTTCCTGTCTTTCAAGGCTTTCACAAGAAAGGCCAAGGTTAGATTCAATTTCACAGCCAGGGCCAAGCGTCTGTATTTTACATCGATTGGCTTGTGTCTGATATTTGTTGCTATTTATTGTATTGTATTGGGCAACAGGGATTTGCTGCTTCGCGCAATTATGGGTCTGGCAAGTACAGCCATTCTCAGTTTCCTGATACTGCCTCTCTCCAACATTATCCTGAAACCCGTTGAGAAGCGCATCAGCAACTGGTACATCAACGACGCCAAGCGCATTCTCGCCGAGCACAAGGATATGATAATCGTTGGAATCACAGGTAGTTACGGAAAGACTTCCACCAAGCACTTCCTCAATACAATCCTTTCTCAGAAATACAATGTGCTGATGACTCCGGGATCGTACAATACCACAATGGGCGTTGTACGCACTATCCGCGAGTATATGCAGCCTACTCATCAGCTCTTTATCTGCGAGATGGGCGCCAAGCAGATCAACGATATCAAGGAAATCTGTGACATCGTGCATCCAAAATACGGAATCCTGACCTCGGTGGCCGAGCAGCACCTCGATACTTTCCACAATATCGAGAATGTCCGCAAGACCAAGTTCGAGCTCATCGATTCGCTTCCTGACGATGGCGTGGCTTTCCTGAATGCCGATTACGAGATAATATGCGGCACAAGTCACAACAAGCTGGCATATTATTATTCGGTAAGCAATCCATTGGCAGATTATTCTGTAAATATGGAGACCATAAAATACTCGCAGCAGGGCGCCGAATTCGAGGTTTTGCACAAGGGCGAGAAGATTGCTACTTTCTCAACTCCGCTTCTCGGCGAGTATAACATCTCGAACATTGTGGCGTGTGTGGCGTGTGCCTACAAGCTTGGCCTCACCACCGAGCAGATTGCCTACGGAATCCACAAGCTGGAGGCCGTGGAGCACAGAATGCAGATGTCTACAAATGCTGCAGGCCTCATCATCATCGACGACGCCTTCAACAGCAACCCCAAGGGCGCAAAGATGGCGCTGGAGGTTCTCTCGGGATTCCCAAATCAGAAGTTTGTGATTACTCCGGGAATCATCGAGCTGGCCGATAAACAGGACTATTACAACCGTGAACTCGGCAAGCAGATTGCCCACTCGGTTGACTACGCAATCCTTGTAGGCAAGGAGCAGACCAAGGCTATCTACCAGGGCCTCAAGGACGAGAACTTCCCCGAGGACCGTATCTACATTGCCTCTGGCCTCAACGACGGCGCAAACTATGCGTTCTCGATAGCCCGCCGTGGCGACGCCGTTCTCTTCGAGAACGACTTGCCCGACTTCCATTAGTTTGGAAAAAAATAGGAACACGGATGACACAGATATAGCGGATTTCCGCAGATTTTTTATTTTTTCGCTAATAGAAATATCAGCGCAAATCCGCCCAATCAGCGTTATCTGTGTTCCATAAAAACGATAAATAAAACTTTAAACATATAAAACATAATGATCACATTAGGCGTATTTTTCGGTGGTATGTCTGTTGAGCACGAGATCTCCGTTATCTCTGCATTGCAGACTATCAACGCATTCCCAGACTACAAGTACAACATTGTACCTATTTATATCAGCAAGCAGGGTGAATGGTTCACTGGCCCAGGCCTCACTGTGGTAAGCAACTACCGTGATATGAAGAAGCTGATGTCGTGGTGCGAGAAGGTTTACATGACTCCTACCCGCGGCGACTTCAACCTCTACCGCTACAAGAGCAACATGTTCAAGAGCAAGGTGGTAACCAAGATAGACGTTGCCTTCCCAATTCTCCACGGCAGCTACGGCGAGGACGGCTCTCTCCAGGGATTCTTCGAGATGATTGGCATTCCATACGTGGGCAGCAATCTCCGTGCAAGCAATATCGCCATGGACAAGATTGCCACCAAGTATATGTGCAAGGCCAACAACATTCCTTGTGTCGACTATATGTGGTGCACCGACCGTGAGTGGTTCGAGCAGCACGACGCCAAGAAGGCTGAGGCTGAGAAGATTGGATATCCTCTCATCGTGAAGCCTGCCGGACTCGGCTCGTCAGTAGGTATCAGCAAGGCCGCCAACGCCGAGGAACTCGACGCCGCCGTCGACCTGGCTGCCAAGTTCACCGACAAGATCATCATCGAGCGCATGGTTCAGAATCTTCAGGAAATCAACTGCTCGGTTTATGGACATTATCACGACTGCCACGCCTCAGTTCTCGAGGAGCCTCTCCGCAGCGGCGACATTCTCTCTTACAAGGATAAGTACATGGGCTCAGGCTCGGCCAAGGGTGGCGCCAAGGGTGCCAAATTCGGCGGTGCCAAGGGCGGCAAGATGGGCGGCGCCAAGGGCTCAGGCTCTATGTCGGATTCTCAGCGCAAGTGTCCTGCCGACCTCCCCGCCGATGTTACCAAGAATATCCAGGACCTCGCCATCAAGACCTTCAAAGAGATGAACGCTGCCGGTATCCTGCGTATCGACTTCATGCGCGATTCCGTAAGCGGCGATGTATATGTAAACGAGATCAACGCCATCCCAGGCTCACTCTCATTCTACCTCTGGGAGGCCACCGGCAAGAAGTTCGTTGACGTTCTCGACGAGGTAATCGATATCGCCATCAAGCAGAACGCCGATAAGCAGAAGCTTCAGAGCTCGTTCGATCAGAACATCTTCGCTATGGGCGGCGGAATGAGCTTCGGTGCCAAGGGTGCAAAGAGATAATTCCCGTAGGGGCGGACCGCGGTCCGTCTCTACACCAAGACCGGTCCCCTCATATTTTTTTGTGGGGACCGGTCTTTTTTTTTCATTTTTCCGTATTTTTTTGAATGGTTTTTGTTTATTTGGAAAAAGTATTTACTTTTGAGTTCTGAAAATTAGAACATAAACATTCCAAAATGCAATAACAATATGGATACAACGCAATTGAAATGTCCCAACTGTGGCGATGTGCTTCCTTATAACGCCGAGAAAAGGCTGTGGAAATGCACGTCGTGTGGATCCGAGTTCGACAAGCTTCAGATAATGCAGCTTACCCAGCAGAAATCGGATGCCGACATCGACATCAACAAGGACGAGTACAAGCAGCATGAGCAGCAGCCTCAGCAATATGATGACCAGCCCGAGCTCAGCGTATACAAGTGCCAGTCGTGCGGTGGCGAGATGGTGGCCGACGAGAACACATCATCTACATTCTGCCCATACTGCGGCAATACCAACATCCTGAAATCCAGACTGGAGGGCGAGTTCCGTCCCAAGTATGTGATACCCTTTGCCAAAACCAAGGAGGATGCCAAGGCCGGATACGCAGCTCTCCGCAAGGGCAGATTCTTGGCTCCCAGCGAGTTTGGCGATCCCAAGAATATTGAGAAACTCACCGGAGTTTACATTCCATTCTGGCTGTACAAGGGTCAGAGCTTCGGCCATGTGTCGGGCGAGCGCCACGAAAAGACCTCATGGCGTTCCGGCGACTACATATACACCAAGACCGACGTCTACTACGAGCTCCGCGAGGGCAACGAGGCTTTCGACAAGGTTCCTGCCGACGGCTCCAAGAAGTTCGATGACGACCTCATGGACTCCATCGAGCCATTCGACTTCAACGGCATCGAGAACTTCAACTACTCGTATCTCTCGGGATTCCTGGCCGAGAAATACGACGTGGGCCCCGAGGAGGACAAGGAGCGCGCATCCCTGCGCATGAACAACTCCCTGAAGCAGGACCTCTACAACACCATCAACGGCAGCCTGTTGTCAGCCCAGGAACAGTTCAACTGCGATATCCATGACATCGAGTACGCGCTGTTCCCGGTATGGATGCTCAACGTGTTTGTGGACGGCAAGGCCCACACCTTTGCCATGAACGGACAGACCGGCAAGACAGTCGGCGATGTGCCCATCAAGGCATCGAAGGCTTTCTTCTTTTTCCTGGCCTGCCTGGTGGGCAGTGTGGGGTTGTTTATGTTGATTGCTAAACTGTTTTTTATGTAAGGCGTTATGAGAAAGAATGTTATATTATTACTGATATTGTCGCTGATGCTTACATTAGGCCTGCAGCATCAGAGCGCTATGGCCCAGAATAACGACTCGCAGACCGAGCATTACGAGGATGGCGCCATCTACGAGGATCATGATGGCCGTTTGTACCGCTACAAGGCCAGCATCGATGATTTCGTGCCCCTTACCCAGGCCGAGATAGATGCCCTGGAAGAAGAGTCCTACAGCGACGACGACAGTCAGCTGTCGCCATCGTTGCAGTCGTCCGTTGCCGGCGACCAAAACAACTACGTGCACCTGAAGGGAGAGCGCCGCGGCAGCAATATGGGAGTTACCAAGTTCAACGTTACCTCGCGCAATCAGCGCTATGTGGAGCAGACTCCATACGTGGATACAGCCTTCAAGATGTTCGATTTTGCCGGAGTGCTTACCGACAAGCAGATACGCGACATAGAGGCCCGCGCTCACCTTTTCTGCAACAGAACCGGATGCGACATAGCCATTGTCACACTCGCCTCATGCGACCACCCGTCGTTTGAGGGATTCAATACCACAGAATCGTTTATATGCGATTTCTACGACTACAACGACTTCAAGCCCGACGGAGTGATGCTCTGTCTGGATCTCCAGCACAGCCGCAACTCTATTTTCGATGCCGGCAAGCTCCATGAGGAGACCTTCATGGGTGGCCAGCTGCAGGAATACGGCTCCAACATGCGCCCATATTTCGACCGCAGGCAATACTACGAGGAGATTATGTGGTTTATTGAGCACTCCGAGGCCGACTGGCTCTACGAATGCTCGTTTCCCGTGTGGAAGTGCTCCATTTTCGGCCTGATACTTGCCCTTATCATATTCTTCGTGCACAAGAGCAAGTACAAGCTTGTGTTTGCCGGCACCACGGCCAACAACTACAAGATAGCCAACTCATTTAACCTTACAGCCCAGGACACCAGGTTTGTGAGAACCTTCACCACCAAGACCTACAGCCCGCGTCAGAAGAGCGGCGGCGGCGGTGGCAGCAGCAGCGGCGGTGGCCACAGCGGCGGAAGCTTCTAACATGTTTTTTTACATGTTAATGGACAATGGATAATGGACAATGGATAATGGCAATTATCCGTTGTCCATTTTTCGTTATCTCACCAGGAATTTACCAATGAAGACCTCGGCTGTTATCATGTTGGCTGATGCTGCCGGAGATATGCACTGCCGCGAGTATTGCAGCGAAAACCTCTTCAGCCTTACGTCTATTCCCATCGAGAATCCGGGGAAAGGCGATCCTCCTGATACGCGCAACTCGTTGTGCCTCTGGAAGCTGAAACCGCCCTTCAGCGACACCACACCCTCGGGGAACAGCTCGGCGGCTATGTTGAAATGGTTGGCCAGCGATTCGCCGAAACTCCCGGCCAGTTTGGGATGCTGAAGGCTGTGGGCCGTCAGCATCAGCCTTATGGGCGCATGCATGAGTATCTTGCTGATACCCAGCTGTATGTCCAGTGGCAGATGCTCGCGGGTATTGCTGTATGTGGTAATCTGGAAACCGGCGTTGCGCACTACCAGCCCTAGGTCGATTTTCTGGCTGGGGAAGCCAAGCATCAGCCCGATATCCATGGCCAGGCCCTGCGAGTGGTAGGTCTCCAGCTTCGACGATATGTATTTTGCTGATACTCCGGCCCTTATGTTTGGCCTCAGCTGTCGGGATGCCGATGCGAAAATCATGGCGTCGCGGCAGCTGAAAGTGCCAAGCACGTTGGCGGCCTCGTCGGTGAGGTCCATGTTGCCGTAGTTGAGCATCATGGCGCCGCCCGTTATCTGCAAGTGCCTGATGCTGTGGCTGTATAGCGCCGACCCGTAGCGCGCATCAGCCACATACTGCACCATGTTGATGGCCGCCGACTGATGGCTGAGGCTGTCGGGCAGGGCGGGATTCATGAGCGCCGAGTTGGCCCCCGGGATGTATGTGGATGGCGCCGCGCCTCCTATGGCGGCATAGCTGGCCGATGGGCTCAGGTCCAGAAACGCATATACATGCCCGCCGCCGTTTTGGGCGTAAGCATCAGCCACCAGCGTAAGTATCAGTGCTGTAAGTATATGTAATGCTTTCGACAATTCTTTGCTGTTATTAATTATTTATTCAATAAGTTGGATATTTTGTTGCAAAAGTATTAATTTTTTGATTACTTTTGCAAAATTTAAAATTTGTACACAAAAATGAAAATCACTTCAATCATTACCATGCTTGCTGCGGCTCTGTGCATATCTGCATGCGGCAATTCAGGCAAGCAGGCGTCCGGCGACGGCTCCGCCAGCAATGCGGTAACCGAGGACGGCGTTACCGTGGAATACAACGAACCAGAACCCGAGCCAGAGGAGCCCATAATCCCCTGCGACGCCAACAACCTGGCTCAGTATCTGGCCGGCAAGAGCAATGCCAAGTTCGACAGCATCCAGCATTCGGATCATTATGTTGAGTATCAGAAGGTTTCGTCTGATACTTGGGCCGAGCTCAATCAGCGCCTGCTGGATCCTATACAGAAGTGGAGCAACGAGAATATCCCCGAGTTCTACAACGACAGCACCACAATGTTCTACCCATTTGGCGGCCCAGACCTGATATTCGCCACCACTTTCTTCCCATTTGCCGAAAACTACATTATGTTTGGCCTCGAGAAGCCGGGCGAGCTCTGCGACCCTCTGCAACTCTCTGAGCTTCAGCGCAAGCAGTATCTCGACTCGCTCCAGTACACATACAGATATCTCAATAAATTCGGTTTCTTTGTGGCAAGGCAGATGCTTTTCGATTTCAACAACAAGAACCTGAACGGCACCATCCACCTGGCGCTCTACACATTGGCTCTCGAGGGCTGCACCATCACCAACTACCGCCCAATATATATCGACGAGCGCGGCGAGCTTCAGAACCTCACCACAGCCACTTCCACACACCCTTACGGCTGGGAGCTTACATTCCGCAAGCCCGGCGACAAGCGTTCACGCACAGTGCGCTACTTTAAGTTTGGCGCCGAGGATGCCTCATTCAAGGGCCACATGGAGTTCCCATTCTTCCTCAACAACATAAAGGAGAAGGTCTGCTACCTGAAGTCGGCATCTTACCTGATGCAGAACGGCGAGTTCCTCACCATGCAGAACCTTATCCTTAGCCAGTGCGACCGCATAATAATGGACGAGAGCGGTTTCGCATACACCAAGATGAAGAAGGAATACAACGTACGCCTCTATGGCACATACACTTATCCTGTAAGGGACTTCAAGTACTGCCCACAGACCGAGCTCAAGAACGACCTCCTGGCCATGAACAGCCAGCCATTGCCTTTCAAGATTGGATACGCCGCCCAGCACGACGAGGGCGTGCTCATAGTATGCACCAAGGACGAGAAAACCGATGCCAAGTACACCCTTATTCCAGAGGTTCAGCCAGCTGACTCTGAGACTCTTAAGGTTCAGTTCCTCGTAAGCCGCCGCCTCCTGCGCACCGTATCGCCCGAGCTCAACGGCCTCAGCAACGTGGAATACTACAAGGACGGCGCCGACTACAAGTATGTATCAGGCAACTTCAAGGACGAGGCTTCTTGCCAGGCTTACCTCGCTCAGGTAAAGGCCAAGGGCTTCCAGGACGCCTTTGTTGTGAAGTTCCAGAACGGCAAGAGAGTAAACAACTAATAAAGCAACATCAGAAAAAAATGAAGATAAAATCTATTCTGTGTGCCCTGATGCTTTCTGTAATGGCGTTGGGCACCAATGCTCAGGAGGCTGATACTGCTGCCACTTGCGAGGCCAACGACCTGGCTCAGTATCTGGCCGGCAAGGACAACGCCAAGTACGCCAGCATCCAGACATCTGACCACTACAAGAAATACTCCAAGGAGACCGACGAGACATGGAAGGAGCTTAACCAGCGCCTGCTGACCCCTATCCAGAAGTGGAGCGCCGACAGTATCCCCGAGTTCTACAACGACAGCACCACATGTTTCTACCCATTCGGCGGTCCCGACCTGATATTCGCCACCACATTCTTCCCCGGCGCCAAAGACTACATCATGTTTGGCCTGGAGAAGCCGGGCGAGCTCTGCGACCCCCTGAAACTTACCGAGCTTCAGCGCCGCCAGTATCTCGACTCGCTGCAGTTTACATACAGATACCTCAACAAATTCGGTTTCTTTGTGGCAAGGCAGATGCTCTTCGATTTCCAGAACAAGAACATGAACGGCACCATACACCTGGCGCTCTACACTCTGGCCATCGAGGGCTGCACCGTCACCAACTACCGACCAATCTACATTGACGTGAACGGCAAGATTCAGGACCTGGCCACCAAGACTTCCACCCATCCATACGGCTGGGAGCTTACATTCCTGAAGCCGGGTGACAGCCGCGTGCGCACTGTACGCTACTTCAAGTTTGGCGCCGAGGATGCCTCCTTTAAGGGCAAGACCAATTTCCCATTGTTCCTGAACAGCATTCCCGAGAAATCGTGCTACCTGAAGTCGGCATCGTACCTGATGCAGAACGGCGAGTTCACCACCATGCAGAACCTTATCATGAGCCAGTGCCCACGCATACTCATGGATGAGAGCGGTTTTGCCTACGGCCGCATGAAGAAGGAATACGACGTGCGCCTGTATGGCACATACACATATCCTGTAAGGGATTTCAAGTGGGTGCCTCAGACCGACCTGAAGAACGACCTCCTGGCCATGAAGAGCAAGGAGCTGCCTTTCAAGATTGGATACGCCGCCCAGCACAACGAGGGCGTGCTTATTGTATGCACCAAGAACGACAAGACCGACAGCAAGTATACCCTGATACCTGAGATGAAGCCTACCGAGGGCACCATCTACAAGGTGGAGTTCCTCACCAGCCGCTGCCACCTGCGCACAATATCGCCTGAGCTCAACGGCCTTAATACCGGCGAGTGCTACAGCGACGGCACCGATTATCACTACGTAACCGGCACCCACAAGACCGAGCAGTCGTGTCAGGTTTACCTCAATCAGGTGAAGGCCAGGGGGTTTGCCGATGCCAAGATTGTGAAGTTTGTGGACGGCCAGATAGCCGAGTAATTTTTTTTCACCAAACTGTAATTTTTTTTCTCGCAAGATGAAACGCATACTCTTTATCGACCGCGACGGCACCATCATAGTGGAGCCGCCGGTTGATTATCAGATAGACAAGCTTGAGAAATTCGCCTTTGTGGACGGCGCAATACTCTCGCTCCAGAAGATAAGGAAGTACACCAATTTCGAGTTTGTGATGGCCAGCAACCAGGACGGCCTCGGCACCGAATCGTTTCCCGAGGACACTTTCTGGACGTATCAGAACCTCATGGTGCAGACCCTGAAATCTGTGGGAGTGGAGTTCGACGACGTGCTCATCGACCCATCGTTCGAGCACGAGAACAGCCCCATGCGCAAGCCCGGCATTGGCATGATGCAGAAGTATATCAGCGATCTCGAATACGACATGAGCCAGAGCCTCGTGATAGGCGACCGCTACACCGACGTGCTTCTGGCCAAGAATCTGGGATGCAAGGCCGTGTATCTTGGCACAGCGGAGCTAGACGAGGACCTCAACCAGTATTGCCTGATAAAGACCACCAGCTGGACCGAGGCCGAGCGCGCCATCATCAGCTACAACAATGTGATTTCCGTGAAGCGCGATACCGCCGAAACCAAGATAGACCTTAAGCTTTATCCCGGAAACCCAGAGATAAAGAAGGTGGATACCGGAGTTAAGTTTTTTGACCATATGCTTATGCAGATTCCTGTGCACGGATGCTTCGGCATGGACCTCTGCTGCAAGGGCGATATCGAGGTGGATGAGCACCACACCATAGAGGACGTGGCCATTGCCCTCGGCACCGCCGTAAACCAGCTCTGGAGGGAGCGCAAGCTGATAAACAGGTATGCCTTCACTCTGCCTATGGACGATTGCCTGGCTCAGGTGGCCATAGACCTGGGCGGACGTCCATGGCTGATAATGGATGCCGAGTGGAAGAGGGAGAAAATCGGCGATTTTCCCACCGAGATGATTTTCCACTTCTTCAAGTCGTTTGCCGACAATGTCAAGTGCAACCTGAACATAAAGGCCGAGGGCGACAACGAGCACCACAAGCTTGAGGGCATTTTCAAGGCCCTGGCCAAGTGCCTGAAGCACGCCATCAGCTACGATTTCACTTTGCAGACCATACCAAGCAGCAAGGGAATGTTGTAGGATTTTTTTGTTATGTTAGGTAGAGACGGACCGCGGTCCGTCTCCACAGCGTATTTGAAAAAATATATGATCAACGGAAAGAAAATAGGCGTTGTGATGCCGGCGTATAATGCGGAGCTTACTCTGGAGCAGACTGTGGCGGAGATTCCGATGGATATTGTGGACGAGGTGATACTCACCGACGACCACTCCACCGACAATACCGCCGAGGAGGCCCGCCGTCTGGGCATCCGCCACGTGATAGTGCACGAGCAGAACAAGGGCTATGGCGGCAATCAGAAAACCTGCTACCGCAAGGCCCTGGAGCTTGGCTGCGATATCGTGGTGATGCTGCATCCCGATTATCAGTATACTCCCAAGCTGCTCCACTCAATGTGCTACTGCATAGCCGAGGGTGTGTATCCGGTGGTGATAGCCTCCAGGATCTTAGGCAAGGGCGCGCTAAAGGGCGGTATGCCGCTCTATAAGTATTTCTTCAACAGGATGCTTACTTTTGGGCAGAATCTGCTTATGAATCAGAAGCTGAGCGAGTATCATACGGGTTACAGGGCTTTCAGCGCCGACGTTATCCGCGCCTGCAATCTGGATGCCTGCAGCGACGATTTTGTGTTCGACAACGAGATGATAGCGCAGATTTTCTATGCCGGATACGAGATTGCCGAAATCACCTGTCCCACTAAGTATTTCGAGGAGGCCTCGTCGATAAACTTCCGCCGCAGCTGCAAATATGGCTTCGGCGTTATCGGCACTTCCTTCAAGTATCTGCTGGCCAAACTGGGAATTTATAAGAGCAAGATTTTCAGGTAGAAAGAATCCTAATCCAAAAATTACTACTAAGTTTTTGGATTAGGATTTTTTTTGTAATTTTGAAAACACTTATAAATTGAAATTATCTGGAGTTTGTATAAATAATCCAAGTTATATTATGAGAAGATTGTTTTCTGTTTCGTATGCTGTGTTTCTGATGCTTGCCGTTTTTATGTGCAATGTGGCTGATGCTCAGAACTACACACGGAAGGATTCGGCGTCGTACAGGTACAAGACCACCGAGAAGTATATCAGGGACAGGATAGATTTCCTTGATGACAAATCGGTGCGTTTTGTGGATGATGGCAGCAAGGTGGTTTATTACTCGCGCCGGGGCAAGGAGGTGCTCCGTTTCGAGGACAACAGGATGATTCTGCCTGCCAAGGGCGAGCGTCTGCATCCCAAGAAATACCTGAAGCGCAGTTTTGTGCGCAGCCACAAGCGCGATTTCAAGCGCAACGGCAGCGCGGTGGTGGTGATAAGGTCGTGGACTGTGGGAAATCCCAAGTATCAGAGCTGGGCTTCCAGAAAGTTTGTGGGCGTCACTTACGAGATGGACAGCCTGATAGACGCCTACCACAGGGCCGGCGACGATATCAGCGTGCTTAACGAGCAGCTGGGCCTTGGCGGCGATCCCGAGGAGCTTAGGAAGGAGGAGGTGTATTACATAAAGATACGCCCCGGCGACAGGCGTTTCCGCTATGATATTCCGCATGGCAACGAGCGCAGCGCCTACGAGGGCTACTGGGTGCCCGGCGGACTTACCATCCTCGGAATAAAGGAGTGTGTGCTTACCCGCGCCGATCAGATTACTTTCAAGAATGATGATATTGACTCGTTTCTCCAGCATTTCGACAAGAGGGATGTGGTGAGGCTGCAATAAGATTAACGTGAGTTCTTTGCCAATTGCAGCCCCGTTTTCCAACGTTTTGTTTTATAGCGTTAAGCGTTTTATGGCAAAACTGGTTTTTGCCGGTTTTTGAGCACTCCAAGTAGTTGTAACAGCCAAAAAAGTGCTGTTTTCTTGTTGGAAATTCTTTCCCACATAAACGGGGAACGTGCCGTTTTTTTTGTGTGGGGAACAGAAAACGCGCTTTAATCACTGTTCCGCGTTATTGGCAGCGCCAAAAACCATCAAAACGGGGTTTTGATAAGAAAACGCCTAACGCCAAAAAACAAAATATCAGAAAACCACAACCTCGCATTTCCCAATTGCTAAATAAATTTCAATTAGAAAATGAGCACTCAATTTTACATTAATCTTGCTTGTGAGTGCTCGAAAGTATTCAAAAAAGAAAATGCCAATGCCGAAAATGAAATAGAGAAAATATGTGTTTCAGAATACTTCCTTCAAATAATTGTCTATTTTTTATCTTTTGGCAGTGTCACGTAATCCTTCTCTGTAAACTCAGCCTTCACCACAGCTGGCGCAACCTTGGCCTCTCTTCCGCTGATTGGGTCCTTGCCGTAGTTGAAGGTGATTGTGAACTCGTATGTACCTAACTTCTCGGGAAGCTTGTTGAAGTAGAGGCCCATCCAGTAAAATGGCAGGATTAACTCCTTGGATTCTGATAACGGCATTGTTTGATATTGGCCGTATTGATGAATGTTGATTTTGGGATCATAGTTGCTTTGGATAAGATTCCAGGCACTGGCATACTCCAGGGTGAACATGTCGTTGAGTGATGAGCCCGCAGGATGCTCAGTGTCAAAATCTTTGTCTGATACAATGTTGATGGAGTTCAACGGCATAGCGCTTACAATGTAATCATCTCCTGAATATTTAATCCATCCGGAGAATGTAGTATCTCCGTAGTATTTTACATATTCCTGACCTTTCTCAGAGGATTTATACCAGTGATTTTCAGTCATCTTGGTTCTTTCAAGGCTGCTTATTGCACATATCCGTAGCAAAGTGTTGTCATAGCCTTGTGATGGTGACAAGAAATCAACGTCCAATGTTTCAGGCTCGTAGAACATTAATATTATGCTTCCCTCTATGTACGCTCCTGCTTTACCAGGTGTTTCTGGCGTAGCCTCGTCGTTTGAGTCGCCACATGCTGCAAACAGCATCGCTGTTGCAAGTAGACTTAGAAACAGTAGTTTTTTCATGTTCTTATTATGTTTATAAGTTAGTTTTATCTGTGGATATTTGGGGCTATCTTGATGTCATATTTGTAGTTTTCGTAAGTATTATACGTTCCTTCTTTGTAATCAACCTCTGGCCAGTTTTGATTCAGTTCATATACCCCATGAGTGTTGAAAACATTGTTTAGATAGTATCCGTCCTTATTACTGCTCCAGCCCCAGTTGCAGTGGAAGTAATACGAGTATCTTTCTTGATGGTTTGTTGTGGAGTAACTCTCGGTTGTGGTAGATCCATTATCTTCTCTGTATGTTACAATATGCATATAACTTTGTGTTTGAGAGGTGAACTTTGTAATAAGACCATCTAGAATCCAAGTATGTCCATCGCTATATGTCTTGGTTTTCGAATTGTATTTTTCGTATCCATATAACATTACAGGACGTTTATTCCTTAAAGATTGCAAAATAGGTATTTCTCTATACGATGTCATCTCAGTGACGGAATAGCCTAATTGCGATAATAATACTACAGCATCTTCAGGCCATGCTCCACTGGATTCACATCTGTACTCCATATCGCAATGCTTTCCTAAGTATTCTACCAAGGTAGCAACTCGGTGCTTGTAATTGACGTCGTTATCACGTGCGTCTTTTTCTGATTCCTTATTACTGAACCACATTGAGTTCCAGTTCATGGCAACTCCATTTACATATTGTGGGTATTTCCAGTATGCCATCAGTTGTGCTGTAGCTATAGCTGTGCATCCAGCAGGACTATTGTGAGTCCCTTTTTTGCATTTGGGGTCTTTGCACAGCGGCACAGAGTCGTTGTACGGAGCATCTTGATGCCAAAATGTGTGCAGCATTGGCTCGCTGTATTCTGTTATCTCTGTTTTTGTACTCTGATAGTATTGGAAGGTGTTGGAATTTATCGTATACCTCGACTTGCTCAGGTGTGTTCCCTGATACTCAGATGTCTCGGCAAACTTGCCTTGGATCACCTCCTCCAGAGAGTCTCTCTTGCTCTCTATCTCGGCGATGTTGGCGTACATGTAGTCCTCTGCCATGTCCATGAAGAGCTGTACTCCAGGGTTGTCGGTCTCGGTGTCCATGCTGCCGGTCTCTGAGTAGGCCAGTATCTGCTCGGGCACTCTTATGTCGGCGCATACCAGGGCGTATCCGTCATTGTTGCCGTAGTTGAGCACGTACATGAGCGTGTCGCTCTCAGGTGCGCCCTGCTTGCTGATGGATGACCTCTTGCGGGTAACCACGTCGCACCTTACGCCGGAGGTGGATTTCGAGAGTTGGTTCTTGTCGAGGAACTTTGCGGCAATGCTGATTGCCTCGTCCTGCGAGATCTTTGGCGAGCTTCCGTCCATTGTCCTCAGGATTGTCA
>JAZLKG010000060.1:0-18190 GCA_045597465.1 Bacteroidales bacterium | reverse complement strand
AGCGCCCGATCCAAGAACGAGCACTTTCTTCAGTTGTTTTTTCATATAGCTTTTATAAGAGTAAGTGTTTTGCGTAAAAATCCGATTGCGATATTACAAAAAATACTTAAATGATGCAATAAAAAGGGGAAGAAAAATTTTTTGCTTTAGAATAAAGTCCCCGGAGGGGACAAGCGTAGCCTATGTTAACCCATAGTGCTCTCGACGCCTTGGCGTCGGGAGTACTATGGGAGATTGATGAGAGGCAATTGACGTGAGGCAATTGTCTCTCCGTCTCTCCCATAGTACCCACACCGCAAGCGGTGCGTGTACTATGGGTTAACGCAGGCTACGCTTGACCCCTCCGGGGTCGTTTGTTTTTTGATTGATACCTAAAACATTTTTTTGCTGAAAACTGATATTATATTTATCTTTGTGGAAATTAATTAACGAAACACTATGGAAGCAACGATAAACACAAATATAATTCTGGAAATGTTCAAAAGTTTCGATTTTTCTGTACAGGAATACCTGATGAAGGAATTTTCGTCTATTATCAAAACAGAAAAAAGAAACCGACCATTTGCCGAAGTGGAAGCCGACCTTTGGAATGGCAAGTCCGTGGCCAAAGAGGAGGCTAAAGAATTCTTGCGCCATTATGCAGATCCCAACCCTCAGAAAAAATATACAAAAGAGGAATTGCTGGACGATATTCTGATCTCTGAAAAGGAGATTGCAAACGGTGAGGTTACCGACGACGAGGATGTTGAAAAATGTTTCGACGCATTGTTTAAATCGTTGTAATTATGAAAGTTGTCTGGCGTAACCGTGCAATCGTTCAGCGTATTTCTATTACTGATTTTATAATCCAGAATTACGGACGAAACTCAGCAAGGAAATTTAATGCTGATTTGATTAAATGCAAGAAACTCATTTCTCAGAATCCTGATATTGCTCCTGTGGAACCTTTGCTTCAAGGAGCGAACAAGATTTACCGCAGTATCAAAATTGACCATATCAATAGATTGATATACTATGTGGAAGGCGATGTTATTTTCATTGTATCAATTTGGGATACAAGGCGTTGTCCCGATGATATTGTTAATCAGGTATAAAAGTCCCCGGAGGGGACAAGCGAAGCCTATGTTAACCCATAGTACGACGACGCCCTGGCGTCGGGAGTGCTATCCCATAGTATCCACACCGCAAGCGGTGCGTGCACTATGGGTTAACGCAAGCTACGCTTGACCCCTCCGGGGGCAAAAATGATCTATAAAAAAAACTACTACTTTTCTATAGTGATACTTTGAGTTACGTTTTCTCCGAGTACCTCTCCCTTGTATTCCCAGACATCATCCACTCTGCGTTTATTGCTGTTGTTGCGATGCCAGATTTTGCGCTTGTAGGTTATGGTGTCGCTTGTGCCGTCGGGCCACTTGAAAATGATATCGGTATTGGCACTCTTGTCGGGATCTATACCCCAAAATCTTATCTTGTTTGGATTTCCGGCTTTAAGTTCCATTGGCTGAAAATGGTTGGTAATGCTGGTAGAATAACGATAGCCGTCACATTCTATGAAAACGCTGTCGATATTGTAACCACCCTTGGCGGAATCGAGCATGTCGAACCCATCTGAAACCCTTGTAACTCCCACCTCAAGTACTACCGGAATCCAGTCGATGATAACGCCTTCGTCGTTGCCACATGATGCGGTGCCACCCATAACAGTGGCGCATAGAGCAGTAGCAAGCAAAAATTTCTGTTTCATTGATTAAAAAAGTTATAATGTTTAAAAATTTTGATACATATATATCAACACCTGACAGATAGGAAACCCTAATTAGATTTTGTATATTTTAGTGAGTACTATGGGTGATTAGCGTATACTCCTCCTCTCCCCTATACACAAAAAAAATTCCCAGTGATATTTCTACCACTGGGAATCTGATTCTTTGTCGGTCTCCAGAGGATCGAACTCTGGACCCACTGATTAAGAGTCAGTTGCTCTACCAACTGAGCTAGAGACCGGAATTAAAAAAACGGCGTCTTGGAAGACGTACCGTTTCAAACATTTAACAATTTAACTAAAACCTAATAATTAAAACATCAATAGAAAATAAAAGAGCGGGAGACGAGACTCGGACTCGCGACCCCAACCTTGGCAAGGTTGTGCTCTACCAACTGAGCTACTCCCGCAAAACTATTAATCTAACAATAACTAATCAAAAAGAAACACAATTTGATAAAAAATTCAAAAAATTGTACCCGAAACCGGCATCGAACCGGTACTGCCATTCCTGGCAACAGGATTTTAAGTCCTGCGCGTCTACCAATTCCGCCATCCGGGCGCCTATATGAGCGGGAGACGAGACTCGGTCTCGCGACCCCAACCTTGGCAAGGTTGTGCTCTACCAACTGAGCTACTCCCGCATTTATTGTGCTTTTGTTTGACTAATCATTTCTAAGAACCTCAATCTTTTTTCCTGATTGCGCTGCAAAGGTAAGGCGGATTTTCGGATTGTGCAAATTTTTCGGCAACTTTTTTTCAAACTTTTTTCATATTATTCCCGGCAAGCCTGATTATCAATTTTTTAAAATACGATTTTTTTATCAAAAGAAGCAAGTCCTGAAGCATCAGAACGCTAAAAAATTGAAGACGACGGCACATCATATATTTTTTTGTTGTATCTTTGAGACGGAAAAAAAACTAAACACCGCACCAAAATGGGAAAACTGAAGAAACTGGCACTGTCAATTTTTGCGGCATCAGCACTATGCGGATGCCACGAGCTGTACGACCCCGACCATGACAACAACGGGGAATACAAGGTATGGGAGTTTGTGCACGGATACTCGTACCTATTATATTACTGGAGCAGCGATGTGCCGCGCAATGTGAGGTATCAGGACTATCCCACCCCGCGCAGCATGATGGACTCATGGAGAAACCCCATCGACAGGTTCTCCGATGTCTACAACAACTACACGGAGCTGCAAAAATCGCTGAACGGCAAGTACATGACCGACGGCCTGGAGCTTGTGCTGCAGAGGCAGAAGGGCAACGTGGTGGCAGGCATAGTGCAGTACGTATACCCCGGCTCGCCGGCATGGAAGGCAGGCATCAGGCGCGGACACGTAATCACAAAGGTGGACGGTATTGCCCTGACCGCCGACAACTACAGCAGCCTGCTGGACCTACCGATGTGCCTGTACACATGCGCCCGGATAGTGGACGGCGGCAACGGATCGTGGCATATAGACGAAAGCCTCAGCAGGAACATAGCTGTGGCCAAGTGCGAGATGGATGTATCACCCGTGCAGATGGCCGAGACATTCCGCATCAACGGCAAAAACATAGGATACATGCTCTACAACTCCTTTGCGGCCAACGCCAAGGGGCTCGGCCAAGCCATACAGACCATGATGGACAGCCACGTCACCGAGCTGATACTGGACCTCAGGATGAACGGGGGCGGATACGCCAGGACCATGGACACTCTGGCATCGATGCTGGTGCCGGCCAGCGTTGCGGGATGCACATTCATAAACACCGAATACAACGACTACCTGAGCCAGGAATACCGCAAGCTGGAGGGCGATGATTTCGGGCAGGAGCGCTTCCTGGACATAAGCCCGCGCATCAGCAACCTCCAGCACCTGTATGTGCTTACCTCGGGCAGCACCGCAAGCGCAAGCGAGGAGCTGATATCGGGACTCAGGCCCTGGATAGACGTAACCACCATAGGAGGCACAACCTACGGCAAGTTCAGCGCCAACCTGCTGATAAACAACTCAGGCACCCTGGGCACCGACCCCGACGGAATACCCTACAGCGAATGGTGCATATACATAACAACAGGCATCTGCCGCAACTCGCAGGGCGGGATGGTGCCATCGACGGGCATAGAGCCCGACTACTCCATCAACGACACCTACCACATACCCCTGGGCAGCAAGGACGAGCCACTGCTGGCTGCGGCCATAGCCCTGGCATCGGGAGGAGCCGTGGCCAAGAGCGCACGGGCCATGGACAATCCGCTGCCAAGGATGGGAACATACGGAAGACCAGCCATTTGCCAGGGCGCAATGATAGATGCGGGCATCAGCGGCAAAAAAAACGGGAAATAAATTTGGTAACAACAAAGAAATAACCTAATTTTGGGGAAAATAAAAACAACATTAATACACACATAGCAAGAAAATGATAAAGACCGACATCTACGACGCAGCCAAGGGCGTCAAGATCTACACCCTGGCCAACAGCAAGGGCATGACAGCATCGTTCATAGAGCGCGGAGCCACAATGATAAGCCTCTGCACCCCCGACAAGAACGGCAAGATAGAAAACGTGGTGGTACAGCTGAAGGACTACGACGAGTACGTGAAGAACACATGCTACATAAGCGTGGTGCCCGGCAGATACGCCAACAGAATAGGCAAGAGCAAGTTCACCCTGGACGGCCAGGAATACAAGCTGAACGCCAACGACGGGCAAAACTCGCTGCACGGCGGCCCCCACGGATTCCACGAGCGCAACTGGACTGTAAAGAGCATGGACGACAAGGCATGCGGTCCCGAGATCACTTTCGAATACGTATCGCCCGACGGCGAGGAGAACTTCCCCGGCACACTTACCTCCCAGGTGACATACAAGATCACCCAGGACAACGAGCTGGCCATTTCCTACAAGGCCACCACAGACAAGGCAACGGTGGTAAACCTCACACAGCACGCCTACTTCAACCTGAGCGGAAACTTCAAGACCCCATCAATAGCCGGATACTCGGTACAGATAAACGCCGACGCCATCACCGAGGTGGACGCCGAGAGCATCCCTACCGGCAAGCTGGCTCCAGTGGAGGGCACCGCATTCGACTTCCGCAAGGCCACAGTACTCGGCTCAATAAAGGACTTCTGGTACGACCACAACTACTGCCTGAACAAGAACGGCGAGGAGATGACCTTCGCCGCAGAGGTAAAGGACCCCGAGAGCGGCCGAGTAATGAAGGTATACACATCGGAGCCCGGCATGCAGTTCTACACCGGCAACTTCCTGGACGGCACACTGGACACAGCCTTCGGCAGCAAGGTAACCAAGCAGAGCGCATTCTGTTTCGAGACCCAGCACTACCCTGATGCGCCCAACAACCCACAGTTCGCATCCACAACACTGCGCCCCGGCCAGGAGTACCAGCACAAGGCTGTATTCAAGTTCGAGGCATAGCGGGCCTATGCCCGGCTCTCTGCCACGGCAAAACGCCTTATAATCGGGGCAGCCTGTGATGCATGGCATTACGGTGCCCCGATTATTCTTTTTTTACACAACACACACAACAAATGGAAAACCACCCAGTGGCATGTTTCCTGGAGATAACGGCCATACTCCTGACATACTTCATAGTATCCGACTATTTCTGGAAACTCTCGTCCACCAACCCCAAGCGCAAATACGAGATATGGATGGGCATCTCGCAAGGACTCATAGGCGTGCTGCTTATCACCAAGAAGGTGACCTGGCTGGAATGCTACACACAGCTGGACACCCGCACCGTGGTGCTGTGCCTTACCGGAATGCTCTGGGGCAGGGTGCCCATGCTGATATGCACGTCCATGATGGCGGCATTCACCATATTCCACGCCCAGACCACGGGCGACATGATATTGCAGCTGTCGTACACGGTGCCAGTGGTGATGCTCACCGAGGGCATACGCTACCTGATGCCAAACTGGAAAAACCACTACTACACCACCCTTGCCGCGGCCACATTCACCATACAGGCCATACAGTACGCCTGCATAGCAATATCGCCCACCCACAGCATGAAGGACCAGCTACTGGAGACCATACTGCCGGTATGGGTGATGATGCCGGCAACGGTGCTGATGCTGGGACGCATGATACGCGAGAGCATCAGGAACGGCGAGCTTCAGCAGAAACTTAGATCCAGCGAGGAGAGATTCAACCTGCTGTCCAGATGCTCCGACGACCTGTTCTGGGAGCTGGACCACACCGGCCACATAAAATACATCTCGGGCAACCCCGAAAAGATATTGGGATATACATGCAGCGAGCTCACAGGCACAATGCCGCACGACATCATCACCGACAGCGAGTCGCTGAACACGCTCCTGAGATACACCAACACCCAGGAAGAGAAAATATTCGAGAGCAAGCTGGTATTCAAGCACAAGAAAGGCTACAACGTATACTGCGAGAGCCGCGGACTCAAGACCATGGACCCATCCGGCATAGCCTCGGGATACATGGGCATAATACATGACGTAACCGAGCGCCACCTCCACGACAAGCTGGCCCGCAGCAACGAGAAGATGATGCGAGAGCAGAACGCCGAATTCCGCAGGCTATACGAGGAGCTGAAATCGCAAAACCAGCAGATAAACGCCGCCAACGCCAAACTGTCGGAAGCCACCGAGAAGATGAGAGACCATCAGGAATCGCAGGTGGCCTTCGTAGCCAACATCAGCCAGGAGATAATGCTGCCCGTAGACGAGATCCTCAAGCTATCGGGAATAGCGACCTCGGCCAGCAGCTCACAGGAAGAGAAAAACGAGGCCCTGGCACAGATGAAATACAGGTGCGCCCAGATGAAGAACATTTCGGAAGACCTCACCGACCTGCACCTGATACAGAAAGGACGCATGAGGATAGAAATATCAACCGTAAACATAGACGAGCTGATAAGCGACCTCTACGACCACTACTATTACCAGAACATGTATGTGGACAAGAAGCCCGTAAGCCTGAAGACCACCGTGGACCTGCCAAGCGACAGCTACCTGGTGCGCACCGACGGCGCCAGGCTCAGGCAGATACTCGACACCCTGATGAAACAGGCATTCAAGTTCACCCAGATAGGCAAGATATGGATACGGTGCCGCCTGGAGGACGACGAGATACAGTTCAGCGTGGCCGACAATGGAGCGGGAATACCGGCAAGCGACTTCGCCCACATATTCAACCCATACAGGCCCAGGCTGAGCCCCCAGCAGACGGGCATGCACATAGAGCACACAGCCATAGCGCTGAATATCTGCAAAAACCTGGCCGAGCTCATGGGCGGACGCTTCTGGTTTGAATCGGAGCTGGGACAGGGCTCCACATTCTACCTCACGATACCATACATAAAGCCATCATCGGGACAAGACATATACGGCAGCTCATACAGCTGGGACCGCCACCGCATACTGCTGATGGGATGCGACAAATACAACAACGCCCTCATCAGCAGCCGCATAGCCAAGACAGGAGCCGGATTCGGAATAATACTGATAGACGACAAGCCCGATGCCGGCAACACATACCAGCAGTTCGCCAACTACTACAGCTCCATAAGCCTGATGCTGATAGACGAGAGAGTGGTGGCGCATCCGGCGGCCATAAGCCTGCTGAAGAGGTATCCCAACGCCCCGCTCATAGTCACCGACAAGGAGCCCGACATAAACGCGCTGTGCAGGGAGATGGATATGAAACTAAACGCTACAAGACAATGAGACTAAACGAGATAGGCGAATTCGGATTCATAAAGAGATTCAACGGACGTCATTTCCAGAATCTGCCCAAGGGATTCACCGGCATAGGCGACGACTGCGCCGTAATCCCCAACCTGAAGGGCGAGGAATACACCGTAAGCACCGACATGCTGATAGAGGACGTGCATTTTGTGCGCAGCGAGATAGGCGGCTACCTGCTGGGCCACAAGGCCCTGGCCGTAAACCTGAGCGACCTGGCGGCATCAGGCTCCACACCCTGCGGCGCCTTCCTGTCCATAGCCATACCATCCGACGTGGACGTGGAGTTCCTCGACAGCATGATGGACGGATTCTACAAGCTGGCCACAGTGTACGGATGCCCGCTGCTGGGCGGCGACACCACCATGAGCAGACACGGCATCTGCATCAACGTTACTGTGGTGGGCCACTGCAAGGAGGGCCGCAGCAAGGGCCGCGCCAAATCCATGCCCGGCGACATAATATGCGTGTCGGGCCCCCTGGGCGATTCGGCCGCCGGACTCAGGTACATACTGGACCCATCGCTGCAGCGCGACGACACCGCCGCAGCACTCATAAGGCGCCACCACGCACCCAAGCCAAGGATAACCCTGGGCCAGACTCTGGGCCAGATGCCCGAGGTGCACTCCATGATGGACATCTCGGACGGCGTGGCTTCCGACATACGCCACATACTGGACCGCAGCCAGGTTTCGGCCATAATAGAGACCGACAGGCTGCCCATAAGCCCACTGATGAGGCAGACAGGACTGTCACAGGCCGAGATAAACAGGCTGGCTCTATGCGGCGGCGAGGACTACGAGCTGCTGTTCACCATAGACCCGGCCCTCTACACCGACTCATGGGCCGCCAGGATGAAGGTCACAGCCATTGGCCGCATAACAGCGGCTCCGGGCCAGCAGCTGATATATACAGAAAACGGCACGCCCACCAACGCCATGGGCGGAGGCTTCGACCATTTCGCATGCTGACAAGGAAAAGGAAACAACTATAAAAGGACAACAATGCGCACCATACTCACCATAATAGCCACGGCAATATGCATATCATGCAGCACGCCGGCCATCAGCCAGGACAGGCAGCAGACACCGCTCCAGGACCTGGAACGCATGGCCGACAGCCTGCAGGGGTATCAGAAGGCTGTGGCCACAATACAGCTGGCCGAGGCCTACGAGACCATATCGATCTCAAAATCGCTGTATTGCTGCCGCATGGGTATGGAATACCTGAACGGACTATCAGTCACCGACGATTTTTTGCCCGACAACAACATATTCAACGAGCCCGACTCCATCCTGAACATGAGGGCTCGCCTTTACGCTGTGCTGGGCAAGTGCTACGACCACCTGAGCAACGACAAAAACGAGACTCCCGGCCTGCTGAGCGAATCGGCCACAGCCAACAAGGAGGTGGCCCTGGAATACTTCAAGATCCTGCTGAAGATACGCAAGCATCAGGGCAACCTGCTGGAGATAGCCAGGGCCAACAACGCCGTGGCACAGCCAACCATAAGCCTGGGACGCACCGGCAAGGCCCTCGAGATACTGGAAAACAACATTGAGATATACCAGAAACTGGACAACAAGCGCGAGCTGTCCAAGACATACAGCAGCATAGCCTACCTGACCGCCCAGGACCCGGACAGATTCGACAAGGCCATAAGCCTCTACCGCGTGGCAATGGGCTACGCGCAGGAAGACTCCGTAAACGACATTTACATCACCATATCGCAGAACATGGCCGACCTGTACATGCGCAGGCAAAACTTCACCATGGCCACCCACCACTACAACGAGGCGATGCCATACTGCAAGCAAAACATGGACTATGTGTCGCTGTGCCACATATACAGGCAGCTATCGATAATCAACCAGCAGCAGGGCAACCACAAGGAGGCATACAGATACCTGGACATGTATGTGGAACTGAAGGACTCGCTGATAAACAACGAGACCATACTACAGGTAAACGAGCTGTCGGCCAAATACGACAGCTACCAGCGCCAGAAGGAGATATCGGAGCTGGTGGTCACCAAGGAATACCAGCACAACATGATAATAGTTTTTGTACTGGTTTCGGTATTCGCCATAGGCGCGCTGATGGTGGCCCTGAGGGAAACCCGGCGCAAAAACAGGAGCAACAGCCTGCTCAGCAAGGCCAACGAGAACATAAGGGAAAGCCTCCACTACGCCAGCCGCCTCCAGAAAATCATCATACAGGGAGACAAGAAGGCAAGGGAGATACTCAGCGACTATTTTGTGCTGCACAGGCCGCGCAACATAGTGTCGGGAGATTTCTACTATGTAAGGAAATACGGGAAATACTCAGTGGCGGCGGTGGCCGACTGCACGGGCCATGGAGTGCCGGCGGCATTCCTCAGCGTGCTCAATATCACATTCTTCAACGAGGTGTTCCGCAACAGCCCCGAGCCTCCGGACCCGGGCCATGTGCTCGAGACCGTGCGCCACAAGGTGATAAAGGCGCTCAACCAGACCAACGACCTCCAGTCGTCGACCGACGGCATGGACTGCGGACTCGTGATATACAACCGCGATACCCGCACGGCGCAATATGCCGGCGCCTACATAGACCTCCTGATAATGCGCGGCGACGGCAGCCTGGAGGAGATAAAATCGACCCACAATCCGGTTTGCTGGTATTTCAAGCAGATGCCATTCCGCACCGTGGACCTCGCCCTGGAGCCGGATGATGTCATATACATGTTTTCCGACGGATACGCCGACCAGCTGGGCGGCCCCCATCACGAGAAATTCACCAAGAGACGCCTGTGCCGCACCATAGGCGGCATACACGGCCTTCCGCTTATAGGGCAGAAGGAAGAGCTTGTCCGCATACTGGAGCAGTGGCAGATGGGGAACGAGCAGATCGACGATATCCTGATACTGGGCATCAGGACCGGGTCTCTGCAGGAATGATGGAATAGAGGCCCCCGTCATCCACCTGCACAATGCCGTCGAGCATCATCTTGCGCACCACCTCGCGCACGGCGCTGTCGTCCAGCTGGGAGGCGGCGTCCAGCACGGCGTCGATATCCAAACCCTCGGGATGGGCCTGCATGAGGGCGAAAACCTGGTCGAACAGGGAATTGAAGTTGCCGCCCGGAGCCGCGGCCCTCTGCCTGGCGCGGCACACGTCGCACTCGCCGCAGTCCTCGCCATCCACCTCGCCGAAATATTCTATTAGCTGGCGGCTGCGGCACTGCTGGTCGTTCAGGCAATACTTTATCATGGCATTGATGCGCTGCTGATACTTGTCCCTGAGCAGGTCGTAGGTCTCGGGGCGTATTATCAAGCCCCTGGAGTCTATGCGCTCCGATATGTATATGATGTATGGCTGGTTTTTCTGAGGCACGTAGCTTATGATCCTCATCTGCGCCAGCTTGTTGAGATAGGCGTATATCACCTCCACCTTGCACTTGCCCTCGCGCGCCAGACGCTCCTCGTCCACATCCACGGGATTGGAGAATATCCCCTCGTGATTGCGCAGCAGCAGTTTTATGAAGGCGTCGTAGGCCTTCTGGGCCACCTGGAACTTGTAGAGGTCTTCCCTCGATATCAGCATCTGCACCTTGGCCTGTGTAAACACCTCCTCGGTGGTCTCTATGTAGCCGTTGCGCTGCAGAATGTGGAGCGCGCTTATCAGCTGCAGCTGGTTGAGGTTGTACTTGCTGGCGAAATCCATCAGGTTGAACCCGTATGCCACATCGCGTCCGGCGCCTATGGGTATCTGGAGATAGTTGCCCAGGGCGTTGTATACATTTGTTATATATTCCTTTGGCGGAAACGAGTTGGTGAGGTTGCGCCTCAGGTTGCTGATATCCTTGTCGTTGTATAGCAATACCGCGTATGCCTTCTGCTCGTCGCGTCCTCCGCGGCCCGCCTCCTGGAAATAGCCCTCCATGCTGTCCGGCAGGTCTATGTGTACCACTGTGCGGACGTCGGGCTTGTCGATGCCCATTCCGAAAGCGTTGGTGGAGCATATCACCCTTATCTTGCCGTCCTTCCACTGCTGCTGCCTGAAATCCTTGTAGGCAGGGGTATGTCCCGCATGGAAAAAATCGGCGCTGATGCCGCACTGCTTCAGATACTCGCTGGCCTCCTTGGTGCGGCGGCGGTGGCGCACGTACACGATGCCTGTGCCGGGCTGCGAGTTGAAAATCCTCAGCATGTAGGGATTCTTGTCCTCCACGCGGCGCACAATGTAAATGAGGTTTTTGCGGGAGAAAGACTTCCTGAACAGGTTTGGCTCCCTGAAACCGAGCTTGTCCATTATGTCGCGGGCCACCTCGGGAGTGGCGGTGGCTGTAAGCGCCAGCACTGGCACATCCTTTGGCAGCACCTTGCGCACGTCGGCTATCCTGAGATAGCTTGGGCGGAAATCATAGCCCCACTGCGATATGCAGTGGGCCTCGTCGATGGCCAGTATGCTCACCTCCATCTCCTTTATCTTGGACAGGAACAGGTCGGTGCCCAGCCTCTCGGGCGACATGTAGAGGAACTTGGTATCTCCGTATATGCACGAGTCGAACGCGTTCTGGATCTCCCTCTGGGTCATGCCCGAATATATGGCCGCGGCCCTGATATTGCGGCGCCTCAGGTTCTCCACCTGGTCTTTCATGAGGGCTATCAGCGGGGTCACCACTATGCACACGCCGCTCTTGCTGAGGGCCGGCACCTGGAATATGATGCTCTTGCCTCCGCCGGTGGGCAGCAGCCCCAGGGTGTCCCTGCCCAGGTCGGCCACCGATTTTATGATGTCCTCCTGCAAGGGGCGGAACGAGTCGTAGCCCCAGTATTTCTTGAGTATGTCGGTATATATGCTCATGATGCGATAGTGTGTGACGCAAAGGTAATAAAAAAAAGTATTTTACCCAAAAAATGTTAACGCCGCGGGGCCATATTCAAAAATATGGCAAATGATTGACGGAATATGGCAAAAAAATACTAACTTTGCGCCGAATATTTTTTTCTACAAAAAAACAGAAATAGAGATGTTGAGGATAACAGCACTGTTGTTGGCCATGCTGACGGCATATATACCGGCCATGGCGCAGGGCGGGCAGCCCATATTCCAGGTGGGCGGGCAGGATGTGTACGCCACGGAGTTTCTGCACCACCACCCCGAATACACCAGGGGAGGCGACACCAACGGCCTCTGCCAGGCCATAATGCAATACGCCGACCTCCGCACGCAGGTATGCGAGGCCCGAAGGCTGAGGCTCGACACCACCGGGCACTACAGGATGGCCATGCAGTACCACCGCCACCGCGAGATGGAGCGCCACATAACCTCTGGCCCCAAGGCACGCAAGATTGTGCAGGACATAATACTGCACTCGCAGTATATGTACAATGTATCGGTGATGAGGTTCGATATATACGCCAACAGCCACGGCGACACTCTGGCAGCCTACCGCAAGGCGCTAAGGGCCAAGGAGATGGTTGCATCGGGAGGCAATTTCGAATCGGTGGCCAGACAGATATCTGACGACCCCCAGGCCAAGACCAACGGCGGATATCTGGGATGGGCCTCCCCCATCAGCATACACGCCGGCGCCGAGATCCACGAATACATATACGCCCACCACAGCGGCAACGAGGGCATCAGCCGCCCCATAAGGTCGGGCAACAGCTACTACATAGTAAAGACAGGGGGACGCCGCCAGGCCATCGACACTGTAACTGTGGCGCCCATAATAATACGCAAGCGCCTGAGCGCCAAGATAAACGACTCGCTGCGCACCCTGATGCAGGACATACACGGCAAGCTGGAGGCCGGGGGCGACTTCCACGCCATGCAGCTGGAATACAGCGACATAAAATTCAGCCAGACACTGCCGCTGGATAAGGCATACGCCATCTACTCCACCCACCTGCTCGACAAGGCCGACAAGGGCCGCCACGGCGACCTGATAGAGACAGCCGACTATTTCTGCATACCCAGGATAGAATACACCCACAACCTGGAGATTTCCGTAAGGCACCAGAAATGGCTCAGGGAGAGCATGCCCGGCACGGTGATGTATCAGAACATGAGCGGATTCTTCATGGACTCCATAAGGAGCATCTCGCAATACAGCCGCAAGGGCAGCCTGGCCGTGATATGCAAGCTGATGCCCGACTCGTCGGTATTCGAGGCCCAGTGGAATCCCGGAAGCCTCAGATACCTGAGCCAGCCACTGCTCTCGTATGCCGGCAAGGACTATTCATACGCCGATTTCGCCGAATACATACGCGACAACCAGTACAAGACCGGCTACGGCAAGATACCCGAGTATGTGGAGGAGCGGTATCAGGACTACCTGGATATAATAACCAGCCGCGAGGCCTACGCATATCTGGAAAAAAACGACGCGCAATACCGCAAGGCCCTCGAAAACGACAGCCACCAGGCCCTGTGCAACATGCTGGCCAACAGCCCCGCGTACCCCAGCGGCAGGCCCACCATGCAGCAGGCCATGCAATACTGCCGGGAGAGAGGCATCAGCCCCAGGACATGCCACATAATAAGGATGAGGCTTTACGACTACCACGACCCGGCCAACAAGAAAAAGATAATGAAGACCGCCGAGACCCTGGCCAGCGACAGCACAGCGGCTCCCGGACTGGCCACCCTTGCCGCCAAGGGCACCTACGGCCCGGGCAGCAACAGCGCCGCCGACTTGATAATAGACGGACTGGACAACGGCAAATACCACATGCCCGCCAACAGGATAATATACCTGGACAGCATGAACTCGTTCGCCATAGTGGACCACGTGCAGAAACCCGAGCCCCTTTCCGAGAGCGAGACATACAGCATAGTGGCCGACAGGTGCGCGGCATCAGAAAAAGCCAGATGGATGGAAGAGCTGAGACAGCGCCACGGCCTCAGGATGATGCCCGACGCATGCAGGACCGTGGCAGAGGCACTAAGGTAATGGACAATGGATAATGGACAATGAGAAACAAGATGAGACGCATATTGACAATGGCGGCCGCAGTGATGGCTGTGATGATGCAGGCATGCACAAGCGCCGACATACACAACGGCAAGACTCCCGTAGCCAAGGTTTACGACACATACCTCTATTACGAGGACCTGGGAGACCTGGTGCCCAAGGGCACCGACCCTATAGACAGCGCACTGAAGGTGAAACAGTATGTTCATGTATGGGCCAGGCAGCAGCTGATGATAAAAGTGGCCGAGCTGTATCTGGACCCCGCCGAAAAGGACGTGGAGCGGCAGCTGGAGGAATACCGCAACAACCTGCTGATATACCGCTACAAGGACCAGTACATAAACAAGAACCTGGACACCGCGGTAACGGCCGCCCAGAGCCAGGAATACTACGACAGCCATCCCGACGACTTCAAGCTGAACAGCCCCGCCGTAAAGGCCATATACGTGCAGCTGCCCGCCATAAGCGACTATGACGGCGAGATACGCAAGCTGCTGGATTTCAGGTCGGAGAAAGACTCGCTGATGCTGCTGGAGCTATGCAGGCAACACGCCGCCAAGTTCGACAACTTCGACAACAGGTGGGTATCGCTGCAGGAGGCCGCCCGCAACATGCCCGACCCGCTGTCCGAGAAGAACGACGTGCTGAGGACCAACGGCACAGTACTTACCAACAACGGCGAATACATATACATGCTGAAGGTGAGGGACCATATAGCAGCCGGCGGACAGATGCCCTTCGACATGGCCGGAAACAACATCTACCAGATAATAATAAACAAGCGCAAGACCAAGCTGATAAACGATTTTGAGCAGCACATACTGGACGACGCACTATCCAGCAAAAACCTGGAGTATTTTGCCGGATACTAAGAGTACCAACCAAGATAGAAACATAACAAGACCAAAGAAATGACAAATCTGAGATCCCTGATAGCCGCCTCGGCTATGCTGATGTGCGCATGCACGGCAGCCAGCGCGCAGATAATAGACCCCAACAAGACCCCCGACACCCTGGTGGTGGACCGGGTGGTGGCCGTGGTGGGCAACAAGCCTATACTGGAATCCGCTATAGAAAACCAGTACGCGCAATCGAGACTGAGAAACATACCCACCACCAAGTGCAAGGTGTATGAGCAGATGCTGTATCAGAAACTGCTGGTGGCACAGGCCGACCTGGATTCCATACAGGTATCGGAAAAGGAGATAGAGAGCGAGATACAGGACCGCCTGCAGCAGTTCATAAACCAGATGGGCGGCATCGACAAGATGGAGGAGAACTTCAACAAGCCCCTCTCGGAGATAAAGGCCGACCTCCACGACATAACCGAAGACGAGCTGCTTGCTGCCGGAGAGCGCCGCGAGATTGTCAAGGACATAAAAGTGTCGCCATCGGAGGTGCACAATTTCTACAGGCAGCTGAGCAAGGACTCGCTGCCCCTGATAGACCTGCAGATGGAGATGTGCCAGATAGTGCTCTATCCCGAGATAAGGCAGCAGGACATAGACGACGTAAAGAAACGCCTGCTGGGATTCCGCGACGAGGTGCTCAACCAGGGCGCACTGTTCGAGACCAAGGCCATACTCTACAGCGAGGACCCGGGTTCGGCCACATCGGGCGGCGAGCTGGGTTTCATGGCCAGAAACGAGCTGATGCCGGAGTTCTCCGCCGCAGCATTCGCCCTCAAGAAGGACTCCATATCCGACATTGTGAAAACCGACTACGGATACCACCTGATACAGATGATAGACCGCAAGGGCGAGCGCATAAACGTGCGCCACATACTCATGAAGCCCAAATTCACCATAGAGGCCAAGCAGAAGGCCAGGCAGACAGCCGACAGCATCTACCAGGTGCTGAAGGAGGGAAAGCTGACTTTCGAGGACGCGGCGCGCCTATACTCGCAGGACGAGAAAACCAACAAGAACGGCGGCCTGATGATAAACAGATACACCCAGGACTCTAAGTTCACAGTGGAGGTGATAATGCCTCAGGACTACTACAATATCAAGAACCTGACACCGGGAGAATTCAGCCGCCCGTTCGAGACCTACGACGACCTGGGATCGGCTGTATACAAGATACTGATGGTGAAGAGCAAGGAGGCTCCCCACCAGGCATCCATCGAGACCGACTACCAGATAATACAGGACATGGCCCTGAACAAGAAATACGACGAGGCCGTAAGCAAGTGGAAAGAGGAGAAATCCAAATCCACCTACATACGCATAGCCCCCGACTACAAGAAATGCCCGTTTGAGTACGACGGATGGCTCCACAACGACATTGTAAGATAAAAAAAACACCAGACACAAAGCATGATAGAGTTCAAGAACGACGTGGAGGCCGCAGACTGCCTCAAGCAACGCCACGACCAGCTCCTAAAGGAGATAGGCAAGGTGGTTTATGGACAAAAGGAGATTGTAGAGCAGGTGATAACGGTAATGCTATCGGGCGGACACTGCCTGCTGGTTGGCGTGCCGGGCCTGGCCAAGACCCTGCTGGTAAACACCATAGCCAAGGTGATGGACCTGGGATACAAGCGCATACAGTTTACTCCGGACCTGATGCCGAGCGACATTACAGGATCGGAGATACTGGACGACGACAGGAAATTCAAGTTCATGCGCGGCCCGGTGTTCAGCAACATAATACTGGCCGACGAGATAAACCGAACCCCGCCCAAGACACAGTCGGCACTGCTGGAGGCCATGCAGGAACACGAGGTCACGGTATCGGGAACATCCTACAGGCTTGACGAGCCCTTCTTCGTATTAGCCACACAAAACCCCGTGGAGCAGGAGGGCACATATCCCCTGCCTGAGGCCCAGCTCGACCGTTTCATGTTCAATGTGATATTGGACTATCCAAGCCCCGAGGAGGAATACACCATAGTGAAAAACACAACCGCCAACCACGTGGCCGAGCCGCAAAAGGTGATATCCGCCGAGGAGATACTCTATTTCCGCGAACTGATAAAACGTGTGCCGGTGGCCGACAATGTAATAAAGTATGCGGTTGACCTGGTGGGCAAAACGCGCGCAAACGCCCCTACGGCCCATTCTGACGCAAGGAAATACCTCAACTGGGGTGCAGGCCCAAGAGCATCGCAATACCTGATAATAGGCGCCAAAACGTATGCGCTGCTCCACGGCAAATACTCGCCCGACATAGAGGATGTACAGGCCGTCGCATTGCCAGTGCTAAGACACCGAATAGTCCGCAACTATCAGGCAGAGGCCCAGGACATAAGCGAGGACGAACTTATAAGAAGATTCCTATAACATAATTTAACATTAAAAATACATAGAAATAGTTGATAAAATGATATTTATGTTTAAATTTGCGCAATTTTTGTAGAATACAGGAAAAAACATTATAAACTAATTAAATATATCATCGCTATGTATTGGACACTAGAATTGGCAACCAAGCTGGAGGATGCTCCATGGCCAGCAACAAAGGACGAGCTTATCGACTACGCCACAAGATCTGGAGCGCCACTGGAACTCATCGAGAATCTTCAGGAGATCGATGACGACGGCGAGATTTACGAAGGCATAGAGGACATCTGGCCCGACTATCCAAGCAAGGAAGATTTCTTCTTCAACGAGGAGGAATACTAATAAAAAAGATAATTAAGCACAACATTGCCGCCCGGCAGATACAAAATGTGTATCAGCCGGGCGTCTTTCTGTTATAAATTAATTAACGTGAGTT
>JAZLKG010000059.1:0-3802 GCA_045597465.1 Bacteroidales bacterium | reverse complement strand
CCCACCGATTGGGTGTAGTATCCGTCATTTATCGAGCCTCCCACCATGTATCCCAGCTGGCGGTATCTGTAGCTGTCCATGTCGCCTATGCTCTTGCCGGCCTGGGCCTCGCTGCCGCAGTCACTGCGGAAGAAATTCCTGTGGTGGGGGTTGTGTGGGTAGCTGATGCCGCCCTCTACATCAAAGCCCACTATGTACGAGAATTTTGGAGTGTTGCTGCCCATCACGTATTCCACGGTTTTCAGAACTGTGGAGTTTATCGTCCTGATGCCGCTTAGCTTGCTGTAGAGCGCCATTGCGAAAGCCGCGTTGGTGTTGTACCTGAGCTCGCCCCATCCGTTGGTTATGTGGAGCATTCCGTTCTGTTTGGGATAGTTGTCGGCGAGCCTCTTCATCTTGTCCTTGCATGCGTCGGTGTACTTGTTGCCATCGCCCATGGCGCAGTATGCGTACAGCGATATGTCCTGGGTGTTGTTGTAGTTGAGCACGAAATTGTGGTTCCACTCGCTGTTTATCCACTTGGCGGTATACTCGTTGCACTTGTCGAGGTACTTGCTGTTTCCGGTTGTCCTGTACAGCTCGGCGCAGAGTGTGGTAATGTCGTTCAGGTACTGAGGCTTGGCTGGATAGTATTTGCCGCTCTCCATATCCATCGAGTTGCCCATCTGGGTGTTCATCACATACTCGTAGGCCACCACGGCCTTGTCGATGCAGCTCTGTGCGTAGGCGGCGTCATACTCTCCATAGAGCCTGCCCATCACAGCCAGTGCGGCGCCTGCCAGTGCTGTCATCGAAGTGGTGTAGCCCGAAGCCTTGGCGAAATCGCGCTTGCCGTTGTATTCGCCGCCCTCGTCCACATTGAATGAGCTCATCATCACCGAAGTCACCCAGTTTTTGTGGTCATAGTCGCCCTTTCCCTTCTGGTAGTAGAATGTCTTGTTGTCGCGCACGGCCTTCAGGATCCAGTCGGTGGCATACTTGCACTCGTCCAGAATATCTGGAATGCCGTTCGGCACTCCCTTTTTGTCTTCCCAGCAGAATTTGCCGGAGTTTATGTATCCGTGATAGTCGGGAGAGTAGTAGTCGCCGTATCCGTCGGCAAACTCGCTGTATCCAAGCAGCAGCATGTATGTTGAATAGAAGAAAGTCTGGCCGAAGAGCACATGGTCTCCGCAGTCCACCCATCCGCCTGTAAGGTCATAGCTTCCGTCCGAATCCTTCAGGAACGCCTTACCGTCGGCATATCCGTCCTTGTGGCCGCGGTCACGCTTCACCCATCCTCCGTCATCGGCGGCGTCCCAGGTGAGGCCCTCTGTCAGCCAGTTTACGCCATTTCCCATCCTCTGCGCGCCATAGAAGCGCGTAGTCATCCATAGGGCCTTCTTGTACTGCTCGTTGTCGAACACCGGTTCTTGAGCCCATGAGCAGTTGGCTATCAACGCAAGTATGGATGCAATTATCAAACTGTTTCTCATATTCATTCTATTAATATAGTGTTTAGTGATTAATGAAGGTTATTTGCTGGCTGCAAAGTTAAGGAAAAAAGTATTAGAAAAAAAATATGTTGGATATTTGTGTTTGTTGGAGTATATCATTAATTTTGCATTAAATTATAATTAATTCTTATAACTAAAACTAAAAAATGTATAGAAAACTTGTTTTGCTTCTGGCGGTGATCCTGTCCGCCGTGTGCAATACGTTTGCGCAGAACTACCTGACGTTTACCGTTCAGGATGAGACTACCAGGATTATGATCGATTGTCGGGAATGTCCAAGGACAGAGTTGAGACCCAAAGTTGAGTACCGTGTTAATGGCTCAGGCCCTTGGATTTCCATGGAATACAACAATTGGTATAATTTTACTAAGGGTACCAAGATCGAGTTTAGGGGCAATAATCCTCATGGATTCTCTTATAACGGATATATGAGCCCTTCCAATTTGGAAGTTGAGCCTGAGAAGTGCTACACGATATTTGATATCCAGGGAAAGGTAGCTGCCAGCGGTAGCGTTATGAGCCTTATCGACAATATGGGAACAAGCACTACTATACCAAATCATGACTGTTTCCTGAATTTGTTTTCCAATTGTGACATTACCACTCCTCCGGCATTGCCTGCCACATCATTGCAGAAGGCGTGCTATGCTTCAATGTTTGCAGGTTGTAAGTATCTCACAACAGCTCCTGAACTTCCTGCAGAGGGAGTGGCCGAGGCTAGTTATTGTGCTATGTTTCAGGCTTGTAGTAGTCTGGTATATCCCCCTATGATGAACGCTAAATATTTGTCCGATGATTGTTTCTCGTATATGTTTTCAAATTGTACCTCGCTTATTTCTGCACCTGCTCTTAGCGCTGTATATTTTGATAAAAATTGCTATAGAAGTATGTTCTATGGCTGCAGCAACCTCACCAAGGCTACTATTGAGACCTATCACATGAATGCTTACGAGAAAAGTATGGTGGATATGTTTGATGGTTGTTCCAGTCTGAAAGAAATACATATCAATTTTAGTGAATTTGACGGTGATTTTACAGGATGGACAAGTGGCGTGGCCTCTAATGGCGAGTTTTACTGCCCTAAGTCAATGGGTGATAATCAGGAGTTTGGCTCAAATAGAATACCTAACGGCTGGCTCGTGAATCCCAGCAAGGTAGAGGGTATTTCTGGAAATGTTATTGTTTCCGTGCCCAAGACTTCTCAGACGGTAATTGCCAATACTACCAAAATATCTCAAAACGAGAAGGTTGAGATCACGGCTGCCCGTGGTTATTCAATAACAAGTTTAAATGTTAATGGCCAATTGCAAAATCCTGTAGTATCAGATGACGGATATGGCACTTATCATTACTTTCAGCCATATGGTGGTGTGACCAGTATTTCTGCCGTTACTTCTATTAATAATTACAAGATTAATTACGATTGTAACGGAGGTTCCAATAATCCATTGAATCCTAAAACCTATACTGTAAACGACGAGGTGATATTGCTAGCACCTACCAAGCCAGGTAATAATTTTGAAGGTTGGTATAAAAATCCTATGCTTACTGGCAGTCCTACAACAAAAATACCAGTAAATTCTGTAGGTGATGTTATTTTTTATGCAAAATGGACCCCGATTGAAAAATATAACATTACCTACGTGCTTGGCGATAATGGTGTGAATGGCGTGGGTAATCCTGATACTTACACCGCAGAAGACGAGATTACCTTGACAGCCCCAACCCGCAGCGGCTACACCTTCATAAAGTGGACCGAGGGCGACAAGATTGTCAAGGGCTCGACGGGCGACAGGACTTTCACAGCTGAGTGGAGCGCAGCCATAGATTACAATATCAACTATGTCCTCAATGGCGGAACAAACAACTCAGCCAACCCAAGCAAGTACACCATCGAGACTCCTGATATCACAATAAAAGCCCCAACCCGCAGCGGCTACACCTTCATAAAGTGGACGGAGGGCGACAAGATTGTCAAGGGCTCGACAGGCGACAAGACCTTCACGGCCGAGTGGAGCGCAGCCATCGACTACAACATCAACTACGTTCTCAATGGCGGCACCAACAACTCAGCCAACCCAAGCAAGTACACCATCGAGACACCTGATATTACAATAAAAGCCCCAACCCGCAGCGGCTACACCTTCATAAAGTGGACCGAGGGCGACAAGATTGTCAAGGGCTCAACAGGTGACAAGACCTTCACCGCCGAGTGGAGCGCAGCCATAGATTACAATATCAACTATGTCCTCAATGGCGGCATCAACAACTCAGCCAACCCAAGCAAGTACACCATCGAGACTCCT
>JAZLKG010000058.1:0-5248 GCA_045597465.1 Bacteroidales bacterium | reverse complement strand
CTTCAATTGGCGTGAATTATTGATAAACCTTGCTTTAACTGCGGTTTTATTGCGGTTTAAGAATGGTGAATAATGATTGAATAAAACGGCTCTATGATGCTCTTGCGGGCATTGTAGGGCCGTTTTTGCGTGGGTATGGGTTGTTGAAGGGCACTTGAAACTGGGCCGTGGATCGGGGCGCCTGGTGGCTGGGTTTTAAGCCGTTTTTAAATGAAAAATGGGGTTACATTTCGTGTACTTTTTGAGCCAAATGCAAATACTGGAGATACAAATGGGGTTGCAATGGGGTTGCATTTCGGTACACCGCACAATTATTGAACTATCCCCCATAAGTAGCCGTATGTTTAGGAATTTTGCAAAATCGCCATAGATGAGGTACACAAAAAACCGCAAAACACCCCATATAATACACCGTGGTTTTATATTTAAGTATCTGATTATTAATTATTTGGTTTTTTAGGGTGAGAAAAAAAGTTTTTCAACGCAATTATACGGGGGGCCTGGGCTATGCGGTGGCCACATTGAGGGCATTGCCTGTACCGGCTTTCAACCGCTCCAGCTCTGCCTTCAGGCGCCCTACTTCCTCCCGTAAGTCGCCATTTTGCTGTATAAGGCTCAATATTATGCTATTATTGGAGTCTGTTTGGGTATTTTCTCCGCCGATCGTTGTGCTGTTAGGCTCGTTTTTCAGCATTGATCCTTCGCCACGAAGTAACCATTCGGCCGATAATAACGGATAATTCTCCGTGATAGACACCAGCCATTTTGCCTGAATATCGGTATTATTTTTTATTGCACGACGTATTGTGCCGTCAGAAGCGTTAATTCTTATTTCAAAATCACGTACATTAACTTTCAGATATTCAATAAACTGTTTAATTCTATTAATCATAATCAGAAAATTTTTAATAATTTTCGGAAAATTCTCCTAAAAAAATTTTGTAATACGGATAATTCTCCGTTATTTTGCAACGTGTTCAAACAACGAACACGGCACGAATATAATAAATAAATCTGACAAATACAATGAGAAAAATACGGATGCAGAATCCGGCCAATGTTGAGAAGTTGGCCAGGATGTTTAAGGTGACGGAAAGGGCGGTGCAGTACGCATTGGCCGGAGAGCGCACCGGAGACCTCAGCCAGAGGATCCGCATAGCCGCTATTCAGTTGGAGCCGATAGAGAACACCATAGACCAAGGCAACGACTACGTGATGAGTTGGGAGAGCGGTGCGGTGCAGTTGCGGTACCGTAGAAACGAGAACGACGCGCAGATCTTCATCCACGGCGAGCCTCAGGACGAGCCGAGAACTGTTACCTGTTCCGAGTTCAACGATATGCGCAAGCAATGCGAGAGGATCGCGGTGAATATGTAGTTTTAAAACCCTTTAAGCAGACGAGATGCAATATGAACAGAGCCTTATCAGTTTTGCCGACCTTACGGCGGTGATGACGGAGAGCAACATAAAGCAGAGCGTTAGGCGCGGTACTATCAAGCGTGCCATTCGCGGATGCCGAGGCCAGGAGGCGATGTTCGTCATTGACTCTCTGCCCGAGCGCTACAAGCAGGAGGTGATAAGGACTTTCCCGCACCTGATAGGCGAACAGAAAAAGCCAGACATTATGGACAAGATAACGATAGACCTTAGGGCAATAGCATATTACAGCGACTTCGCACTGCCCGACGGCAGGCACCTTACCGCCGACAAGCAGAGCGTGCTCAGCAACAACGCCTCGATACTCAGGAGCCTGAGCACGATGCTGAGGGACAGCGACGCAATGGCCGGACGGCTGGGATCCAGCAAGATAAAACGGGGCGACTTCTGGCAGAGAATGGCGGAAGCCATAGCGGACGGAAGCATCAGCCTGCCAAACACCCTGCCCAAGAACGCGAGGAGCCTCAGCAGACTGTACCAGCGATTTGTGGCCGAGGGCTACGGGGCGCTGATCACCAAGAAATTCGGCAACAGCGACGCCGCCAAGGTGGCCACAGAGGCACAGAGAAGCGCCCTGATGCTACTGATATCGAACCCAAACAACCTGAACGACGAGCAGATATGCAAGGCATACAACCATTTCGCGCAGAGTCAGGAGCCACAATGGCCCGGGATCACCCGGCAGACAGTGGCCAACTGGAGAGCGAGATACAGCCTGGAGACCTCGGCCGCAAGATTGGGAAGCAACAACTTCGACAACACACGGCAGATGCAGGTGAAGCGTACAAGGCCAACGGCCGCGCTGGCAATGGTGAGTATGGACGGATGGACGGTGGAACTTCTCTACCAGGCCACCCACACCGACAAGAAAGGCCACAACGTAACCACCTACAGCAACCGACTAACACTTGTGGTGCTCATCGACGTAATGAACGACTACCCGCTCGGCTACGCCATAGGCGAGGGCGAGAGTCCCGACCTGATACGCCAGGCCATACAGAACGCCATAGACCACACACGCCACCTTTTCGGGCACTGGCACATACTCAACCAGTTGCAGTGCGACAATTATCAGAAGAAAGCCCTGATGCCGACATACGCACTCGTGGCCGACAAGGTGACGCCAGCGAGAGTGGGCAACGCCAAGGCAAAGCCGGTGGAACCATACTTCAGTTGCCTGAACACCACCTACTGCCAACTGATGGACAACTGGAGCGGATTTGGCGTAACAACCAACCCTCTGCGCCAGCCCAACGCCGAGAGCCTGAATATGAGGCGCAAGGGTTTCCCCGACAGGGCAGGATGCGAGGCACAGATCCACGCCATAATGGCCAAGGAGAGAGCCAGGAAGGCCGATGCCTACATAAGGGCATACGGGAACCTCGACACCGACCACCGCCTGGAGATGACACGCGAGCGCTACCTTATGGCATTCGGACAGAGCAACGGACGCACATACACACTGCAAGGCACAGGCATTACAGCCACATTGGGAGGATCGAGGATAGACTACGACTGTTTCGACCTCACATTCCGCCAGCACGCCGACCAGAAATGGACCCTCAGGATAGACGCCAACGACCTATCCACCGTAATGGCAGAGAGCGCCGACGGGCAGTACCGCTACATACTGGAGCGCAAGTACGAACAGCCAATGGCGCTGATAGACCGCACAGAGGAGGCCACTGCGGAACTCCAGAGGGTTAGGAACTTCAAGAAGCAAGTACGCGAACACGTAACCGAGACCCTCGCCAACGCCGCCTGCAAGGTGGAGGAGATTATCAGGGAAAACCCAAACGCCATAGATACCACGGTATCGCGCCTGATGATCTGCGACAGCAAGGGTCAGCACAAGGACCATAAGACGGAGCGACGCAAGGCGTTGGAGAATGGAGAGCGGAGTGATGAGAGTGGAGAGATAATAGACGATTACGACATATTCTGAAAAGAGTAAAGTTGAAAGATTAAAGTTTAAAGCAATTTTAAAAACAGCATAAAGATATGGAAAACGCAATCAAGCAGAAGATACAGGCCGCCGTGCAGGAGCAGGTGGAGAAGGTATCACAGCAGAGACTGGCCAACATTACGGGAGTATCCACCGGCACACTCTCGTTCATCAGAAACAACCAGTGGGAGAAAGTATCCGACGAGATGTGGCTGAAGATAGGCAACAGTCTCCACGTGATAGGCAAGTACAACTGGACCATAGCCGAGACCAACCCGAGAAAGAGGCTGATGTTCACCCTGAGGAGCGCGCAGGAAGACAGCCTGGTGATGGCGGTAACAGGATCGGCAGGGATCGGCAAGAGCGCCGCCATAAGCGAGTACGCCAACCAGAACCGCAACGTGTTTGTACTTGTATGCACCGAGCACTGGACCCGCAAGGCATTCCTCAAGGAACTACTCAGGACAATGGGCCTCACCTCCAGCGACGACAGCACCACCGAGATGATGAACGACGTGATAGTGGCCCTCAAGCGTATGGAGAGCCCGCTGATAGTGATGGACGAGGCAGACAAACTCACCGACCAGGTGCTCCACTTCTTCATTACGCTCTACAACAGGCTGGAGGACCAGTGCGGAATAGTGCTCTGCGCCACCGGCTTCCTTGAGAAACGCATAAAGAAGGGAGTGCGCACCCAGAAGAAAGGCTACGAGGAAATCTTCAGCCGCATAGGCAGAAAGTTCGTGAAGCTTCAGGAACTCTCCAACAAGGACATAGAGCGCGTATGCGAGGCCAACGGAGTATTCGACAAGGAGACAATCCGGCGGATCACCGAGGAGAGCGAGTACGATATGCGGAGAGTGAAGCGCGCCGTATGGGCCGAGAACAAGAGGAAAGAGGAGAGATTAGAGATGAGAGACGAAAATTCAAACATTGAAGACTATGGCGGAGATTACGAAGGCTCTATCGATGAGCAACCTTAGGCGCAAGAAATTCAACCCAGTAACATTCGAGGAGCCCTGGAACTCATTCCTCGGAAGCCGTGAACTGAAAGGCGTATGGACGATATACGGCCCCAGCGGACACGGCAAAACCTCGATGGCCATACAACTCGCCAACTACCTCTGCCAATTCGGCAAGGTGATGTATGACAGTCTGGAGCAGGGCGCGAGCGAGAGTCAGATAGACGCATTCAGGCGCGAGGGCCTTCTCTACAAGGACGGCGTCTGCACACTGGAGGAATTCGCCGACCTTGAGGTACTCAAAGAGAAACTCACGGTGCCGAGCAAGAAGGATCCAAATATCAGGCTGGAGAAAAAGCACACCCCGAAGATCATCGTGATAGACTCGCTGAACACACTGCCGGTAAACAGTTACAAGTACGTGAAGGAACTCACCGACCTACTGCCCAACAAACTGTTCATCCTGATAGGCTGGGGCAAGATGGACCGCGGACAGGTGAAGCCCGACGGCGCCATAGTGAAGAACGCAATCTTCTGGGCCGACGTGAAGATAAGGGTGGAAGCCTTCAGGGCCTACGCCAACGCACGAGGCAACAGCAAAACCACGGTATATACCATAAACGAGGAGATGGCGAAAATCTACGAGGCGCAATTGTAGGAAGATTAAAGTTTAAAGTTTAAAGATTAGAGATTAGAGAAATGATGAGAGGCATAACAGACATAAGCAAGAAACGGCTCCACGCGATAATAGGCGCTCTCCACATAGACAAGGAGAATGTGTTGAGCGGATACGGAGTGGAGCACATAAGCGACCTGAAGGAGTATCAGGCCAAGGACCTGATAAAGAAACTCCAGGAGAGCGAGCCACCCGAGGAGCAGTGGCGGCGGCGGGCATACGCGGCGG
>JAZLKG010000057.1:0-97762 GCA_045597465.1 Bacteroidales bacterium | reverse complement strand
ATCAAGCAGGATTCAATATATATTATATGATCGGTTTTGATACCACTCCCGCAGGTTCCGCAAACTACCGCAGGCTAAGCAATGCGACGCATTGCACGCCAGCGGTTATTCATATGACGCCTCTCCGAGGCTACGGGTGGTGTCGCATAGCCTCGGAGAGGCGTCATATGAATAGCCGTTGGCGTGCAATGCGTCGCATTGCTTAGCCTGCGGAAGTTTGCGGAACCTGCGGGAGTGGTATCACAACCGATCATATAATATATATTGAATCCTGCTTGATGTCATTATATGATAGGTTGTGGTTTATTTCCCTTTCTTGAACTCCTTCATCTCCATATTGATGAATCTCGAAATCATCTCCCTGTATATGGCCTCCACCATATCGGGGCTTGCGCCGTAGAGGTTGGCCTTTTCGCGGACACGGGCTATCACTTTCTCTACACGGGAAGTGTCGCGCACTCCTTCCTCGTTTTTCTTGAAGGCCGATGCCTGAACCACAAAAGTGCCTCGCTCGGCTATCAGTTTTATGATCTCGTTGTCGATGCGGTCGATGTTTTCACGTACTTCGTCAAGATTTTTGCATTTCATAGTATAAGTGTTTAAATGTTAGTTTTCAGCACGCATACAGTGGAATGTTGGTCATTTGGCCCTGTTCTCTGTATGGGAGCATTGAATATCTTATGGCGTTTAGTTCAGGTGTTTTCTGTAGCAGTTGCGATAGTGAGTTGGCCTTCACATTGCTTTCTGCCTTTACTTCTATCGGCAATGGCTTTCCTTCTTGCTGAATTAGGAAGTCGATCTCTAGACGCGACGAGTCGGTATTGTGATAATAAACAGTATCAGTGCCGTGACTTTTCATTTGCTGAAGAACAAACTGTTCGGTCATTCCGCCTTTGTATTCGGTGAAAATGTTGTTGTTGATGAGTATCTGGCTTGGCTCTACGTCAACCATAGCGCCCAATAATCCTGTATCAACCATATACATTTTGAAGGCTGAGAGGTCTTCATAGATCTTCAATGGAAGTTTCACGCTGTTGGCTCTGGGGACTTTGTATATTAGTCCCGCGTCTGCAAGCCACTGTATTGCAATCTCGAATTCGTTGGCTCTTGCACCTTTTTTCAAGGCTCCGTAAATGAATTTTTTGTTTTCCTTGAATAGTTGTGACGGTATCGACTGCCACACCATTGCTATTCTCTGAACCTGTTCTCTTGGTGTGTGTTTCGAGAAGTCGTTGGAATAGTCGCTGAGAATTTGTTTCTGAATCTCGCGTACGGTTTTCAGTTCGCCGGTCTCTACGTATTTCTTTACGGCCTCGGGCATTCCTCCTACATAATAATATTGTCTCAGGAGGTCCACGTATTTTTCGTGGAGCATATTTATTGTTTGGAAATCTCTTGAAATGAGTACGTTGTACAATCCATTCTCGCCCTTGGCCAATAGGAATTCCTCAAAATTCATAGGGTAGATGTTGATGCTCTGCACCTTGCCCACGGGAAACGAGAATCCCTGATGAAGCGATATTCCCAGCAGAGAGCCAGCCACGGCTATGTGATATTCGGGAGCGTCCTCACAGAAATATTTCAGGGATTCCAGCACTTCGGGAATTTCCTGAACTTCGTCGAGTATTATGAGAGTGTTTTCTGGCCTGATGTCAACATTAGAGATTGCACTAAGCGCTGTTATGATGCGTTTGGTGTCGTAATCCTTGCTGAAAATTTCTTTTACAAGTGTGTTTTTGTAGCAAGTGATATATGCGGTCTGACGGTATTCCTTTTGTCCGAATTCCCTCAGCAACCAAGTTTTTCCAACCTGACGTGCGCCGTTTATTATAAGTGGTTTCCTGTCGGTTCTTGCTTTCCATTCTTTAAGTCTTTCAATAGCAATGCGTTCCATAGTTGTATTACATTTTTCGACATAAGTTTACGTTACAAAGATACAAAAATCGACACATAAAACAAGCCTTTTGCTACATTTTTCGACACATAAAATGGCCCTTGCGCTACACTTTTCGGACACTTGGGGAAGATTTCACCCCTTACAACTCCTCCACGCCCACAATTCCGTTCATCACCACATAGATGATGATGTCGGCGAGGGATTTGGCGTTCAGCTTGTCCATTATGTTTTTGCGGTGGGAGATTACGGTGGTGAGCGAGATGTTGAGTTTGTCGGCTATCTCCTTGTTGATGAGGCCCTTGGCGAGGAGCACGGCCACCTCGGTCTCGCGGTTCGATAGTACGGGCGCTTCCTTTTTCGGCATTGGCGGATGTGGTGGCATCAGCTCCATCCTGGCCATCATCTCGCGTTTCATCGGGTTGCCCATTCCGCGCTGATGCAGTGCGAGGAAAGATTTCACCATATCCTTCTCGTCCTGGCAGACATTGAGCGTGAGCAGGCCCGCTATCTGCGGATATGCGTTGCCCTGCACCAATACAATGCACTTATGTGGCTGATTGATATAGTATTGGGCGTGCTCAAAGAAGATTCCCGATGCCACGAAACAGTGTATGAACCTCCCCGGATTGTCCATCACAAACTCCTCGTGCGAATTGTAGACCGATACCTCCATCATCGGCATCAGTCCCGTAAGTATCTGTTTCATGCCCATACACGATAGCGTGTTGGCGTCCACTATCGCAAATTCCATCTTCATGTCTGTCCTCATTTTTTAGGATTTTCTTTTAGCGTTCTTTTTTGAGTGCTGAAAATGTAGTAATTTTGTATCCGCAAAATTAAACAAAAAATGTATAAGTTTTATCATCATAATTGGGGATTTTGGGGTATTGTTCTGATGCTGATGCTTACCTCGTGCCACGGCATATTCGGTGGTGTTTTCGATGATCCCGAGGATGTGCCTTCTGATGCTGACAATTCTATCTATATCGACGCATCCGACTGGGGTAGCTGGTATTATATAGATTTCGAGAACCTTGGCTCTGAGAAAGTTCCGTACCGTATTCCCGATGCCATCACCTCCGATTGGGACGGCAAGTCGCGCATGGCGGTAAATCTCTACGATGTTTTTGGCGTAGGACTCTCGGTTTATGAGGAGGTGGCATCAGCCAACATAGATACTCAGGCCGAGCCCGAAAAGTGGGATATCGCCATCCACCGCGACAATGTACGCACCAATGGCGCTTCGGCTATTGAGACCGGATACAATTCCATAGACGACCTTCCCGAGGATTTGTCGGAGATTCTGGAGAAAGATTTCGAGGCTGATGTCTTTGATACTCATTCGGTTTGGGTGAAACAGGACAGTATGGTGAACGGCTATGTGGGTTGTCAGGCCATAGAGATAAACCGTGTGCTATCTGGCTGGCTGAGGTTCGATATTCCGCCCATTCCGCCATCGTTCACATACAATGGCCACGTTTTCATTGTCCGTTTCCGCGATGGAAGGATTATGGCGCTGAGGCTCGCGAATTATGCAAGCCCCGCCGGTGTAAAATGCTGTATGACTATTGAATATAAGATGTTGTAGTTAGAAAAATGAAATCGATTTTTTTTGCTTTTGTGCTCATTCTCGCCACCGCGTTGCAATGCGTGGCTCAATATACGGCTAAGGGTGTCGTGATGGATGCCGATGAGCCTATGCCTGGAGTTAATGTGCTTGTGAAAGGTACTTCCCACGGCACTGTTACGGGACCAGATGGTGAGTTCGTCTTGGAAATGATTCCTAGTGATGATTTGATATTGGAGTTCTCGTTTATTGGTTACAAGACTGAGGAGCGCTTTGTGTATCAGTTTCTGAAAAATGATACCGTGGTTATGGTGTGGGACGACGTGAATATTGATGAGTGCTATGTTATTGACTACAGGGTGGAACGCGCAATGCAGAAAACCGCCATTCCTACCCGTATAATTGGCGATGGCGATATCAGGCGGGCTGATGCCACGAATGTGGAAGACCTCCTTCAGCAGGAGCTTCCCGGTGTGGAGTTCACTTACGCCAAGAGTCAGCAGGTGAATATGAACTTTTCGGGATTTGCGGGGCAGAGCGTGTTGTTCCTTGTGGATGGCGAGCGTCTGGCTGGCGAGAATGTCGATAACGTGGATTTCAGCCGTATAGATATGAGCAATGTAAAGCGCATCGATATCATCAAGGGCGCGGCATCGGCCATCTACGGAAGCAGTGCCAATGGCGGTGTCATCAATATTATCACCAACGATCCCGACAGGCCATTGTCGGTGGATGTAAATCAGAGGTTTGGAGCCCACGGCGAGAGCAGGAGTGGCATCAAGGTTGCCGTTAGTAACCATAAAATTGACAATACTTTCACCTTTGGCCGTACAAGCATCAACCATTTCGATCTCAGGAATGGCGACAATCCCGAGGCGTTGGTTTTCAGTGAGTTTTTCGCCAACAAGACTTTCAATTACAAGGATGTCGTGAACTTCCGCCCAAACTCAAACAACAAGATTACGGCAAGGGCTGGCTATTTTATGCGTGAGAATGTGCGTACTTTGGGTGCGCCTGAGCGGTATTACGATTTTAGCGGAGGCATCAGATACCGCCACGATTTTTACAAGCCTACGCAACTTGAAATATCTTACTCGTTTGATGAGTACGACAAGTCGGATTATCAGGAACTTACTAAGCTGAATATCCGCGACTACTCCAATGTGCAGAATTCCGTGAAGGCTCTGCTGAAAAACAAGCACGTTTTCTCTGACGATATGCAGGGGGTGATTACCGCGGGCGCCGACTATATGCACGATTATCTGCTGAATTATTATTTCGCCGACAAGTATCACGAGCAGAATACGGGCGCGCTGTTTGCCCAATACGATGTTATTTCGGGCTACTGGGAGTTTGTGGGAGCCGTCCGAGGCGATTATTTCGGCGACGGCGATATTTGCAGGGCCTCGCCAAAGTTCTCGCTGTCTTACGGCCCGTTCAGATCTTTGCCCATCATCCGCCTCAGCTATGGAAAGGGATTCCGTGCGCCTACCCTGAAGGAGCGCTATACCGATTTCGATATTCAGGGAATGTGGGTATTGCGTGGCAATCAGGAGCTTAAGGCCGAGGACAGTCACAATTTCAGCCTTTCGGCAGATTACACCCGTTGGAATAGCAGTTTCAGCATCCTCGCGTACTTCAATTCGGTGAGCAACCGCATCGCCACCTGCAATCCACGCTACGATGCCGATGGCACGCGCTATATTCAGTACATTAATCTTGACGGACTGAAGGTTTTTGGAGGCGAGGTATCAGCAGTCTATGTCTGGCCCTGCCGCATCAGAACCAAGGCCACGTACGTATATACCCACGAGAGCAAGGAGACCGCCTCGATGAGTCAGTACACGCCTCCGAGAGAGCATTCGTTTAATGCGAGCATCAGCTGGGAGAAATATGTAAACCGTTTTTATGCTTTCGACGTGATGCTGTCGGGCCGTTTCCTCTCGTCGGTATGGAACGAGGAGTATGTGGATATGCTGGATGAGAGCAAGGGCACGCACCGCAACTTGTGTCCTGCCTATACGATCTGGAAGCTATCCACGGTGCATTATTTCCTGGATAAGCGCCTCTCCGTGAGCATCGCCGTGGATAATATTTTCAATTACAGGCCTGAGTATTATTACAGCAATGCGCCAATCACCACGGGGGCGAACTTGATGGTGGGAGCGGGGTGGAGGTTTTAATCTCCCAGCAACCTCTTCATATCCTCCTCGGGCGGAAGTACCTCCTGAAGTTTTTTCTGAAGAGTCTTATAGGTGGCCACGCCCATTGGCTTACGGTAATCCTGAAGAACGTATTCTACGTATGCCTTGTCTGCCTTTTTGCAAAGTATTATGCCGACCGACGGATTCTCTCCGGCAAGTTTCTCGTCGTCGTCGAGGATGCGGAGATAGGCCGATAGTTGACCGAGGTATGCAGGTTTGAAATCTCCTTTCTTGAGTTCCACAACCACCAAAGACTTCAACTCTCTATTGAAGAAAAGCAGATCTACCCAATGGTCGTGCGATAGTTTCTCATAATGAACCTGATGCCCCTTGTAGGTGAAGTGCTTGCCGAATGTCATTATGAAGTTCTTGAGGTTCATAACGATACTATTTTCTATAACACGCTCGTCCACGTCCATAGGATCACTTTCGCTGATGTCCTCTGCATTTATGAAATCGAGCAGATATTCGTCCTTGAAAGTTTTTATTGTTTTTATGGCCAATCTAAGATCGGGAATCGTTGAAGCAAAATTGTTGGCAAGGGCATCCTTGTTCTCGTAAGTTTTTGCGAGAATTTTACATTCAAGGTCATCTACCGAAAGATGTTGCTCGTAGGCAAGTTTTATATAAAAAAGTCTTGCGTCAAAATCCTTAACTTTCTGCAAAATCAAGGTGTGATGAGTGAAACTGATGCCAAGAAAAGCAGTGATTGGAAAATCGTCGAAATTCGAAAATTTTAAAGGTATTATTGTATTATTCTTAATATCAATAGGTTGTAATTCGGCAGTCGCGACTGCCGAATTTGGCTCGATCGAATTCCACGCTTCGTAGAAACCTCGCATCACTTTTAGGTTGCGGGCAGAGAAACCTTTCAGACCTGGCATTTCAGTCTTGAGAAGTGCGCTGATTTGGTCAATTGCGCCTGCTCCCCATTTGCCACGTGTGTTTTCCGACACATAGCGTCCTATGCCATAATAAAGAGAAAGTTGCTCCTCGTTGATGGCTCTCATTGCGCGAGCCTGACTCTGAACGATGGCGCTTTTGATTGTATCTACCGCTTTCTGAATATCTGTGAGGCTGTTTTCCATAGTTTTGAATTTTTTATCTTCACAAAGGTAATAATATTTTCTTTAATTTGGCAGTCACGACTGCCAAATTTTTCCTTATCTTTGCCCTACTATGAAAAAAGAGAAAATTGAGAAAACAAATGCGTCCCGTATTCTTGACAAGGCCAAGGTGAAATACGAGCTTGTGCCTTATATTGTGGATGAGAACGACCTCAGCGCCGTGCACGTGGCCGCGCAACTCGGTGAGCCCATCGAGCGCGTGTTCAAGACCCTTGTGCTCCTCGGCGACAAGATAGGACATTTTGTGTGCGTAATCCCCGGCGACAAGGAACTGGACCTGAAGCACGCCGCCAAAATCTCCGGCAACAAGAGTTGCAATATGGTTCACGTGAAGGAACTCTTCGACCTAACGGGCTATATCCGTGGAGGTTGCAGCCCCATCGGCATGAAGAAGCATTTCCCAACGTTCTTCGATTCGTCGTGCCAGAAGTTCGATTATATCTACATATCAGCCGGCAAGCGCGGACTTCAGATCCAGGCCAATCCCAACGACCTTATCAAGGTTTCGGACGGCAAGGCCGATGCGATAATCTTGTAATCCCTGCCACCATCACCACGTAAAACGCCAGAATAAAGAACGGGAAAATCCACATTCCGAGCCATTGGCCAAGCAGTCCGCAGAATACCGGCATTATCATCATCGATATGTACGAGACCGCCAGAAACGAGCCCATTATCGCCGGCGAGTTTTCCTTGCCGAAAAGGGTAGGAGTCAGGTAGGTGAGGTTCGGGAACATTGGGCCGTTGCCAATGCCTATTGTCATCAGCGCGGCGGCAGAGATGCCTATGTTGGGCGCAAGTATCAGCCCTAAGATGCCAAGACCCAAAACGCCTGCGCTTATGTAGATTATTGTCTGACTCTGAAGCTTCAGCGCCATCATTCCCGATAGGAACCTACCTACCGCTATGCCCATGAAATAGAACATTATGGTTTCGGCGGCCTCTGATGCCGGCAGCATCTTGTGCTCCACGAGGTAGGTGCAGCCCCAGCCGGCGCAGCTCATCTCGAGCGCCACCGAGCTTATGAAGAGAATCCACATGAGCCTTACTCCCGGCATCCGCCACATTTCCCTCACGGATAGTGTCTTTATGTTTTCTTCGGATTCTGACGTTTCCTGATTCTCTGCGTTGCTTCCCATGCGGTTCCACAGCGGCCACGACAGCGCAACCACCGCTGTTATCGACAATTGTATTACGAAGGCGATGTTGTAGCCGCCTCGCCAGCCATCTTCGCCGCCTATCATCAGCGACAAGATGTATGGACTTACCGTGATTCCAATACCATAGAAACAGTGCAGGAAATTCATCTGCGCCGACGAGTAGTGGAGGCTAACGTAGTTATTGAGAGCCGCGTCTATTGATCCCGCACCCAAACCCAATGGAATGGCGCAGAGGCAGAGCATTGTGAAGTTTCCGCTAAACTGCATTCCGAGTATGGCCAACGCCGTAAGCGCCGTGCTTATAAGCGTGATGGCCCTTGTGCCGAAGCGCTTGATTAGTCTTGCGCTCAGCATGCTGGATGTCACTGTGCCGATGCAGGTGATTACGGTAACGAAACTGCCGAAGGAGATCGGCAATCCGAATTCATCGTAAATAGCGGGCCACGCCGTTCCAAACAATGAATCCGGAATCCCCAATCCAATAAACGCGATGTAAATCGCTATCAATAACAATGTTGCCATAAGAATGAAAAAAGGCAAGGCTCGTTTTTGAGTCCTGCCTTTTTATTTGTTTAGAAGTTGATAACTAAGTTTACTTCTTGCCGCTGATAAGCGAGCAGATCCAGAGGATGAGGATTGCGCCTACTGTGCCCATGATGATCTGTCCGATGATACCATTGCCGATGATGCCACCGAGCAACCAGCTGCCGAGCCAGCCACCGCCAATACCAACTATGATATTGAGGATTGTGCCGAGTCCGCCTCCCTTGAAGATCTTGCCGGCCAGCCATCCGCAGAGGGCGCCGATAAGGATTGTGATGATAATACCCATAATTGTAAAGGTTTTAATTGTTAATTATTAATTGTTAACTATTGATGTTTACACATTGAATCTGAAGTGCATGATGTCGCCGTCCTGCACCACGTAGTCCTTGCCCTCGATGTGGATCTTGCCCTGCTCGCGGCAGGCAGCCTCGGAGCCAAGTCCTATGTAGTCTTCCATCTTGATAACCTCGGCCTTGATGAATCCCTTCTCGAAATCGGTGTGGATGATTCCGGCGGCCTGAGGCGCAAGCGAGCCCTTCTTGAAAGTCCATGCGCGGCTCTCGTCAGGTCCCGATGTGAAGTATGTCTCGAGGTTGAGGAGCTTGTAGGCTGAGTGAATGAGCTTTACAACGCCCGATTCCTTGAGTCCGAGGTCGTCGAGGAACATTTTGCGGTCCTCGTATGATTCCATCTCGGCAATCTCCTCCTCGGTCTTGGCGGCGATAACGAGGATTTCAGCGTCCTCGTCCTTTACGGCCTCACGTACGGCCTCCACATGTGCGTTGCCGGTCAGGACAGATTTCTCGTCCACATTGCATACGTACATTACAGGCTTGCTGGTAAGGAGGAAGAGCTCCTTGGCTGCGCGCTGCTCGTTCTCGTCGAGCTCCACGGTGCGGGCGCTCTTGCCCTGAAGGAGGGCTGCCTTTATCTTGTCCATCACCTGGCAGAGCATTGCCGCATCCTTGTCCTTGGCTGTCTTGGCCATTTTCTCGGTTTTGGCGTAGCGGCTCTCGATGGATTCGAGGTCCTTTATCTGGAGCTCGGTGTCGATGATCTCCTTGTCGCGTACTGGGTTTACGCTGCCGTCCACGTGGGTTACGTTCTCGTCCTCGAAACAGCGGAGCACGTGAATGATGGCGTCGGTCTCGCGGATGTTGGCGAGAAACTTGTTGCCGAGGCCCTCACCCTTGCTGGCGCCCTTTACGAGGCCGGCAATGTCCACAATCTCCACTGTGGCGGGTATCACCTTGGCTGGATGATCTATCTTCTCGAGTTCTATAAGTCTGTCGTCTGGTACTGTTACTACTCCCACATTAGGCTCTATGGTGCAGAACGGAAAGTTAGCAGCCTGAGCCTTTGCGCTGGAAAGGCAGTTGAAGAGTGTCGACTTGCCCACATTGGGAAGTCCTACGATACCACATTGAAGTCCCATTTTATATAGTTTAAAGTTTATAGTTTAAAGTTGAAAGAATTGAGATAAGAGTTTAGAGATTATAAATTAGATCAGCTTGTAGAGACGCACGGACGTGCGTGTCATATAAAATTTACGAATCTCTCAACTCTCATCTCTTAGTTTTCCTTTTTCTTGTCCATTACATATACCTTGTAGAGGTATGCAATAAGACCGAGAATAAGCAGTGACGAAGCTATTGCTGCAATTATCTTGCCTACGCGTACCGATGTGGGATCGAATCTGAACTCGATTTTGTGCTGACCTGCTGGCACCACGAGGGCGCGGAGAATGTAGTCGGCGCAGATGTGGTCTACAGGCTTGTCGTCTATGTATGCCTGCCATCCCTTAGGGTAGTAGATCTCGGAGAACACAGCAAGGCGGTTGCGCAGCGCGTTGGCCTCGTAGCAGAGATAGTTTGGCTGATACTTGGTGAGGCTTATTGTGCTTGAGTCGCTTGCGTAAATCTGCTCCTGTGGCAACTGCGACATGTAGTCGCTGAAGAGGTTGCGGTTGATAACGGCTGTCTGGCGCAAATCCTGACGCTTGAGAGATCCTATCTCCTGGTCGGCTGTCTCCACTGCGTCGAATTTGTTTACGAACCATGCGTTGCCATAGCTGTTCATATTGATGATAGGCATCTGCTGAGGGTTGAGTATCAGATACTTGGTGTTCAGCATGTTGATGGCGTTGCTGTTGGTTATGAAGCTGTTGAACTTGGCGGCATCCTGCTGAGCCAGTGTCCTTGCGTAATTTAATGTTGGGGCCAGCAGTGTGTCTATGAACTCCTGGTATCTGCGCATCTTGGCACCATGGTATCCGCCAATGCTCTTGTGGAAATATGGTGTCCTGCCGTCGTTGAATACGTTGGCGCTGAAGTTGAGCACGCGGAAATTTGGATCTGTGTCCTTCATGATGAACTCGTCGGCAGTGGTTGCCCGCAATACATTGCTGACCTCGGTGGCAGGGCGGTAGTCCTTGGGGCCAAGGTAGCGGTAGTCCACGGTCCAGAGGTCCATTACTATTATTATGCCCATGCAGATGAACAATGTCTTTGGCTTCAGGTCCATCTTCTTGTAGATGAACAGCAGGGCGGCAGACATCAGCACAAAAAGAAGTGTGCGGAATGCGTCGCTGCGGAATATAGATTTGCGGGCGTATTCCAGATTGCTCATAAATGACTGATACTGACCGGCAGCCTCAGGATGCTCTGCTATGATGCTGCCAAACTGAGCGCTCTCCTCGTCGGAGATGAAACTGCCCGACAGGCTTGGGAACAAGAGGAACAGCAGGCAAAGGCCTCCTGTAATGGCAAGTGGCATGTACAGGTTTCTCTTCATGTCGTTCATGTATTCAGGATGGTCTGATACCTCCTTCAATGCCATCATGGCCAGGAAAGGCACGCACACTTGGGCTATCACCAGGGCCATCGATACAGAACGGAACTTGTTGTAGAGTGGGAAGTAGTCGAACAGGAAGTCAGTCACGATGCCGAAGTTGTGGCCCCACGACATTACCAGTGATATCACAGTGCCGGCCAGGAGCCACCATTTTGCCGAGCTCCTTACTACAAACATGCCCAGTACAAAAAGGAACACTATTACCGCGCCCAGGTACACTGGACCTGAAGTAAATGGCTGGTCTCCCCAGTAATGGTTGCTGTTGGATACAGGCTCCAGCATCTGCTTGTCTTTCACGGCGTCCATGGCGCCCCTGTCGTCGGATATGGCTCCTGATGCGCCGCCCTTGAAGTCGGGAATCATCAGATTGAAACTCTCCATCTTGCCGTAGCTCCAGGCCATTGCGTAGTCCTTGTCGAGGCCTGATGACTGCTGCTTGCTCGATAGCTCGCTCTGGCTTCTTGTGGAATACTTGCCGTACTCCCATGTGGTCCAGAGGTTGGTGATGTTGGGCAATACTGCGAACACGCATGCCACTGCCACTATTGCTGTGGCCTTGCCGAAGCTCTTCCAGCCATCGCTGTCGGCATCAGCCTCCTGATGCTTCTTCTCTCTGTAGGTGACTATTGCCTTGTATACGAAGAATACGCCGCACAGTATCGCCAGATAGTAGAGTATCTGAGGGTGGTTGCACGCTATCTCGATGCCGAGGGCGAATGTGGTCAGGAAGAATCCCTTCACATATTCCTTGTTGTAGCAGTGGATGATGCCAGCCAGCACCGGAGCCATGTATGCTATGGCGTAGCACTTGGTGATGTGTCCGGCGGCTATTATTATCACGTTGTAGCTGCTAAGGGCAAACGCGAGCGCGCCTATCACTGCAATGCCTCTCTTGAACTTGAGGCTCGTGAGCAGTAGGTAGAATCCCAGCAGGTACACGAAGAATATCGCCATGGTGCTGTATGGCAGGAATAGGTGCAGGAATCTCTGCAGCATCAGATGGATATTGAATGTCTCCGGTCCCTTGATCTGGTACGAAGGCATTCCGCCAAACATGGAGTTGGTCCAGGCGGAGTATTCGCCCGTCTGCTCCTCATATTGGCTAATCTCGTGCGACATGCCGGTGGCTTGGATGTTGTCGCTCTGTATCAGGTCTTTGCCTCCCATTATAGGGTAGAAATAGCAGGCGCTTACTATAATGAAGGCCAAAATTACAACTAAGTGCGGAACAAGTTCCTTCAGTTTCTCTTTCATTTGTTCTTTATAGAATAAATTGCGTTTTTGTTTCTTATTTACAGATTGCAAAGTTAATTAAATATTTCTAATTTGTTACTACAATTTGATATATTTAGCAAAAATTAAATAAGAAATTTGTTTTGATGTATTGCATAATTTTGTACATTTGCGACGCATTTTTGTAAACAATATGAGATATCCAGAGGCAATATTTTTAGATTTTGACGGTGTAATCTGCGAGAGCTGCCAGATAAAGAACGCCGCTTATTACAATTCCTACGCCGAGTTTGGCGCCCAGATAGCGCAGCAGGCGCTCGATTATCATCTGCTTCATGGCGGAGTGTCGAGGGTGAAACTGTTCCCGATACTGCACCGCATGCTGCTCCACCGCGAAATCACACCCGGAGAGCACAAGATGATGAGCGAGAGATTCACCGCATGGGTGGAGCAGGAGGTTGTGAAGGCTCCCCTTACCGAGGGCGTCGAGGATTTCCTGAAGTCGTGCCAGGGCCGGAGCAGGGTTTTTGTCTCGTCGGGTACTCCTCAGGACGAGATGCGCCGCATCGTGGAGGCCAAGGGCATAGGCGGGTATTTCGACGGCGTGTTTGGCTCGCCCGACACCAAGGATATGCACATACGGGCCATGCTTGACAAATTTTCTATAAAAAATTCCAACGCATTGTTCGTGGGAGATGCCACCACCGACCGCGATGCCGCCAGGTCCACTGGAATACAGTTTATCGCCAGATTGTCAGAGGATTCCATACTCCACGACGAAAAGTACACTATAGATAATTTCACTCAGATATACTCTTTTATTGAAGAAATGTGGCAATAATTCAACTTATGCCGAATTATTTACCATAGAATTTTAATTTATTACAATTATGCTTTGTAATTTTGGTATGGAAATTGTACATAAAGAAATCAGAAATAAACATATTAAAACAATCACTAATTTATCACAATTGTTATGGAAAATACAATAAGAGTAGAGCGTGCCAAGAAGAAGATCACTCAGGCTGAGTTGGCAGAGCGCGTTGATGTTTCAAGGCAGACTATCCACGCTATCGAGACTGGCAAGTTTATCCCAAACACAGTACTCGCTCTCAAGATAGCCAGATTCTTCAAGGTAAGACTCGAGGATATCTTCACCCTCGAGGAGAACGACTAAATTAATAATTCCTGGAATTCTTTAATTGGGCTGACGTATACCGCCAGACAATTGCCGGACATGGCTTCCATGCATTGTCCAGGCAATTGATTGGCGGTATGCGTCAGTTTTTTTTTGCCCCTTCTTGATGCCGCGTGTCTATCCCAGGCGCTTCCCATGCAAATTGTCGCCTGCCGGGCGACATCCGCCAGTCTCCGCTTATGTAGTTTTGCATTGTGAGATAAATAATTACTCACTCCTCATATTATTAAAATTGCATTATTATGGAAAAGAAAAACAACATCACAGAGCTCGTATTCATTATCGACAAGTCAGGATCGATGTCTGGATTGGAGAGCGACACCATAGGCGGATTCAATTCCATGCTCAATCAGCACAAGGACGGCGAGGGCAGGTGCCACATATCCACAATATTTTTCTCGGACCGCCAGCAGGTGATCCACAACCGCAAGAATATCGCAGAGGTGGAGCCCCTCACCTCCAGGGACTACATTCCCGGCGGCTGCACAGCCCTGCTCGATGCCCTCGGCAACGCCATCAGCCACACCATCCAGGTACAGAAAATGGCCGCCGACGACGAGAAGGCCTCAAATGTGATCTTCGTGGTGATTACCGACGGCTATGAGAACGCCTCGCGAGAATACAGCGCTCCGCAGATCCGCTCCATGATATCGCGCGAGCAGGAGAAATACGGCTGGGAGTTCATATTCCTGGGCGCCAACATCGACGCTGTGGAGACTGCCCAGAACATAGGCATCCGCGCCAACCGCTCGGTGGATTTTGTATGCGATTCCACCGGAATCGGGAAAAACTTCGCAGCCATAGGCGCCATGGTAAACGCCTGCCGTTCGGTGGGACACATGGCCCAGGAAGCCTTCGACACAGCCTTTGAGGAAGTGAGAAGGGACTTCAGGAAGAGGGGCCGTTAATCTTTAAACTTTAATCTTTAAACTTTGAACTTTAATCTCTAAACCTCGTTATAGAAAGTATCCCTCTCCACAGGCATGAGTCCGGCGCTCTCTATCACCCCGCGGATCTGCTCCACGGTCATGGTGGCCTTGCCTGATACTCCGGCCATGGTGTATATCTTGGTGGAATCGTTTACGGTGCCGTCAATGTCGTCGGCGCCGTATTGGAGGGCGAGCTTGGTGGTCTCCAGTCCCGACATTACCCAGTATGCCTTTACATGGGGGAAGTTGTCGAGGTATATTCTGGACATGGCGTAGTTTCTGAGGTCTTCCGTCAGGGCCACCTCGCCAAGCGGGCTCATCTGGTTGTTCTCGCTGCGGTATTTCAGTGGTATAAAGGCCGAGAAGCCATTGGTCTCGTCCTGGAGCCTGCGCAGGCGGCTCATGTGGTCTATGCGCTGCGCGTAGGTCTCCTTGTGTCCGTAAAGCATTGTGGCATTGGTCTCTATGCCCAATTTATGGGCTGTGCGGTGGATCTCGAGCCATACGGAAGACTTGGTTTTCTCGGGGCATATATCTGCACGGAGGGGCTCGTCGAAAATCTCGGCTCCGCCCCCCGGAATGGCCTGCAGCCCGGCGGACTTCAGCTTCATGAGGCCGTCCTCCAGCGATAGCCCCGCCTTGTTTATCATGTATTCAATTTCGACTGCTGTAAAAGCCTTCACCACTATGCCGGGGATTATCCTCTTTACCTCGCGCATCAGGTTGCAGTAGTAGTCGATGTCCCTGTCGGGATGCACACCGCCCACAATGTGAACCTCTGTGGCGCGGCTGTCCTTGTATGTGGCCACCTTGTGCAGAATCTCGTCCATGGACAGCTCCCATGCCTGGGGATCGCCCTGAGGCTTCTTGTAGCTGCAAAACTTGCAGTTGTTTACACAGACATTGGTAGGCTCTATGTGGAAGTTGCGGTTGTAGAAAACCTTTAGCCCGGTTTTCTTTTTCTTGATATCGAAGGCCATCATGCCCAGCAGCGGGAGAGGGGCTCTCTGATACAGCATCAGGGCCTCCTGGTCATTTATTCGCTCACCGTCAGCTGTTTTCAGAGCTATTTCCTTTATGTCGTCATCCATATCGCCATTGCTGATAATGGATTTCAAAGAGTTTTTATCTGCCATTTTTGTCTGTTGAAATATTTTTTGTGAAAAATTTCCGCAAATATAATAAAAATAACGGTCTTAAATGATTAACTTTGCTGCTAATTTACAAACACATATTTGTTATGAGGATAAGGAACATATTATTAGCGCTGATGCTTCTGTTGGCGGAGTATCAGCTGCATGCCCAGATTCCATACAGCAGGGAATTCGGCAGGGCTGTGGAGTCCGGTACCCGTAGCACCACGGGATATCCGGGCCGAGAGTACCGTAATAATTTTGCCGAGTACAAGATAACCGCCTCGTTTGAGCCAGACACGCATGTCCTGGAGGGCGAGGAAGAGGTCACATACCATTTCAACACTCCCGACGCCCAGACTTCCAGGATAATATTGAACCTTTACCGCAATATATATAAGAAAGGCGTGCCCCGCAACCGCCCGTGCCATCCCGACGATATCACAGACGAGGGCATGGCCCTGGAGAGTGTGTCGCTGATATCTGGCGGCCAGGAGATTCCCCTCTCGTTCAAGATACAGAACACCAAGGCCTGCGTTTTCCTGAAGGAGTCCATATACGCCGGCGACAAGATTACACTGAAGGTGAGGTGGAGCAACGTGATAGCTGCCAAAACCCATCACCGCGGCGGCAAATATGGCGATTATTCCTGGTTTGTGCCATATTGGTATCCCCAGATAGCCGTATTCGACGATCTCTATGGCTGGGACATGGTGGACCACAGCGGCAACGAGGAGTTCGCATTCGAGTTTGCCAACTATGATGTGCATATTACCTTGGGGCACCGCATGATGTGCTGGGCCACCGGTAGTCTCCAGAATATGGCCGGGATATATTCGGCCCCGGTAATGGCCAACTACAGGAAAGCTGTATCAGGCGACGCCGTTGTTCCCGTGGTAAACTCAGTCAACATAAGGAGCGCCCTCCAAAAAGAGACAAACACATGGCACTTCAAGGCCGACTCGGTGCCCGATTTCGTGTTTGCGTGCAGCAACACAATGAAATGGTCGGCATCAGGACTTGCACTTGCGCCTGGCAAGCCGCGCACCATTGTGGCCGCGGTGTTCAGCCACGACGGATTCAGCAAGAACATCGACATGGCCCGCAAGACATTGACCTACCTGAGCAAGGAGCGTCCCGGGGTTACGTATCCGTATCAGCACATGACCCTATTTGAGGGCAGCGGCGGCATGGAGTTCCCCATGATGGTGAACGAGGATTTCGACGACAATTTCGATTCTGATTTCTTCACCACAAGCCACGAGGTCACACACTCGTATTTCCCTTTCATCACCGGCATGTATCAGAATAGATACGGCTTTATGGACGAGGGCCTTACCCAGTATGTGCTTCAGTATTTCCAAAACAGTGTCTTCCGCAGCAAGGATATCATATCGCAGGCGGCCCGAAACACCGAGCGTGTGGCTGGCCGCGACGACGCTGTGCCCATCATGACTCCGTCGTATTCCATGACTGATATGTGGATATTCACCATAAACTCGTATTACAAGCCCCAGATGGCATACACCGTAATAGAGGATATTGTGGGCAAGGAGGTGATGACCAAGATATTGCGCGAGTTTACCCGGGAATGGGCGGGCAAGCATCCGCACCCCTACGACTTTTTCAATATGTGCATGTCGGTGTCGGGGCAGGACCTGGGCGAGGTGATCCATTCGTGGTTTTTCACCAAGGGAGTACCCGACCTGGCCGTGGATTCCATAGACGGCGCCGAGGTGGCCGTGAGGAACCTCGGCGACATGATGCTGCCGATAGATATGGAGGTCACATACACCGACGGCACCACAGAGAGCATCAGGCGCAATGCCCTTGTATGGGCCAACGGCACACGGCGCGTGGTTATAAGCCTGAAGAAGGAGGTGGAGGCGGCGGTGCTTTCCACTTCGTGGCTTCCTGATGCCGACGGCACCAACAACAGCAAAACAATTTATTAAAACAACGAAATATGAAATTCAAGAGTATTATTGCAACGCTGCTTGTGATAGCCGTTGCCGTATCTACAGCCAGGGCCGACGAGGGAATGTGGCTCCTGAACATGATAGGCAAGAACTACAAGCAGATGAAGGCCCAGGGATTCCGCCTGAAGGCCAAGGATATCTACAATGTGAAGAAATCGTCGCTGAAGGATGCTGTATGTGTGTTTGGCGGATACTGCACAGGCGAGATAGTGTCTGACCAGGGCCTTGTCTTCACCAACCACCACTGTGGCTATACTGCCATACAGCAGCACAGCTCGCTCGACCACGACTACCTGAAGGACGGATTCTGGGCTATGACCCAGGATCAGGAGATCCCAACTCCGGGCCTGTACATCAGCATACTTCAGGAAATTGCCGATGTCACTGATATAGTGAACAAGGGTGTCACCAATGCAATGACGGAGAGTCAGCGTCAGGAGATTATACACAGGAACGAGGACGCTGCCAAGGCAGAGTATCAGAAAAAATACGCCAGCGACTACTACGACATACAGGTGAAGCCATTCTTTGAGGGCAATGCCTACTACCTGATGGTCTATATGAAATACGAGGATGTACGCATGGTGGGCACTCCGCCCGATGCGATAGGCAAGTTTGGCGGCGACACCGACAACTGGATGTGGCCCCGCCACACATGCGACTTCTCGGTGTTCCGTGTATATACCGACCGCAACGGCAATCCCGCCCAGTATTCAGCCGACAATGTGCCAATGAGGCCCAAGCACCATCTTGCCGTAAGCATCAGCGGCTACAAGGAGGGCGACTTTGCCATGGTGATGGGTTTCCCGGGCACCACACAGAGATACTCCACCAGCTATGAGATAGAGAACGACATGCTCGACAATGCCAACCGCGCCAAGATACGCGGCATACGCCAGGATGTGCTGAAGGCCGACATGGAGGCTTCCCAAGAGATACACATTAAATACGCCACCAAGTTCTCGCATTCCAGCAACTACTGGAAAAACGCCATAGAGGCCAACAAATCGCTCAAGGCGCTCAACATTGTCGGCGTTAAGCAGCAGCAGGAGAGCGAGTTCGCCAAATGGTACAAGCAGGTGGCGGCCCGCGATGCCGAATACAACGATGTGCTCTCCAATATCAGGGACATCTGCGTCCGCAGCAGCGCCAACAACAAAAACTCCATGTATATCAACGAGTGCATGCTTCAGGGCATGGAGCTCATAATGCACGGATACCACATACTCTCGTTTGTATCGCAGCCCGGCGACAAGACCAAGGAGGATTTCATAAAGGAGGGCCACACATTCTACAAGGACTACAGCCGCGAGACCGACTACAAGGCGTCGCTGGCCATGGCCAAGCTCTACAAGGAGGACGTGGATCCTGCCTACTGGCCTGCATTCCTCAAGGACAGCAGCGTGCAGGCTGCCATCGACAAGATTTTCTCCTCGCAGTTTGTAACCCAGGAGGGATTCGACAAGTTCATGGAAAATCCAACACGCCTGTCGCTTGCCGGCGATCCCGTGATATCGGCCATGCGTGATGTGCTTACTGTGTATTTCCAGATAATGGGCGAGACTGAGGCCGACGAGAATGCCCTGTCGGCAGCACGCCGCCTCTACTGCAAGGGAATCAATGAGATGAATGCGGACGGCAATCTTTATCCTGATGCCAACTTCTCTGAGCGTCTCTCATACGGAAAGGTGCTTTCGTACAAGGATCCTGCCTGGAATCCCGCCAATCCTGTTCCTGATGCTGACGGACGCTCCGGCGATACCTTCAATTATTTCACCACTTCGGAGGGCGTGCTCCAGAAGGAGAAACCTGGCGACTACGAGTTCGATGTGCCGGCCAAGCTCCACAGCCTGCTTGCTGGCAAGGACTTTGGCCGATATGCCGATGCCGACGGTACTTTGCACACCTGTTTCCTTACCGACAACGACATTACCGGAGGAAACTCAGGCTCGCCTGTGCTCGATGCCAATGGAAACCTCATAGGTCTGGCGTTCGACGGCAACAGCGAGGCCATGTGCGGCGACTGGATTTTCCGCGACGACGTCCAGCGCTGCATCAACGTCGATATCCGCTATGTGCTGTTTGTTATCGACAAGTACGCCGGATGCCAGCGCATAATCGATGAGCTTACATTCGCTCATTAGCCACACCTTATATATTATATATGAAATAGCAATGCCGCTGCGAAAAAACGGCATTGCTATTTTTTTTGTTCGCGATAATTATACTATATTTGTTTCCTGAAAATACAAAAACTGATACACCATGCCATTATCAATAGAACGCAGTGATATATCCCGGATCTTGAGCGACGTGCGCAGCTATATTGACGCCCATCTGGAGCCTGAGGCTCCGGTGCGCAAGTGTTTCGGCCTTATGCAGGGAGTGTCGGCCCTGCTGGGCGGCTCGGCGCGGCAGTCCATGGAGCCTGTGGGCTCGGTGGCCGCTGCCAAGGGATTCGACGACATTCTGGACAGGCTGGAAGACAGTTTCAGCACATTGCTTATAAAATACATCCGCCAAAAGAATATGAGCAATGCCGAGGTGTACAAGGAGGCCAATCTGGACCGCCGCCTGTTTTCCAAGATCATTAGCAACAGCGACTATGCGCCGGCCAAATCCACAGTCCTGGCTCTCGTGATAGCCCTGAAGCTGAATCTGGACGAGGCAGCCACCCTGCTCAAGAGTGCCGGATTCGCCATATCGCACTCCTCGAGGGTGGACCTCGTGGTGGAGTATTTCATCACAAGGGGCGGCAGCGACTACAACATATTCCAGATAAATGATGTTTTGGACAGCCTCGGCCTGCCACAATTTGGAAGCAAAAGCTGGCAGAGTTAGTTTTTTTTTCTAAAAAATAGTTAATTTATTTGGAGATATCAGGAAATAATCATTATATTAGGTATCAGCAAAAAACAAATTGCATCGGCAGGTTAAGTGGCTGATACACTTGATACTGAGTTTTCAGGAAAACATACTCTATGGAAGACGCAACAGCCAAGTTTGGCGATTACCTTACATACGAGCGGCGCTACAGTCCGAACACTGTGAAGGCCTATCTTACCGATTTGGCCGAGTTCAGGGATTACATGGAAACTGAGTGCGGCCATGGCGAGCTGATATCGGCAGACACCAAGTACATACGCTCCTGGATATCGTCGCTGAGGCAGAAGGGACAGAGCACTGTAACCCTCAACCGCAAGATATCCACCCTGAGGGGCTTCTACAAGTGGATGCTGAAGACCGGACAGATAGACAGGAGTCCGGCCCAGGGTCTCAGAAACCTGAAGAAACCCAGACACCTGCCTGAGTTCGTGGCAGAGGAGCAGATGAACGACATGCTGGACAACGACGACCTCTTTGCCGGCGACAAGGACGGCGTCCGCAACAGGCTTATAATAGAGCTGTTTTACGATACAGGAATCCGTGAAACCGAGCTTATTAATATAAGGTGCTGCGATGTGGACGAGATAATGCTGGCCATTACGGTGCACGGCAAGGGCGGCAAAACACGCAAGGTGCCAATAACCAAGGACTTGTGTCAGCGTCTGTCGGCTCTGAAGACGGGAGACAAAGAAAATTTCATTTTTCTTACTGGAAAAGGAAACAAAATGTATCCCAAACTCGTATATAGGATAGTACATAAATATCTGGAAGGCACTCAGGGCATCACCCGCACTGGTCCCCATACACTGAGGCACAGTTTCGCCACATCGATGCTCAACAACGGCGCTCCGCTGAATGCGATAAAGGAGCTGCTTGGGCACGCCAACCTGTCGGCCACGCAGATATACACTCATACATCGTATGAGCAGCTGAAAGGAACATACAGCAAGGCCCATCCAAGGGCATGAAAAACAACAATATTACTAACTAACACTAAATTTAGGAGGAACAATTATGAATGTTACAATCGAAGCGATACATTTCAACGCAAGCGCACAGCTCGAGGAGTTTGTACAGGAGAAGGTAAGCAAGCTCAGCCAGGTGGCCGATGATATCATCAAGGCCGAGGTATTCCTGTCTTTGGAGCGTTCTCAGAGCGTCAACTACGACAGCAAGGTGGCCAAGGTGCGAGTAGAGGTGCCAGGCGGCGCCATCTTCGCGGAGAAAAAGTCAAAAACATTCGAGGAGTCAACTGACACAGCCATAGAGGCTTTGCGTGTCCAGCTCCTCAAGAGAAAAGAGAAGCAGAAATAAAATTTGAAAAATAATAGAAAAAAAGTTGCAAAAAAATTTGGTGGAATGAAATAAAGTCCATAATTTTGTGTCGTTGAAAAAACAAATGAGTGTTTGTTCAACGACACTTTTTTTTCGACAATGATCTTTACAAGGCTAATGAAATAAAGGCATAGCACTGCCGGCGTAGCTCAGTTGGCCAGAGCAGCTGATTTGTAATCAGCGGGTCGGGGGTTCGAATCCCTCCGCCGGCTCCAAAAGGAACTTGCTTCGCAAGGTGCTGTGACAAAATAATGGGGAGTTTCCAGAGCGGTCAAATGGGACAGACTGTAAATCTGCTGGCTAAGCCTTCGGTGGTTCGAATCCACCACTCCCCACCAAACTCTTGCGGGAGTAGCTCAATTGGTAGAGCGTCAGCCTTCCAAGCTGAAGGTCGCGGGTTCGAGACTCGTCTCCCGCTCAAAGCAAGATACTTTCAATAGTTGCCGACGTAGCTCAGTGGTAGAGCACTTCCTTGGTAAGGAAGGGGTCATGAGTTCAACTCTCATCGTTGGCTCTATTTTTTTTGTGTGTACGGAATAGTTCTGTATGCACAAATTGTTTGACTAGTAAACAGAATAATAATTAATAAATTAATAAACTTTTTTTACTATGGCTAAAGAGAATTTCGATAGATCCAAACCACACGTAAACATTGGTACTATTGGTCACGTAGACCACGGTAAGACCACTTTGACTGCAGCTATCACTACAGTACTTGCAAAGAAGGGTCTTTCAGAGGTAAGAAGCTTCGATTCAATTGATAACGCTCCTGAGGAGAAAGAGCGTGGTATCACCATCAATACTGCACACGTTGAGTATCAGACTGCTAACCGTCACTACGCTCACGTTGACTGTCCTGGTCACGCTGACTACGTAAAGAACATGGTTACTGGTGCTGCTCAGATGGACGGTGCAATCCTCGTATGTGCTGCTACCGATGGTCCTATGCCTCAGACACGTGAGCACATCCTGCTCGCTCGTCAGGTAAACGTACCAAAGATCGTTGTTTTCATGAACAAGTGCGATATGGTAGACGATCCAGAGCTTCTCGACCTCGTTGAGATGGAGCTTCGCGATCTTCTTTCTTCTTACGAGTACGATGGCGACAACACTCCTATCATCCGCGGTTCTGCACTCGGCGCCCTCAATGGCGAGGCTAAGTGGGAGGACAAGGTAATGGAGCTCATGGATGCAGTTGATACATACATCCCACAGCCTGCACGTGACGTTGATAAGCCATTCTTGATGCCTGTTGAGGATATCTTCTCTATCACTGGCCGTGGTACAGTTGCTACCGGTAGAATCGAGACTGGTATCATCAACCTCAACGATCCTGTAGAGATTGTAGGTCTTTCTAACGACGCTCCTCTCAAGTCAGTTGTTACTGGTATTGAGATGTTCCGCAAGCTCCTCGACAAGGGTGAGGCTGGTGACAACGCTGGTTTGCTCCTCCGTGGTATCGAGAAGACCGATATCAAGCGTGGTATGGTAATCGCAAAGCCTGGTTCTATCACTCCTCATACAAAGTTCACAGCTGAGATCTACGTATTGAAGAAAGAGGAGGGTGGCCGTCACACTCCATTCCACAACAAGTACCGTCCTCAGTTCTACCTCCGTACACTCGACGTTACTGGTGAGATCACACTCCCAGAGGGCGTAGAGATGGTAATGCCTGGTGACCACGTAACTATCACTGTTGAGTTGATCTACAAGGTAGCTCTCAACGAGGGTCTCCGTTTCGCTATCCGCGAGGGTGGCCGTACAGTAGGTTCTGGCCAGGTTGGTAAGATTGTTGAGTAATCAATGATTTAGAACATAGTTCAAAACAAAATATAGTGAGGTGATGCCTCAGGGCTTTACCTCACTTATTTACGGGTGTAGCTCAGTCGGTAGAGCACTGGTCTCCAAAACCAGGTGTCGGGAGTTCGAGTCTCTCCACCCGTGCTAAATTCCTATATACAAAAATGGCAAATATTAAAACATACCTGCAAGAGACATACGACGAGTTGGTAAACAAGGTATCTTGGCCAACCAAACAGGAGCTCATGAACAGCGCTGTTATCGTTATGGTGGCAACTTTCATGATTGCCATAGTAGTATTTCTGATGGATATCTCTCTTAAGGGATTAATGCAGATGATCTACGGTCTCTTTAGTAGTCAAAACTAATTTTCCAATCCTTTAATCGCTTAAGAAAATGGGAGAAAAAGCTACAAAACCAACAACGAGAAAGTGGTATGTTCTCCGCGCAATCGGCGGTCAGGAGAAAAAAGTAAAGGAATATATAGAGAATCAGATTAAGGTACTCGGTTTAGAGGATTTTATTTTTCAGGTATTAGTTCCTAGCGAGAAAATATATCAGGTAAGAAACGGCAAGAAGTACAGCACAGAGCGCACATTCTTCCCAGGCTATGTATTGGTTGAATGTCTGCTTACTGCACAGATAGCCGGTATTCTCCGTGAGGTTCCAGGTGGTCTTGGGTTCCTCGGCGAGACAAAGGGCGGTGATCCACTTCCAATGAGAGAGGCAGAGATCAATCGCATCCTTGGCCGTGTAGACGAGGCAGAGACCGATGGCGAGGTTATAGATTCTCCATACTCGATAGGAGAGCAGGTAAAGGTTACCGACGGTCCTTTCAATAATTTCAACGGTATCATCGAGGAAATCAACGATGAAAAGAAGAAACTGAAAGTGATGGTAATGATTTTTGGCCGCAAGACTCCGCTCGAGTTGAGCTATGTACAGGTAGAGAAAATTAAGGAATAAATCGGTGACTGTTCTTCGGAAGACACTCTTCTCAATATTATCTAATGCTTCCAACGTTTTTCTGAAGAATAACCGTTTATTATACAAACAAATCAATTTTTTTAAGATTAAACAAAATGGCTAAAGAAATTACCGGATTTGTTAAGTTGGAAATCAAAGGCGGTGCAGCCAATCCTTCACCACCTATTGGTCCAGCGCTTGGTTCCAAGGGTGTCAACATTATGGAATTCTGCAAGCAGTTTAACGCTAAGACTAAGGATAAGGCAGGAAAGGTTGTTCCTGTAGTTATCACAGTATACAGCGATAAATCGTTTGACTTCGTATTGAAGACATCTCCAGCCGGAGCACAGCTTAAGGAGCTTGCCAAGATAAAGTCAGGCTCTGCTGAACCTAATAGAAAGAAGGTTGCAACAATTTCTTGGGACGTAGTAAAGCAGATTGCCGAGGACAAGCTTCCCGACTTGAACTGTTTCACTATAGAATCAGCAATGAAGATGGTTGCAGGCACAGCTAAGAGCATGGGTATCGTGGTAAGCGGCCCATCACCTTTTGATAACTAAAAAATAACAAAATCGAAATGGGAAAAGTAAGTAAAAATTATAAAGCTGCGCTGGCCAAAATCGAAGAGGGAAAGCAATATTCACTTGAGGAAGCTTGCAACTTGGTAAAGCAAATCGTTACCACAAAGTTCGATTCCTCGGTAGATGTTGATGTACGTCTTGGTGTTGATCCTAAGAAGGCTAACCAGATGGTTAGAGGCGTTGTTACTCTTCCTAATGGTACTGGTAAAGATAAGAAGGTTTTGGTACTCTGTACTCCCGACAAGGAGGAGGAGGCTAAGGCTGCAGGCGCCGACTATGTAGGACTTGACGAGTATGTAAACAAGATCTCGGCAGGTTGGACAGATGTTGACGTAATTATCACAATGCCTTCATGCATGGGTAAGGTTGGTAAGTTGGGTAGAATCCTCGGTCCACGTGGTTTGATGCCTAACCCAAAAACCGGTACTGTTACAATGGAGATTGCTCAGGCAGTTAAAGATGTAAAACTCGGAAAGATAGATTTTAAGGTTGACAAGTACGGAATTATCCACTGTCCAGTAGGAAAGGCCTCTTTCGAGGGTCAGAAGATATTTGAGAATGCGCGTGAGTTCCTCCGCACAGTAATCAAGTTGAAACCTGCTGCAGCCAAGGGTACTTATGTAAAGAGTGTTTACGTAAGCGGCACAATGTCTCCAAGTATTAATGTTGACGTTAAGACTATTGATTCGGCCAACTAATAAACGAAAGAGATGAAAAAAGCAGATAAAGGTATAATCATTGACACGTTGTCAGAGAAGATAGCAAATTCTCAGAATTTCTATCTGGCCGATATTTCCGATCTTAATGCTGAGGCTACCTACAAATTGCGCAAGGCTTGCTTCGAGAAGGAGATTACTCTTCAGGTAGTGAAGAACACCCTCCTCCGCAAGGCTCTCGAGAAGAGCGGCAAGAACGTTGACGATTTGATGCCTCTTCTTACAAACAACACTTGCGTGATGTTCTGTGAGACAGCAAATGCTCCTGCAAAGTTGATTAAGGAGATGCGTAAGTCTAACGACAAGCCTATCCTCAAGGGTGCTTACGTTCAGGAGTGCGTCTATGTTGGCGACAATATGATCGAGACCCTCACCACAATCAAGTCAAAGGAGGAACTCCTCGGAGATATCATCGGTTTGCTCCAGTCCCCAATCAAGAATGTTATTTCTTGTCTCCAGGATGGTCAGAACAAACTTACAGGTCTTGTAAAGGCTCTCGAGAATCGATAGGGCCCAATAAAAAACAAATTTATTTAAAAACAATTTTAAAAATTTAAAATAAAATGGCAGATTTGAAAGCATTAGCACAGGAGTTGGTTAACTTGACAGTATTGGAAGTTACTGAGCTCGCAAAGATATTTAAGGATGAGTACGGTATTGAGCCTGCAGCTGCAGCTGTAGCAGTAGCAGCTCCAGCAGCTGGTGACGGTGCAGCAGCCGCAGCTGAGCAGACTGAGTTCGACGTTATCCTCAAGTCAGCAGGCGCAGCTAAGCTCCAGATCGTAAAACTCGTTAAGGAGGAGTGCGGTCTTGGTCTTAAGGAGGCTAAGGACCTCGTAGACGCTTGTCCTAAGGCCGTTAAGGAGAAGGTTTCTAAGGAAGAGGCCGAGGCTCTTAAGGCTAAGTTGACTGAGGCAGGTGCTGAAGTTGAATTGAAGTAATAAAACGTGCTCTTAATCCCTTAAGAGAGTTTTCAGGTTTAGTATCCTTACTAACAGCTGAGGATACTAGACCTTTTTGTCATATTCAGTCAATTTCACTTTCTTTCAATTTTTATAATTATAATATAATCAGATGTTACTGAATAACTCTAGAACCAGTTTCGCTTCAACTAAAAATCAGTTAGAGTATCCTGATTTTCTGGAAATTCAATTGAAGTCGTTCCACGATTTCTTCCAGCTGGAGACCACCCCCGAGAAAAGAAAACAGGAGGGCTTGTTTAAGGTTTTCAACGAGAATTTCCCAATTAATGATACTCGCAATAATTTTGTTCTTGAGTTTATCGACTATTATGTTGATCCCTCGAGATATTCAATTGCGGAATGCCTGGACCGTGGTCTTACTTACAGCGTTCCATTGAAAGCAAAACTCAAGCTTTACTGCAACGATCCCGAGCATGAGGATTTCGACACGGTTATTCAGGATGTCTATCTTGGTACCGTTCCTTACATGACACCAGCTGGTACTTTCGTTATCAATGGTGCCGAGCGTGTTGTTGTTTCGCAGCTCCACCGCTCTCCTGGTGTTTTCTTCGGATCTAGCGTGCATTCTAATGGTACCAAGCTTTACTCAGCTAGAATTATTCCTTTCAAGGGCTCTTGGATCGAGTTTGCTACCGACATCAACAATGTGATGTATGCTTACATCGATCGTAAGAAAAAATTACCTGTCACAACTCTGCTCCGCGCTATCGGATATGAGAGTGACAAGGACATTCTTCAGATCTTCGACCTCGCCGACGAGGTTAAGGTAAACAAGGCTTCGCTCAAGAAGGTGGTTGGCTCTAAGCTCGCCGCCAGGGTTTTGAAGACTTGGACTGAGGATTTCGTAGATGAGGACACCGGAGAGGTGGTTTCTATTGTCCGCAACGAGGTTATCATCGACCGCGAGACTGAGATCCTGCCTGAGCATGTTGATCAGATTATCGAATCTGGCGCTACTACTATCCTTATCCACAAGGATATGGCCGACCGTTCCGACTTCTCTATCATCTACAACACTTTGCAGAAGGACCCAAGCAACTCAGCCAAGGAGGCTGTGGAGCACATTTACCGTCAGCTGCGTAATGCTGAGCCCGCTGACGAGGCTACTGCAAAGGACGCTATCGACAAGCTTTTCTTCTCTGACAAGCGTTATGACCTGGGTGACGTGGGTCGTTACAGAATCAACAAGAAGCTCAATCTCGACATTGATCCTTCTATCAAGATTCTTACCCAGAAAGATATTATTGAGATTATTAAGTATCTGATCGAACTTATCAACTCTAAGAACAATGTTGATGATATCGACCACTTGAGCAACCGTAGAGTTCGCACTGTTGGCGAGCAGCTTTATGATCAGTTCGGTGTTGGTCTTGCCCGTATGGCTCGCACAATCCGTGAGCGTATGAACGTTAGAGACAACGAGGTGTTTACACCAACCGACCTTATCAATGCCAAGACTTTGGCTTCGGTTATCAATTCGTTCTTTGGTACCAACCAGCTATCTCAGTTCATGGACCAGACCAATCCTTTGGCCGAGATTACCCACAAGCGCCGTCTTTCTGCTCTTGGTCCTGGTGGTTTGTCCAGAGACCGTGCCGGTTTCGAGGTTCGTGACGTTCACTATACACATTATGGCCGTCTTTGTCCTATCGAGACACCTGAGGGTCCTAACATCGGTTTGATATCTTCTCTTTGTGTTTACGCAAAGATTGATGATCTCGGTTTCATCGAGACTCCTTACCGCAAGGTAACCGATGGTGTTGTTGATTTCTCCGAGGAAGGTCTCAAGTACATGACTGCCGAGGATGAGGACAACAAGCAGGTGGCCCAGGCTACCACCAAGATGGACGATAATGGCAAGATTATCGAGAAGCGTGTTACTGTCCGTAAGAATGCCGACTTCCCTGTGGTTTCCCCTGAGGAGGTAGAGCTCATGGACGTTGCGCCTAATCAGATTTCCTCTCTGGCTGCCTCGCTTATCCCATTCTTGGAGCACGACGATGCCCACCGTGCATTGATGGGTTCCAACATGATGCGTCAGGCAGTTCCAATCCTGGAGCCAGAGGCTCCTATAGTAGGTACAGGTATCGAGGCACGTTGTGCCCACGACTCACGCACTCAGATCATCGCTGAGGACGACGGTGTTATTCAGTACGTGGATGGCGAGCGTATCGTTATACGCTACAATAAGACCGAGGACGAGCGTTTCGTTGATTTCAACGACGAGAACGTTACCTACATGCTTACCAAGTTCAAGAAGACTAACCAGAGTATGTGTATCAACATCCGTCCTATCGTCCGCAAGGGCCAGGAGGTGAAGAAGGGCGAGATCCTCACCGAGGGTTACGCAACCAAGGGTGGCGAGCTTGCTTTGGGTCGCAATATGAAGGTGGCTTTCATGCCTTGGAAGGGTTACAACTACGAGGACGCCATCGTTATCTCCGAGCGTGTTGTTCGCGAGGATTTGTTCACATCTATCCACATCGACGAGTATCAGCTCGAGGTCCGCGATACCAAGCGCGGTATGGAGGAGCTTACTTCTGATATTCCAAATGTGAGCGAGGATGCTACCAAGAATCTTGATGAGAATGGTCTTATCCGTGTAGGCGCCGAGGTTACTCAGGGCGATATCCTTATCGGTAAGATTACTCCTAAGGGCGAGAGCGATCCTTCACCAGAGGAGAAGCTGCTCCGAGCCATCTTCGGTGACAAGGCCGGTGATGTAAAGGATGCTTCTTTGAAGACTCCTCCTTCGGTAAAGGGTGTTGTTATTGAGAAGCGTCTGTTCTCGCGCCAGATGAAGGACCGCAAGGGCAAGACTGCCGACAAGCCTCTTATCATGAAGATCGACAAGGATTTCGAAAAGGTTGCCGCAGATCTTAGAAACAAGCTCATCGAGAAGTTGTTTGTTCTTACAAACGGCAAGACCTCTCAGGGTGTGAAGGACTACATCAACAAGGATATAATCCCCAAGGGTTCCAAGTTCACCATGAAGCTTCTGCAGGATGTTCCCGACTATATCGAGATCAATCCAAACAAGTGGACCACCGACAAGAAGAAGAACGATATGATAAAGGCTCTTCTCCACAACTACATTGTAAAGTACAAGGAGGAGGAGTCGGTATACCGCCGTCAGAAATACAACTTCATGGTTGGTGACGAGTTGCCAGTTGGTATTGTTCAGCTTGCAAAGGTTTATGTAGCCATGAAGCGTAAGCTCCGCGTGGGCGACAAGATGGCTGGACGTCACGGTAACAAGGGTATCGTTTCACGTATCGTACGTGCCGAGGATATGCCATTCCTCGAGGATGGTACTCCAGTGGATATCGTGCTCAACCCTCTGGGTGTGCCTTCCCGTATGAACCTTGGACAGATCTATGAGACTGTTCTCGGCTGGGCCGGCAAACTTATGGGATGCACATTCGCCACACCAATCTTCGACGGTGCTTCGGCCGAGGAGATCGGAAACCTCATGGAGCAGAATGGCCTGCCACGTTTCGGCAAGACTTACCTCTACGACGGAGGCACTGGAGAGCGTTTCGACCAGCCTGCCACAGTAGGTGTTATCTACATGCTGAAGCTCGGACACATGGTTGATGACAAGATGCACGCCCGTTCTATCGGACCTTACTCTCTCATCACTCAGCAGCCTTTGGGCGGTAAGGCCCAGTTTGGTGGTCAGCGTTTCGGAGAGATGGAGGTTTGGGCCATCGAGGCATTCGGTGCAGCCAACATCCTTCAGGAGATCCTTACTGTAAAGTCAGACGATGTTGTTGGCCGCGCCAAGGCATACGAGGCTATCGTCAAGGGTGATCCAATGCCTACACCAGGCATCCCAGAGTCTTTCAACGTGCTTCTGCACGAGCTCAGGGGCCTCGGTCTCAGCGTAACACTCTCTTAACCGGGATATAGGTTTTTATGATGCTGAGGTGCGTTTTTCCAGGCACCTCGGCTTTACATATTTCACAACTTTTTTTTTAACAAGTGCAACGAACATGGTAGCATTTCGTAAAGACAACAAGATCAAGAATAATTTCACAAAGATCACGATAGGTCTGGCCTCTCCAGAGGAGATTCTGGAGCGTTCCAGCGGCGAGGTTCTCAAGCCCGAGACTATCAACTACCGTACTTACAAGCCAGAGCGCGACGGTCTGTTTTGCGAGCGCATCTTCGGTCCTGTAAAGGACTATGAGTGCCATTGCGGAAAGTACAAGCGTATCCGCTACAAGGGTATTGTCTGTGACCGCTGTGGTGTGGAAGTTACAGAGAAGAAGGTACGTCGCGAGCGTATGGGTCATATCTCTCTCGTGGTTCCTGTGGCTCACATTTGGTATTTCAAATCGATGCCAAACAAGATTGCCTACCTTCTTGGTATCCAGTCTAAGAAGCTTGATTCTATCATATATTACGAGAAATATGTTGTTATCCAGCCTGGTATCAAGGCTCAGGATGGTGTCGAGAAACTCCAGTTCCTCACCGAGGAGGAGTACATCGACATCGTAGATTCTCTGCCAAGAGACAACGAGTTCCTCGAGGACAGCGACCCCAACAAGTTTATCGCTAAGATGGGTGCCGAGGCTGTATATGATCTCCTCAAGGAGATAAACCTCGACGAGCTTGCATACTCGCTCCGCGACAAGGCAAACAACGAGACCTCGCAGCAGCGCAAGCAGGAGGCCCTCAAGAGACTGCAGGTGGTTCAGCAGTTCCGTTCTGCCCCCGACCACAATCACCCTGAGTACATGATCCTCAAGGTGGTTCCTGTTATTCCTCCTGAGTTGCGTCCTTTGGTTCCGCTCGATGGCGGACGTTTCGCTACCAGCGACCTCAACGATCTCTACCGTCGTGTAATCATCCGCAACAACCGTCTCAAGAAACTTATCGAGATCAAGGCTCCTGAGGTGATTCTCCGCAACGAGAAGCGCATGCTTCAGGAGGCTGTGGATTCGCTGCTCGACAACTCACGCAAGTCTAATGCTGTAAAGAGCGATGCAAACCGTCCTTTGAAGTCTCTCTCTGATTCTCTCAAGGGTAAGCAGGGCCGCTTCCGCCAGAACCTTCTCGGTAAGCGTGTCGATTATTCTGCCCGTTCGGTTATCATCGTTGGACCAGAGCTCAAGATGCACGAGTGCGGTCTTCCAAAGCAGATGGCTGCCGAGCTCTATAAGCCTTTTGTTATCAGAAAGCTTATTGAGAGAGGTATCGTAAAGACAGTAAAATCAGCAAAGAAGATTGTGGACCGCAAGGACCCAGTCGTATATGATATTCTCGAGAACGTTATCAAGGGTCACCCAGTGCTCCTGAACCGTGCTCCTACACTTCACCGTCTGGGTATCCAGGCATTCCAGCCCAAGCTCATCGAGGGCAAGGCTATCCAGCTTCACCCATTGGTATGTACCGCGTTCAACGCCGACTTCGATGGTGACCAGATGGCCGTCCACTTGCCACTTGGCAATGCTGCCATCCTCGAGGCTCAGATCCTGATGCTTGCTTCCCACAATATCCTGAACCCCGCATCAGGCGATCCTATCGCAGTGCCTTCACAGGATATGATTCTTGGTCTCTACTATATGACCAAGGAGCGCAAGCTGGAGAACGGCAAGCCTGTTAAGGGTACCGGCCTTGTATACTACAGCCCAGAGGAGACCATCATTGCCTACAACGAGGGCAAGGCTGCCCTCCAGTCGGCTTGCAAGATCAAGGTGGATGTGCTTGAGGGCGATGTTCTCGTAAACAAGATGATTGATACTACCGTTGGTAGGGTTCTCTTCAATCAGCTGGTGCCAGCCGAGGTAGGCTTCATCAACGAGGTTGTCAAGAAGAAGAACCTCAAGGGTATCATCACAAAGGTTATCAAGCGTTGCGGTATGGCCCGCGCTGCCCAGTTCCTCGACGACATCAAGGCCATGGGTTACTACCGCTCATTCAAGGGAGGTTTGTCATTCAACCTCGAGGATGTGGTTGTTCCTGCCGAGAAGGAGGCCATCGTTCAGGAGGGTTATGACAAGATCGACCAGATTACCGGCGATTACAGCATGGGTTTCATCACAGAGACCGAGCGCTACCAGCAGGTGGTAGACAACTGGAACTCTGTAAACGACCGTCTCACCGAGACCGTGATGAAGACTCTCAGCAGCAACAACGACGGTTTCAACTCTGTATTCATGATGCTCGATTCAGGCGCCCGTGGTTCCAGGGACCAGATCCGCCAGCTTTCAGGTATGCGTGGTCTTATGGCCAAGCCTCAAAAGTCTGGTACTGCCGCTGCCGCCGAGATTATCGAGAACCCTATTATCTCCAACTTCAAGGAGGGTATGTCGGTGCTTGAGTACTTTATCTCTACCCACGGTGCCCGTAAGGGTCTTGCCGATACCGCTCTTAAGACTGCCGACGCCGGTTACCTGACACGTCGTCTTGTGGATGTGGCTCAGGATGTTATCATCACTCAGGAAGACTGCGGCACACTCCGCGGTATCACAGTTACTCCTCTCAGAAAGAAGGACGAGATTGTGGAGAGCCTTGGCAAGCGTGTGTTCGGACGTACTTCTGTTCATGATGTTATCCATCCTCAGACTGGCGCTCTTATCGTAAGAGCCGGCGAGGAGATTACCGAGAAGATCGCCAACGTTATCGACGCATCTCCTATCGAGGAGCTCGAGGTTCGCTCGGTACTTACCTGCGAGAGCCGCAAGGGCGTATGCGCCAAGTGCTACGGCAGAAACCTGGCTACTCAGCGCAAGGTTCAGATTGGCGAGGCTGTAGGTACTATCGCTGCACAGTCTATCGGTGAGCCTGGGACTCAGCTTACACTCCGTACATTCCACGGTGGTGGTGTGGCCGGTACTTTGGATTCAGAGAACAAGTTTGCTGCACGTGCCGATGGTTACCTGCATATCAGCGATCTCAAGACCGTTAAGTCTACTGATGCTGAGGGCAAGGAGTGCCAGCTGGTAATATCACGTCTCTCCGAGGTTAAGATTGTGGATCCTAATACAGGCATCACACTTTCTACAACTCCTCTCCAGTACGGTTCGGCATTGTATTGGAACGATGGCGACCTCGTAAAGAAGGGTGACGTTATCTTCACATGGGATCCATTCAACATCCCAATGATTTCCGAGTTTGCCGGTAAGGTGCAGTTCGAGGATTTGATTCCTGGCGTTACCTACAAGGTAGAGGCCGACAGCCAGACTGGTTATGAGGACTTCATCGTTATTGAGTCTAAGGACAAGACAAAGTCGCCTGCCATCCACATTCTTGGTGACGACGGCTCTGTGCTTGCTACATACAATATTCCTGTTACAGGTATCCTCCTCAAGAAGGACGGCGAGATGGTGGCCAGCGGCGAGCAGCTCGTTAAGATTCCTCGCGTTGTGGCTTCTCAGGGTGATATCACCGGTGGTCTTCCACGTGTTACCGAGCTCTTCGAGGCCCGTAACCCAAGCAACCCTGCCATTGTATCCGAGATCGACGGTATGGTGGAGATGGGCCGCGTAAAACGTGGTAACAGAGAGATTATCGTTCGCTCGCGCAATGGCGAGGAGAAGAAGTATCAGGTATCCCTTACAAAGCAGATCCTCGTTCAGGATCAGGACGTTGTAAAGGCTGGTACTCCACTTTCCGACGGCGCCGTTACACCAAGCGACATTCTTGCAATCCTTGGTCCTACTGCCGTTCAGGAGCATATCGTGAACGAGGTTCAGGAGGTTTACCGTCTCCAGGGTGTAGGTATCAATGACAAGCATTTCGAGGTTATCGTTCGTCAGATGATGCGCAAGGTTAAGATCGAGGATCCAGGTGACACCAACTTCCTTGAGAGCGAGATTGCCGACAAGTGGGAATTCATGGAGGAGAACGACCGTCTCTTTGGCAAGAAACTTATCGTGGATGCCGGCGATTCGGAGAATCTCCACGCAGGACAGATTGTTACTCTCCGCAAGTTCCGCGACGAGAACTCTATCCTCAAGCGCAAGGACCTGAAGCTTGCTGTTGCACGTGACGCAGTTCCTGCTACTTCCAGCCAGATACTCCAGGGTATCACAAGGGCTTCGCTCCACACAACCTCATTTATGTCGGCTGCTTCGTTCCAGGAGACCACCCGCGTGCTCAACGAGGCTGCTATCTCAGGCAAGGTTGACTACCTTGAGGGATTGAAGGAGAACGTTATCGTTGGCCACCTGATTCCTGCTGGTACTGGTATGCGTAGATACGACCATATCCAGGTAGGTCCAAAGGACGGATACAACGACTAAACTACAGACTACTGATATTATAAAGACGGGCCGGTAACGAAAATGTTCCGGCCCGTCTTTTTTTGAGGATTTCTATTACTTGCTTGTTGGAAGGTTGGCGGCTGATTCTGTCATCAGTTGTCTTCTCCTGACTTTGTTTCCTGACGCACGTTTTCCATTGTCTTGTCGTCCAGGGTGTATATTGTGGCGGCGTAGGCCATGATGATGGCTATGCCTGCCGGATACAGGCTCATGCATATCTTCAGGCCAAGCATGGTGGCTGTGTTTTGCTCCGGCAGTTCGGGATCGAGTCCGAAGCCGGCCAGCAGCCAGAGCACAAGGCTTGCGGCTATGGCGCCGCCGAGTTTCTGTGCCATGCTTCCTGTAGAGAATATCAGGCCCACCGATGGCGATCCGTTCTTTATCTGCGCATAGTCCGATACGTCGGCGTACATGCTCCATATCAGTGGTGATATTATGCCCGTGGTGATTCCTATCAGTATCTGCAGCACGAATGCTCCTATTATTCCACTGTCGGTGGGCGGCAGCAGGAAGTAGCCTGCCGACAATATGGCCAGCACTACTCCGCAGGCTATGAAAACCTTCTTTTTGCCAAACATGCGTGATAATGGCGTTGTCAGGAATATGATTCCCAGCATGTTGCTGATTTCTCCCGCCGCCATGAACACGCCTCCTGTAATGAGCGCACTGTCGGTTCCTGGCAGGTAGTGCTGGAAATAGAAGAGCGTGGTGGTGGACCTGAATGTGTTGAACATGTTTAGGCAGAACACTGCTGCCGACAGCACCCACCATGGCAGGTTTTTATAGAGGTCTTTCAGGTCGCCTGATACGCTTTTCGATGATCCTGTTTTCAAGTTCTCGCGGGTAAGGGCGAAACACATTGCAAACAGCACTACCGTCACTACTCCCACCAGGGCAATGGCCTTGGGCCATCCTATCCGGGCTTCGCTGCCGGTATATCCGCCCATGTATTCGCACAGCGGCCTCCATAGCAGCAGTATCAGAAAGCCTCCGGCGTATGCGAACGCCATTCTGTATACAGCCAGCTGGGTTTTCTCATGGCTGTCGGAGGTCATTACGCCCAGCAGGGCGGCGTAGGGCACATTCACTATGGTGTAGAAGAGCATCATGGCCATGTATGTGATGTATGCCCAGATGGTCTTGCCGTCGTAGTCGGTGTCGGGCGTCACGAAAAGCATGTAGGCCGATATGGCCAGTGGCACCGAAAACCATATCATGTATGGACGGAAACGACCTTTCCTGGACCACGTGCGGTCAGATATCAGTCCCATTATGGGGTCCGATACCGCATCCCAGATACGTGATACAGCCATAAGCGTGCCTATGGTTATCAGGTTGAGTCCGAATGCCATGCCGTAGAACAGGGGCAGATAGTTCGACAGAAGCTTCCAGTACATGCTTGCCGACATATCGCCCAGTCCGTAGCCTATCTTTTCTTTTAGTGTCGCCATTGGGTTTGGTGGATATTTGTTTGGTTATTTCTTTATCGGGAACTTGTAGGCCAGCCATCCCATTATGAGGGCTATTATGGCGGGGAATACCGAGAAGAGCATCCAGATCATGGTCCTTACTGAGTCGTTTACAGATTCGGGGTCGATGGTCTTGTTGCCGAATTCGTCGGTTACCATGGTGGCTCCGGCCACTCCGAGGAGCGCTGCCACGAGGGCGCCCGATACTGCGCCGCCCAGTTTCTGCGCCATGGTGCCGGATGAGAATATCAGGCCTGTGGATGATGTGCCGTTTTTCTCGGTGGCATAGTCGGCCACGTCGGCATACATGCTCCAGAGCAGCGGCGAGTAGAGGCCTACGCCTATTGAGGTAAGGATTACCACGGCTATCATGAGCCACATTAATGACTTGTCCATAGGTATCAGGAAGAATATCAGCGATGTGGCCACGCATATTGCCGATGCCCATACAAAGGCCATTTTCTTGCTGCCTATCATCTTGGTGAATGCCGGGGACACTCCGCCGAATATCATGCAGACTACCTCGCCTATGGCCATGAATACTGTGAAGTTGATGATGAAGGCGCCCAGGGTTACATCACCGTCCATGCAGTATGTGAACATGTATCCTGCCACGGCGTAGCGGAATCCGTTGAAGAAGTTGGTGCAGACGCCTATGCTTGTGAGGTATACCCAGGGCTTGTTTTTGACGAGGTCGGCAAACTGCTTGAACTCGAATTTCTCGCTGCGTACGGGCTTTAGCCTCTCCTTGGTCATGAGGCCGCATGCCAGGGTCATAAGGGCTGCCATTGTGCCGAATATAACGCCTATTACGGCGTACTGATGCTGCTCGGTGCCGCCGATGGCCTTCTGGATGTATGGGAACGAGAACAGGGTGATGAATCCCATGGCGTATGCACCCACCATACGGTACGATGAGAACTGGTTTTTCTCGTTGTCGTCGTTGGTCATCACGCCCAGCAGCGATCCGTATGGCACGTTTACGGCGGTGTATACTGCCATCATGAGCAGATAGAGAGTGTAGGCGTATACGCGCTTGCCCACGGGGCCGAAGTCAGGAGTGTAGAGCAGCAGGGCGAATATCAGGCCAAAAGGCACGGCGCCCAGTATCAGCCACGGACGGTAGGTGCCCCACTTTGAGACCGTTCTGTCGGCCAGGCTGCCCATGATGGGGTCGGTGAATACGTCGAACATTCTCGCTATCAGCATCAGGGCTGCCGTATCCACGAGCGATAGTCCGTATACGTTGGTGAAAAACAGGGGGAAGGCTATTGACATGATTTTCCATGTGATGCCACCGGCGGCCGCGTCGCCAAGGGCGTAGCCGATCTTTTCTTTTACAGATGCCATAATGTGTTTTTTTTAGTAAATTGGATAAAATATGGATTATAAAATTTCTGTTTTCAAAGGTAGTGTATTTGATTTTATTATGCAAGAAAAAGGCAAAAAAAAGCACGTTGCCCTGATGCTGCTGCTCAGGACAACGTGCCTTTAATGTCGGTATCCTATTATTGGGATTACTTTATGGAGTTTACTATTCCTGTAAATAGTATGTTGCCGTATGGGTCTTCCAGAGTGTATGCGAAAGCCTTGTCTACTATGAAGTCCTCGTATACGTCCTTGTAGATTGTCTCGTCGTGGCCTGGGCTTGATTCCATTGTCATCTCCATTATCGTTACGGCGGCGCCCTCTATTCCCGAGCGCGAAACCTCCAGACGGGCAGCCTGTTTTACGTCGCTGCAGTATATTCCGCTGGCTCCGTCCACATAGTCGACAAGATTGCTGAAGTCGCAGCCGCCATCCATGAAAAGATGCTTTACTCCCAGTTCCTTTATGGCATCTTTTACGCTTTGCAGCACGTCGGCCTTAAACTCGGGGAACATGCATCTGGTGTGGTATCGGGTCACCACGTTGCCGTTGCGCTCTTCTGTGGTGTAGCCTCTGTTGATGAGTGTCTCGTAGTTGTAGATGTCTGATATCTGGCTGCCGTTTTCGGGCACTATGAAGGTGAGGCGGAAGCCGTCGTTGGTGCAGGTGTAGAATTTGCGGTAGTTGCTGCCTTTGATAGCCCTGCCGCTGGCATAGTAGCCCTGAAGCAGCTTTTGTTTCACTACCGACTTGTCGCTGTTCTCGAATTCGTATTGTTTGTCGGTGTCGTCGAGGTCGCGGCTGTTGTCGTTCCATACCTCCTTTACGTACAATACGTTCATGAGGGCGAGCACTGTCTCGGGGTCTACGTTCAGGTCAATATCCAGGAATCCGCGGGTCTCGTTTTTTACGTATGCGTTTATCAGCTTGTTGCCTTCTCCGCTAAGGAAGTCGGTGCTGAAGAGGTCACAGTAGAAGTCCTTAGATACGTTGGCCAGTCCCTCCTGGTTGAAGTGAACCTTGTCGCAGGTCCAGATGGTGTTGATGGATTTTATTAAGTTTTTTGGAGCGAGTTCTACCCTGTCTCCGGTTTCCCAGTCGTAGGTGAAATCGGGATTCAGGCTGCGGTTTAGTTCGTTGCTGAGGTCATGCGACATTGCCTTCAGCTCGTCCATGGTCATTCCCAGAGCGTCCAGCAGCTCTTTCTGAGTATCGCCGTTGGCGCTCTCTGCTGCCATGCCCAGCACCAGAAATGCCGATATGGGCGAGTTTATGGTGTTTTTTTCGGTGCTGAAGCCTACCTTCTCTGCAAACTTCATGCAGAACATGGCTGTCTTGTTGCGGCGTATTCTCAGGGCTTCTCTGGAAGCCGTGTATTCCTCGTCGGAGCTGTAGTTGAGTTCTGTTTCTGGAGGCATTACCTTGGCGCATACCAGAGCCTTGCTCAGCTCGTCGGTGTTGGTTTCCTTGTAGGTTTCGGAATTGTCGTCTCCGGGGGTGTTGTTGTCCTTGTTGCACGATGCAAGCATCAGCACGGCGGCCAATGCCGGACAGATAAAATGTCTTAGCTTCATGTTATAATGATTTAGTAAGGTTTGTTTATATATAAGACACATAAATTACTATAAACCCTAAGATTTTTTTTATTTTGTTGTGTGGATGTTGGTGAACTGGCTCCAGTATTTGTCTTTTTTGATTTTGGATACGCATTTTTTGTCGGCGAAAATCTCGGCTCCGGCAGGCACTCCGGCAAATGAGCTGTATTTTATTCTTATAGTCTCCTGGGTCTTCAGTATTATGGTGTTTAGGCTCTTGCAGCCCTCAAAGGCGTGGATCTCCAGCTCGCAGTCTCCGGACTCTATTGTAAGTTTCTCCAGGTTTTGGCATCTGTAGAATGCCTGCACGTCTATTTTGCCCACGTTGGGGCCTATGCTGATGCTTCTCAGGTTTTTGCAGTCCATGAAGGCGTCCATGCCTATCAGCCTCAGCGATTTGGGCAATGTGCACGATATCAGGTTTACGCAGTTGCGGAACGCCGAGTGTCCAATCTCCCCGACGCCTTCCTCTATGGTGACGGCCATCAGTTTTTTGCAGTCGGCGAAGGCGCGGCGTCCTATTGCGGCTACCCTGTATTCGGTATCGTTGTACCGGGCTGATGCTGGCACATTTACGGTGCCGTCGCGCTGCACGGTGCTCACCACCTCCACTGTCCTGTTTTGATTGTCCACAATCTTGAAATACAGGTTCTGATACTCGAAATCCCAGTAGGCCAGTAGTTTCCCGGGAACCGATACGGCCATTGCTATTGCTATCAGCAGTATTATATGTTTCATTATCTGAATGTTTTTTGGGGTTAGTGATGCAAAATTACAAATTTTTTTTGGCAGATTGACGGAAAATGGGGAATTTTGCAAAATATTAACAGCAACTGATATGAAGAAACTTGTTCTGGCATTATTGTCGAATTTTGTATTTATTCTGGGGATCTGCGCCCAGGATGTGGTCGAGCTGAGGTCCCTTGCCATTCAGGGAAATACTGGGGCGCAGCTCACCCTGGGCGAGATGAATCTTTATGGATCGGGCACCGGGGTAAACTTGGATTCTGCGCTATACTGGCTCCACAGGGCGTCGGTGGGGGAGCGGGAGGCTGCGCTGCACCTTATAAGGCTGGGTGTGCGCACCGGCGATGCCGACGATGACAGCGGGGTGTATCTTGCTTGGCTCAATAGTGAAAACGTGGTTGCCGAGCCTGTGTATGATCTGGAGCTTCAGGGCAATCAGTATATGTATCCGTATCAGCGCGTGGTGGCAACTGTGAACAATGGCGACTCGATACCGCTCACATGCGACGATATGAAGCTGTATTCCAAGACTATACCGTTGAGGGAGGGTGTGAATGTGGTGCGGGTGTTCCGCGAAAACTCACGCCATAAGCTCGACTGCGTGATAGAGCGTCCCGTAGTTTACGCAGTATCAGCCTCCAAGGGAGACACCCTTGCGGATATGGCGCGGGATGTGAAGGCATCAGCCCCTCATGTGATGAAACGCGCCGCGCTGGTGGTGGGCAATTCGGCCTACAGGATGGGTGCGCTGCGCAATCCTAAGAACGATGCTGCCGATATGGCGGCCCGGCTGGAGTCGCTTGGTTTTGATGTGATGCTGGAGACCGACGTTTCGCAGAAGGGTATGGAGGATGCCGTGATGAATTTCTGCCGCCGGGTTGCAAACTACGATGTGGCCATGTTTTTCTATGCCGGACACGGTGTGCAGGTGCAGGGCGAGAATTACCTGGTGCCGGTGGATGCCTTGATATCCAGCGAGACCGAGGTGAAATACAAGTGTATGAACGCTTCGCTGATGCTCGATATGCTGGAGGAGGCAAATGTGGGTCTCAAGATTGTGGTTCTTGACGCCTGCCGCAACAATCCTTTTGCGCGCAGCCTCAGCCGCGGACTGGCCTCCATGAACTCGCCGGCGGGCACTTTCCTGGCCTTCGCCACTGGTCCCGGCGATATTGCCCTTGACGGTAAAAACCGCAACAGCCCATACACTACTGCAATATTGCAGCATATCGCCACTCCCGGAATCTCTATCTACGAGTGTTTCCAGAATATCAGCGAGGATGTGAATGCATCAACACGCGGCCATCAGAATCCATGGATATCGGCGTCGCTGAGAGGGATGTTCTATTTCAATAGGTGATGATGATATAACAGGGACTCTGGATTGCGCAGCTCTCTCATAGTGCCCACACCACGGGGCGGTGCGTGTACTATGGGTTAACTCAGGCTTGCGCTTGTCCTCTCCGGGGGCTGTAGTTTTGCTTATTTTTTGCAAATCCGTTAATTTTTAATTTTTAATTGTTGATTGAGTTTCTTATCTTTGCAAAAAATATTAAAAAAGTGAAAATCGCGATTATAGACTATAAGGCCGGCAATATCAAGTCGGTGGAGGCTGCTCTTCAGCGTCTTGGCTGCGAGACCATCCTCACCAAGGACAAGGAGATAATCTCCGCCGCCGACAAGGTGATATTCCCCGGAGTGGGAAACGCCGGCGCTGCCATGGAGGCCCTCAAGGCCACCGGGCTCGACACCTTTATCCCAACTTTGAGACAGCCCGTTCTCGGAATCTGCCTCGGCATGCAGCTGATGTGCCGTCACAGCCAGGAGGAGGATACCAAGGGCCTCGGCATCTTTGATGTGGACGTTGTAAAGTTTGTTGCTCCCAATGGCGAGAAGATTCCGCACATGGGCTGGAACGACATTTACGGGTTGAAGACTCCGCTCTATAGCGGCATTGCCGAGAGGAGTTTCATGTATTTTGTCCACAGCTACATGGTTCCGGTATTCGAGCACACAGCGGCCAAGTGCGACTACTCGGTGCAGTTTTCGGCCAGCATTGCAAAAGACAATTTCTACGGCTGTCAGTTCCATCCCGAGAAGAGTGGAAACGTAGGCCAGCAAATCCTTGAAAATTTCATCAAATTATGATAATAGTTCCAGCAATTGATATTATAGGCGGACATTGCGTAAGGCTCGAGCAGGGCAAGTACGAGAATGTAAAGAAATATGACCTCGATCCCGCCAAGGTGGCCGAGGAGTATCAGGAGGCCGGCCTCACACACCTTCACCTCGTGGATCTCGACGGTGCCAAGCAGGGCAAGCTCGTGAACACAGCTGTTCTCAACGACGTGGCACAGCAGACTTCACTGAAGATAGACTGCGGCGGCGGCATCAAGACTTTGGGCGATGTGGAGATGCTTTTCTCCCTCGGAGCATACGCCGTAAACCTCGGCAGCGCGGCCGTAAAGAATCCTGAGCTGATGGTTAGCTGCCTTCAGAAATACGGCAGCGACAAGATAATACTTTCAGCTGATGTGATGGGCGATATGGTACGCATCCACGGCTGGCAGGACGATGCAAACGTGACTATCTATCAGCTGATAGAGCAGTTTATGGAGGCGGGTCTCACACGCGCCTGCGTTACTGCCATCAAGTGCGACGGCATGCTTCAGGGTCCTGACTTTGCCCTCTACAACGATCTCCAGAAGCGCTACCCTGCGTTGAAGGTTACAGCAAGCGGCGGTGTATCAGGAATGGACGATCTTGAGAAGTTGGCAGCCACCAACATTCACTCGTGCATCGTTGGCAAGGCCATCTACGAGAAGCGTGTTACACTACAGCAATTAGCAACCCTAACTTCTGAATAATCATGCTCGCAAAAAGAATTATAGCGTGTCTCGACGTCAAGGACGGTCAGACAGTAAAAGGCGTTAGTTTCGAGAACCTCCGCTACGCCGGCGATCCCGTGGAGCTTGGTAAGGCTTACTCGGAGCAGGGCGTTGACGAGTTGGTTTATCTCGACATTACCGCCACCAACGAGGGCCGCAAGCAGATTTACTCGCTTGTGGAGTCAGTGGCCAAGAATCTCTCCATCCCATTCACCATAGGCGGAGGAATCACCAGCGTGGAGGATGCAGAAAACCTGCTAATCCACGGTGCCGACAAGGTTTCCGTAAACTCTGCGGCAGTCCGCAATCCTCAGCTTGTGAGCGACCTTGCAAGAAAATTCGGAAAGCAGTTTGTGGTAGTCGCCATCGACGCCAAGACCATCGAAAACCAGTGGATAGTACACACTCACGGTGGCAAGCGTCCTACTGACTTGGAACTCTTCAGCTGGGCCAAACAGATGGAGGACCGTGGCGCGGGCGAGATACTCTTCACCTCGATGGACCACGACGGCCATCAGACAGGTTTCGCAAACGAGGCCTTGTGCCGATTGAGCGAGATGCTCTCAATCCCCGTAATCGCATCAGGCGGCGCCGGCGAGATGGAGCACTTCAAGGACGTTTTCGAGAAGGGAAAAGCTGATGCGGCCCTCGCAGCCAGCATCTTCCACTTCGGCAAAATCGCCATCCCCGAGCTCAAGACCTACCTCCGTGGCGAGGGCATCAACGTTCGCAGGTAGCCGGGAATGGTCGCAACCTGACGGTTGCTCGGGTTTTTATCCGAAAATTAAAAGAAGGAAAAAGAATTAAAAGAATTTTTTTCGGACACGAAAGAATTTTTTTTGAACACGAATTACCACGAATGGCCACGAATTATCATAAATATTTAAATGAAAAAATTTTTGGTAATTCGTGATAATTTATGATAATTCGTGTTTGAAAACCCAGGCGCCTCGGCGCCCCCAAAACATTAATGTGAATTCTTTTAATTCTGTATAATTCTTTCCATTTTCGGATAAGAAAAAAGCCAGCGTAGCTGGCGTCCACCAAAAAATAATTTATGTATAAAAACTATTTAATGTATATACAAAAATGCAGTTAGATTTCGAAAAAATGGGCGGACTTATTCCCGCCATCGTACAGGATCATGAGAGCCTTCAGGTGCTCATGCTCGGATATATGAACGAGGAGTCTTACAAGAAGACACAGGAGACCGGCAAGGTAACATTCTGGAGCCGCAGCCGCAACTGCCTCTGGACCAAGGGCGAGACCTCGGGCAACTTCCTCCACGTTCAGCAGATGTATGTGGATTGCGACAACGACACAATCCTCATCAAGGCCAAGGCCGACGGCCCTACATGTCACAAGGGCACCACTTCGTGCTTCGATTTCGAGGAGAGCAATATCGGATTCCTCTCATATCTCCAGAAATTCATCGACAAGAGAAACGCCGACCGTCCAGCCGGAAGTTACACCACAAAACTCTTCCGTGAGGGAGTCAACAAGATTGCCAAGAAAGTAGGCGAGGAGGCTGTGGAGCTCATCATCGAGAGCAAGGACCAGAACGACTCACTCTTCCTCAACGAGGCCGCCGATTTGCTTTACCACGTGGTAGTGCTCCTCAGCAGCCGTGGCAAGAAGATAGAGGATGTAATCGCCGTTCTCAAGGGTCGCCATTCAGAATAATATTTTATAATAATATCAGAACGCGGATTACGCGGATTGAGCGGATATACGCGGATGGAAAAATAATCTGCGAAAATCCGCTTGATCCGCGTTATCTGTGTTCTATCCAAATCACCAATAAAAATGAAAAGAATAATATTATCAATATCGATGCTCCTATGCGCCGTTATGACATTTGCGCAAGGCGGAATGTGGCTGCCCGCGCTGGCGGAGGGACGCATCAAGGATATGCAGAAAAAGGGTTTCAAGCTCTCAGCAGATGACATATACAATGTAAACAAGGCCTGCATGAAGGACGCCGTGATGCTCTTCGGCGGCGGATGCACGGCCGAGATTGTCAGCGACAAGGGCCTGATACTCACCAACCACCATTGCGGAAGAAGTCAGATACAGAAGCACAGCACTCTCGACCACGATTACCTGACAAATGGCTATTGGTCGAAGAGCATGGAGGAGGAGCTTCCTTGTCCGGGTCTGTCAGTGGATATTTTGGAACTTATGGAGCAGGTGCCTGAGAAAATAAAGGGCGATGAAGAGCGCAAAATATACTTGGCAGACAATTATAAGAACCGATATGGCGACGGCTACAAGCTCTCGATCGAGAAATTCTATGGTGGAAATGTGTATTATGTGTTTGTATATAAGCATTTTGAGGACGTGAGGTTGGTGGCGGCGCCTCCATCTGCCATAGGCAATTTTGGAGCTGATACCGACAACTGGATGTGGCCCCGTCACAGCGGCGATTTCTCGGTGTTCCGCATCTACGCCGATAAGGACAACAAGCCCGCGCAATATTCGCCCGACAACAAGCCATACACTCCAAAGAGCCATTTCAAGATAAGCATGAAGGGCGTGGAAGAGGGCGATTTCACAATGGTTTTTGGCTTCCCCGGCACCACAGAGGAATATCTTCCTGCCTGCGCGGTATCCACGAAACTGAATTATGAGTATCCACAGACCGTATTTGTGCGTCAGAACATAATGGATATCTACGAGGAGGCCATGAACCGCGATCCTCAGGTGCGCATCAACTATACTTCGAGAAACGCGTCGGTTGAGAACTACAAGAAGAAGCTTCAGGGCGCAATAATTGGTCTCAAACGCTTCGATGTGGTGAATCAGAAGTTAGATTTCGAGAAGGAATTCATGCAGAGGCTCAATACTCCCGAGCTGATGGAAAAGTACGGCAAAATTTTCGATAGATACAGTATAATATATAATCAGGAGAAATCCGAGGTGTTGCGCGTGTCCACATTTTTCCTGGAGGGAATTTATACCACCATGCAGTTCAGGATTGGTCAGGCATTGGCTCAGTTCAGGGATCTTTCCACTACTCCAGGCGAGTCGGTCGACAGTCTTTTGAATTCTGTGGAGAAGAAGGTTGGTGGTATCCTTAGCGGTCGCGACAGCATTTGCGAGCGCAAGGTTTTCAGTCGTATGTATCAGATTTACTGTGATTCGTGTCCTGACTATATGCCTTACGCATGGCAGGGTTTTTATGTCCCTAACGGCATAAAGGATGCTGCCGGTTTTGTGGATTTCTATTATGAGAATTCGCAGATGGCCGATAGTGCGCGCATCAGCTCTCTGATATCGCAGTACCGCAAGGCCTCGGCGCTCAAGGGCAAGAAACGTGCGGAGGCCATTGCCGCTCTCAATAAGACCTTAGAGGCTGATGCCGGATATTTCCTCTACCGCAATTTCATGCAGATGTATTTCGACAAGTGCTTTTATTTGCTTGCCCTTCTGTATGATACCGACGAGTTGGATTATCTGTATCAGAAGGCTCTCCTGGAGCTTTTCCCCGAGAAGATTCAGTTTCCTGATGCCAACCTTACCCTGCGCTTCACATACGGCAAGGTGGACGGTTTTGAGCCACGCGACGGCGTTATCTACAAGCATTACACCACTCTGGAGGGCGTTATCGAGAAAGACAATCCTGAGATTTACGATTACCACGTTCCCGAGGGTCTGAAGGAGCTTTTCAAAAACAAGGACTACGGACGCTATGCCGACAAATCCGACGGCAAGATCCACGTCTGCTTCTCAGCCAGCAACCACACCACGGGCGGCAATTCCGGCAGCCCCGTGATAAACGCCAACGGCGAGCTAATCGGCATCAACTTCGACCGCTGCTGGGAGGGTACCATGAGCGATATTCAGTACAATCCCGATATCTGCCGAAATATCTCGGTTGATATCCGCTACGTGCTCTTCCTTATCGATAAGCTCGGCGGCGCCAAGAGGCTGATAGAGGAGATGGAGATTGTGGAATAAGAGAAAAAGAGCGGATTCCCTCATAAAAGTGTAAAAACTATGCTGGAATTCGCTCATTTTTTTGTAATGAAGTGTTAGGCTATGCCACAGGGAATACCTGAATGCCTAGGCAGGCCTCTATTTTGGAGATGGTCTCAAGGGATAGATTTTCTTGTCCTTTCAGCACTTTCGATACATACTGTTGGCTACAGCCCATCTGTTCAGAGAGCTGTTTTTGAGATATTTGCAGTTCCTCCATCTTGTCCAGCATCATCATGGCGATGCGTTGCGAATGTCGGAGCCATGCTCTGTTTCGTATGCGCCATTCTGCATTTTCACGCCACTTTGAAGGTGAAGGAGACTGATGTTCCTTCAGTTTCGTTATAATTTCTTCCGCAGTTCTCATAGGCTGCCTCCTTTTTTGTTTTTATTCTACTTCAGTTAAGAATTCGTCAAATGAATCTTTGTCAATAATGCCATTTTCAAGCATATAACGGCGAACCTTTTCCATTCTTGCCAATTCTACGAGAGTGTGCTCACGCTCTTGCATAGTTCTTGTTAGCTTTATTGCGCCTCCTGTAATAACATATATGCCTGGTTCGAGTTTTATGGCATATATCCTTAGCCAAGAAGCGTGTTTAGGTGTGTTGCGCAGACGAGCCTTCTCCTTGCCGAGCAGCATCTCTGAGGTGCGGCTATTTTCTAACGGCCGGAAAATTAGGTCGAGGTTCGCCTCTGGCGATATGTCCATAATCAGACACTGTAATTGTTCGCTATCTTCGATGGTGTCGTAGATCGCTTGATTCACGTCTGTAATCTTGAAGTATGCGGACAAATCACCAATGTTCGCTTTGAAAAAATTACGAAGCCATGATACGTCGTTCCATTGCCCGAATATGTAATCGAGTACGTTGTCAAGACAGTCGTCGTATCTAACTGCCCATAATTTGTCATTTTCTGTTATTTGCTCAAATGTCATAGTTCTATATTTTGGAGGCAAATATAGTTATATTTTTTATGCCATACAACTTTTAGGTTGATTATTTCCCTTCTTTCAAGCGGATTCCCTCATAAAAGTGTAAAAACTATGCGGGAATTCGCTCATTTTTTTGTAATGATATGGTGATAATTCGCTCATTTTTTTGTAATATTGCAGAAAATTAATGAGTTGGAAAAACAGTATGTATTTACGCAGAAATTTTCTCAAAAAAAAGTTTCAAATAAATTTGGTAACATTGATATATTTTGTAATTTTGCACTCCGTATAAACGTATATACAAAACTAAATTTTAAATTTAAAATTAATTATCAACGTATTATGATCATAGTACCAGTAAAAGAGGGCGAAAACATTGAAAGAGGTCTCAAGAAATTCAAGAGAAAATTCGAGAAGGTAGGCGTTGTGAAAGAGCTCCGCGAGAGACAGTGCTTCACAAAGTTCTCAGTAAGAAGAAGAGAGCAGATCAAGAAAGCGATCTACGTTCAGCAGCTTCAGAGAGCAGCCGAGGAGAACTAGTTTTCCCTTAACCTTTCTTTCTTAAGAAATTTTACAAAGCCCGTTGCGAAGTGATTTCGCGACGGGCTTTTTTTTGTTGATTCATTGGAGATGGGTAAGTGGTATATTATTAACGAGATACGTTTTTTTTAAAAATAAATTGTATTAAAATTTGGATTTTTTTTTTTTTTTATTTTATGTTTGCAGCTGAAATGATTCACATAATTAATAACAAACATAATTTGTAACACGTAATGAAGAAAAACATTTGCTTGTTTGGTTTGGTAGCAATGCTGTCAATGCTTAGCGTTGTGCTCGTAACTAATGATACTAGTAATAGTAGTGAGTTGGAATTGGCTGAGGTTGAATTGATGGCAGAGGGAGAACAGATACCTTATTTTTATCGTCAGAAAATGGGTTCGTGGAATTTTGCTACTTATGAATATTGGTGCATAAATTCGGAAACAGGTGATAAAACTATGGGTGATTACTGTGGCTCTGGCTTTGGGGGCTGCATTTGGGATGATAGGTGCCATTAGGCGCAGTCTTTCTACGTTGTTGAAATAATTGAGGTTGAATATGTTTCGTGTTTGGCCTCAATTGTTTTTTTTGTTATATGTTGTTATGTTTTTAAATATGTTTCAAAAAACTATTTTGTTGATTTTTTTGTTGCTGTTGCTGCAGCCTTCATGTACCTTGTTCAGTGGCAAGGCAATGATGAAAGAGCGTTTCAAGGATGATGATATTGATGCGGTTGTTGGAGAGGCTCAGGTATTGGAGATTCATGACAACCACATTGCGATTGAAATTCCAGAACTGGAATATGATGGATCTTATGAGATACCGTATAAGGATATCATAGATTCTATATACATTGTTCCGTTGGAGACTACGTCAGAGTCACTTGTTGGAGCGGCCAACAAGGTGTTTATCTCTGATGATACCTTGTACATATTGGACTTGATGAAAGGGAAGTGTTTGAAGAGGTTCTCTATGGACGGCAGGTATATCGACCAGATTGGAGCATTGGGAAATGGACCAGGTGAATATATTGAGCCTACTGATGTTTTTGTGGATGATGAGGTGACGATTCTTGATCAATTTCAAGACAAAATTTTGGTATTCGATAAAAAGGGTAATTTTAAATATGAAAAGCATCTGCCTTTTATTGCCCTTCAGATAGGGAAACTGGATAGTTTGAATTATTTGTTTAGAAGTTCAGACTCACAGAATTATCATATCGACGAGCTGCTTGATTATAATTTTTGGACAACCGACACCTCTTTCATTATAAAGGGTATGGGCCTTTTTCGCAAGAAAAGCGAATGGATTCCTTTATGGAATCCTGATGGTATGCGGTATTTTGACGGGCGTTTCTATATAACGGATTTTTTTGCTGATACAATTTGGTCTGTAAGGCCTGATGGGTCTTTCGAAACTATGTTTGTCTTAAATTTAGGAGAACGCTTCCCAAAAGATGCCTTTAGGGGGAAGACGAATGTACGGGAATGTAATGATTCTAAAGATTATTACTTCTTCCAATCTTATTTGATGGGAGAAGATTATGTGCTTATCGGAATTAGTATTGGTGGAAGGATGAAGGATATTTTCTTTTCTAGACGAACCAATCGAAGTATTTGTGTGTTTGATATGTTACTTGATAGTGAGGGGTCAAAACTGAGGTCAATTTTGGGTTCACCTGCTACAGTAAAAGGAAACACATTTGTTTGTTTGAAAGATTGCCATATATTGCTTGATAATCCTAATTTTGACAAAATGAAATATACAATAGGTGGAGATTTCTCGAATATTAAGCCTGATGACAATCCAGTGCTGATTTTTTATAAGATGAAGGAATGGTAAGAAAGGTTGTTCTGTATATATTGATATTGTGGACTCTAGTATTGTCCTTTTATTGTTATCGTTTATTGGATAGATTGGATTCTGTCGATCCAAATTTGACATTATATCAAATAATGTCAAATGATTATATGAAAACAATAAAAAATGGCCAAAGCAGTTTGTTGGGGGACTTTGTCATAAAGAATGCCAATGATGAGCCTATTGTATTGGATTCTATTTTGACAAATAACATATTAGTGGTTAGGTATTCTGAATTAGATTGTAATGTTTGTGTTGATACTTTAATTAATTACGCAAAGAAAATGTCCTCTCAGATAGGATCTGACAGAATAGTTGTTTTTGCAAAAGTCACAAACAAAAGAGATTTTCATTTGTTGTCGCGCACGAATAAAAATGAGTTGAATATATATCAAGTAAATTCAGATATTACTAGACACGATGGAAATAGTTATACATATATGTTCGTCTTGAATATCGACCATACTATTTCTCATTTATTTATTCCTCATAAGGAATATCCAAATATGATAGTGTGGTATTTAGGCGTCATACGGGATTATTTGCAGTAATTATATGAAACTTTATAAAAAAAAGCCAGTCCGATAATTTCATCAGGCTGGCTTTTTTATTCGTTTACTATTTCATAACGAAGTGTGTAACCTTCAAATCCCTGTCTCTTGAACTGTTGCCCACGTATACGAGGAAGTTGCCGGGTTCGAAAATTTTCTCCAGTTGCTGATTATAGAACATGAGGTCCTTTTTGCCAAGCTCAAACTCCACATATTTGCTCTCGCCGGCCTTCAGGTAAACCTTCTGAAAAGCCTTCAGCTCCTTTACGGGACGCACGCAGCTGCAAACCTCGTCTCTGATATAGAGCTGAACAGTCTCGCTGCCGTCGATACCGCTCACGTTTTTCACCTCTATCTTTATCCTTACGGTATTGCTCGACGATAGAGTGTCGTCGCTCACCTGAGGCTCGCCAAACTGGAACTTGCTGTAGCTGAGGCCATATCCGAATGGGAAAACGGCGTGGGTTGTGGGAGGTTCCCAGGCATTTAGCTGATACGAGTATTTGTTGGTGCCGGCATCGTAAGTCAATGGGAAAATGGTATCGCCGCGGTCCTCGAAAATGTGGCTGCGGAAACGGTTGGGCTTCATGTTGTAGTAGCAAGGCAGCGCGCCGGCGCTCGACGGCATCGATACCGAGAGCTTGCCCTCGAAGTTATAGTCGCCGAAAAGCACGTCGGCCACGGCGTTTCCTCCCTGCTGACCAAGGTAGAAACATTGAGCCAGAGCGTTGGAATTGTCGACAGCGGGGCGGATATTCAGCGGACGTCCGCCAAAAATGAGAGTTACCACAGGCTTGCCCGTAGCCTTCAGCCTCTTGGCCAGCTCGTTCTGATATCCAAGAAGTTCCAGGCTCTCGCGGTCGCCGCGGTGATAGTCGCCCCAGGCCTCGCGCGAGTACGACACATTCTCGCCCATGCAGAGCACTATCACGTCGCAGCCCTTGGCCATGGCCACAGCCTCAGCCATCATCTTGTTGGCCTCAGCCTCCGTAATAAGGGTGTGGTTGTTGTCTTTCCAGAAACCTATCGGCGCATTGCTCAATCGCACGCCCTCGGCATATTGCACGCTTATTCCGTTGGCCTGTCCGTAAGCCCTGATGCCCTCGTATACTGATACTCCGGCAGTTACGGGCTCGGCAGTATATCCGCCGTAGTCAAGGGAGTTGGCGTTGGGGCCTATTACGGCTATCCTCCTGATGCTGCCTTTATCAATAGGGAGCACGCCGTCGTTCTTCAGCAACACCATGGTCTTGCGTGCGGTCTCGCGGGCCAGGTCGAGGTGTTCCTTACACTGGTTTACGGCCATAAGCGCCGGAATGTCGACGGGATCGTCCTTCTGGAAGAGTCCCAGTCTCCATTTCAGAATCAGCAGGCGTTCCAGGGCGGAGTCGATAACGCTCTCTTTTATCCTGCCCTCCTTCACCGACTGCTCCAGCATCTGGAAAGTGCCCTCGCTGCCTATAATGTCGATATCTATTCCGCACTGTATGGCCAGCTCGGCGGCCTCCTTGTAAGAAGCCGTAAGGTGGTTTACGTCATACATTCGGTCTATTGCATTCTGGTCGGAGATGATGAGGCCGTCGAAACCAAGCTGCTCCCTAAGCACGCCCTGCAGCAGCCACTTGTTTACGGTAACGGGCAGGTCGCACACGTCGTTGTAGGCGGGCATCACGCATGCCACGCCGGCATCCACGCACATTTCGAAAGGTATCGAGTGGTGGTTCATGAGGTCGTTGGCAGATCCGGGATAGCATGCCACGTTGCGTCCGCCCTCCATTTGTCCGTGACCCATGTAGTGCTTAAGCGTGGAGGCCATCTCCAGCATTCCGTCGGCCTTCATCTGCTGAAACTCCCTCACAGCTACTGCTCCGTAAGTGCCGCAGAGGAAAGGATCCTCGCTGTACATTTCCTCTATGCGGCCAAAACGCGGCTCGCGCGCCAGGTCCAGAATAGGGGAGAAGAGCACGTTGATGCCCCTGGCCTTCGATTCCACGCGCGTGGTCTTGTATACCTTGCGCAGCAGCGTGGTGTCCCAGCTGCATCCAAGCGCAATGGCCTGGGGAAAGCAGGTGGCGTCCACGCCCATGAGTCCGTGCAGACCCTCGCCAATGAAAATCATCGGTATGGGATGCTCCAGAGAGTTGTTGTATTCCTTCAGGGAGTTTACGGTGCGGGCATACTTCTCTGGCGGGCATCCGCCAAAGTCTATGTTCATGAGGCCCATTCCGTAGGGATAATACTTGCGCAGGGTGTCGTGGCTCAGGTTTCCCAGCGAGTCCGACGCGTCCTTTATCACATAGATGCTGCCGCTCTGCAGTTGGGCCAGTTTCTCCTTTATGGACAGCCTGCTTATAATCTCGCGGGCATTGGCCTGCGCATCAGCCATATAGGCATGGCTGTGGCCATTGTGGGCTGGCGCCATAGCTGGCTTCTCCATACACGAGCCCAGCATTGCCGCCATGGCCACGGCAGCGCAAAAAGATATTTTTTTCATTCTTTTAGTAATTTGGATTATAAATTATATAAAAAGTATATTCTCAAAAAAATCAAATCAAAAACAAGTCTATTTCTTCATCTTAGCTATCTCGCTCTGTATAATATCGATTACCTTTTTCCTGTCGGCCTCGTTGTTCGGGAAATCCAGCCCGTCAATATCAATCGTGAGTATTGGTCCGCGCTGATACTCCTCGGCCCAGGAGTCGTACTTCTGGTTCAGCTTGGCCAGATAGTCGGGGCTGATACCCTGCTCATACGACCTTCCCCTCCGCCTTATCTGCTTTATCAGCGTCGACACCTTGGCCCTCAGGTATATTATGAGGTCGGGCGGCTGTATCAGCGACGTTGTGAGCTCAAAGAGGTCTATGTAGCACTTGTAGTCGCGCTCCGATAGCAGGCCCATCTCGTAGAGGTTTCGCGTAAAAATGTATGCCACCTCATAGATGGTGCGGTCTTGCACGATATCCTTTCCCGATTCCTTAATCTTCAGAATCCTGTCGAGGCCGCTGTGCAGGAACTTTGTCTGCAGGTGGAAAGCCCACCTTGGCATGTCGTTGTAGAAGTCGTTGAGATATGGATTGCCCTCGGCGTTCTCGTAGTTTGGGGTCCAGCCCAGGTGAGACGCCAGTATGTCGGTGAGCGTTGTCTTGCCCGATCCTATGTTTCCTGCTACCGCTATGTGCATTTTGGTAATGATATTAAACAATGGTAAACGATATGTTATTTTTCAGTTTGTAAAATTACAATAAGATTTTTTATTAATGAAACATAATTGCTTAATTTTTGTTTGTAAATTTGCATCCGGAAACAATTTCGAGGGCGGCTCCCGTTTTTTTTAGGGTCAGCTGACCCTGGGATTGATGCAAGCCCCCCAGAAATGCAGGGTCAGCTAACTGATAAACAAAAAAAGTATAACACAAAAACTGAAATGGATAAAAAGATTATAGTATCGCCATCTATCCTTTCTTGCGACCACGCAAACATGGAGGCCGAGGCCAGGAAGATGAACAGCAGCTGCGCCGACTGGGTGCACATAGACGTTATGGACGGCCAGTTTGTGCCAAACATTACATTTGGACTTCCCATCGTGAAGGCCTTCAAGAAACACAGCACCAAGATGCTGGACGTTCACCTCATGATAGCCAACCCCGACCTCTACGCCGAGCAGTTTATAAAGTGCGGCGCCGGAATGCTCACATTCCATCAGGAGGCCTGCACACATATCGACCGCCTTGTGCATCAGATAAAAGACCTCGGCGCAATGTGCGGAATCGCCTTGAATCCAGCCACTTCCATCTCCACTCTGGAGGATATAATCCAGGAAGTGGACATGGTGTTGCTGATGACTGTGAACCCGGGCTTTGGAGGTCAGAAGTTTATCCAGCACAGCTACGACAAAATCCGCCGCTGCAAGGAGCTGATACTCCGCACCGGCAGCAAGGCCCTCATCCAGGTGGACGGCGGTGTGGACAACAAGAACGCCTACGCCCTCGCCGAGGCCGGTGTCGACGTGATGGTATCGGGCAGCTATCTCTTTGGCGCCCAGGATTTCGACGCAAACGTAAAGCTGCTGAAATACCCAGTAAAGTAACTGTTGTAGAATTGCTTTGTTCGCACAGATGACACAGATGACACAGATTTTTCACCGATAGTTATTCATTCTTATCTGTGTTATCTGTGTCATCTGTGCGAAAATTATCATAATATGAAGGATTTAATAAAGAACGAGCTTTTGCTGGCGCGGGAGGTGCTCGACAGGTTTCTTGGCGATGAGGCCGTATTGCAGAAGATATCTGATGCCGCCGCCATAATGGCCGATGCCATAAAGGCCGGATGCAAGATTATCAGCTGCGGCAACGGCGGCTCTATGAGCGACGCCTCGCACTTTGCCGAGGAGCTTACGGGCCGTTACCGTGGCGACCGCCGTCCCATACCTGCCATTGCCATCAGCGACGCGCCACATATAAGCTGCACCGCCAACGACTACGGCTACGACGCCATTTTCTCCCGTTTTGTGGAGGCCCTCGGCAACGGCGGCGACGTGCTTCTTGCCATAAGCACCTCGGGCAATTCGCAAAATGTGCTCAACGCCGTGGAGGTGGCCAAATCCAAAGGCATGAAGGTGGTGGCCCTCACCGGCAAAACCGGCGGCAAGTTGGCCCAGATGGCCGACGTGGAAATCCGCGTGCCCCACAATGGCGAGGCCGACCGCATCCAGGAAATCCACATTAAGGTGATACATATTTTTATATACCTGATAGAAAGGCAGTTGGGAGTGTAGACAACAAAAGCACACAGGCCAATGGCCTGTGTGCTTTTGTTTTAATTTTTGTGCATCTGCTGAAGGTCGTTTTCGGTGAGCCATTCGCTCCAATCGCCCTTGCTGTATACCGACATGGCGAAGGGCTTGCCTTCTGCGTTGTAGATGAGCCTCATGTGCGGAGTGGTGTTGTCGGGCATGTACTTTATCCTCATTCTTGCCCATCTCGTGCTTTGTGATACCACAAGCTTGAGGTCCTTGTTGGCAAACTCGTATAAAATGGGCTGGTTTCGCTCGTTGTATTCTATTGCGTGAATGCTCCATCCATCAATGCCGGTGGCAATGTTGCCCTTGCCGTCCAGCACGGTGCTTTTTATCAGGTTTCCCTTCTCGTCGTATTCGAAACTCATCTCGTTGTTTACCTTCGTCATTGGGCGCGATGCTCCGTTTACGTCCCTGTAGATGGTGTGGGTTTTCAGCTGCAGGGAGTTGAAGGTGTGCTCTACGCAGTGCATTCCCGATTCTATGGTGTCGATGCTTCCGTCCTCATTGAAAAACGACTCTTTCACCACGTTTCCGCACCTGTCGAGCTCGTATCTGGTAACATGAGGGCGCTGATATCCGTTCTGGAAAACGCACTTGCTGGCCGTTCTTCCGTCGGGGTGGTAGGTGAATCTTGTGTAGCCCATCACCTCGCCGTTGCTTATCTGCTGTATCTGGGAATGGAGGCCGCAATCGTTGTATTCGTATCGGGTGGTTTGTATCTCGCTGCCCCATCTGTTGAAGAGGCTCTCGCTAATTGTGGCTCCGGTTTCAGGGTTGGTCTGGCAGGTCCATTTCGCATAGCTGGCGCTTGCCGATGGATTGCCCAATGTATCGAGAAACAGCCTTTCCACAAGGCGGCCCTGCCCGTCGTAGCTGCATATAAGCGAGTAGAACATATCCTGATGCATGGTTTTGCGGCTTAGGGTGTCGAGGCATCTCTGCGAGGCAATGTTGCCGTATTCGTTGTATTCGGTTATTAATATGGATTCGCCGTAGCTGTTGTTTGCCGGTCTGCCGTCGGTGCCGTAATATCTGGTTTCTATCAACTGGTTTTTCCCGTTGTAGGTGTATTCTGCCATGTGGAAACCCTCGTCGCCAAGCGCTGGACGCTGATACCCGTCGTAATATGAGGTTTTCTGTAGCTTTCCATCGTTGTTGTATTCGTGCCGGATGCTGGCTATGTTGCGCCCGTTGTCTTTGCTGTTGTGCATCAGCAGTGTTGCCTCCAGAAGCCTGCCCATGGTGTCGTATTGCTGCTTGCTGGCAAAGGCGCCGGAGTTGCGGTTGAATGTGGGAATGTCGTCCAGGTTGTAGTAGTTGGTCTGGCAGGCGTATCCGTATTGGTCGGTCTTGTATTGCTCATAGGCCACCCCGCCGTTGTTGCAGATGGGTTTTCCGTCCAGCCCCAGATACGAGGTCTGTATCCTGTGGCCCTGGTTGTCGTATTTTATCTCCATGGCGGCCACGTTTATGTCGGGCCGCAGCATTGGCGCGCCTTTCATGTTTTTGTAGGTCTGTTTCAGGAGGTTGCCGTACTTGTCGCACTCATTCTCTATTACCGAAATCATGGAGCCGTCGTGCGATGGTGAATTGTTTTTGTCGAGATACGCAAATCGTGTGCGGTTGCCATGCTTGTCGTATTCTATCTTGGTGGAGGCGTGGCCTTGGTAGGTTTGTGCAATGTTGCCCTTCTCGTCTAAGAAACTGTATCTCGTCATCAAGTTGCTGCTGTTGTACGAATATTCTATGCCGTATATCATGTTGGCGTCGGCGGCAGGATTTCCGTCCTTGTCGGCAAAGATTTTCTTCCTGAGGTTGCCATTGGGGTAATACGACAGTATCAGCGAGCTGATGCTGCCTTTGCTCTGCAAGTTTCCGTAATGTGCCGATACGCCAAGCCTCAGGAAATACGGCGACGAGTCTGTGTTTCTGTAGGTTGCGCTCTTTAGGTCATGGCTCAGCATCAGCTTGTACATAAATTCTCCTGTGCTGGAGTATGCTGTAATGCACTCTGGCTTGCCGTCCTGTGAGTATGATATTTTGGCGGCCCTGTACGAGTCCAGATGCTCGGTGTCGTAGAAGTCCACGGGGCGGTCTTCTGCGTTCACCAGCGCAATGGAATCTAGCCGGCTGCCGTTGTACATAAACTTGTATGCGTTGTATGCGTGAAGGTGGTCGCTGGCGCTCATCTCGCCCACGCCCATTGGCAGACCCATGTTCTCCACATAGTCTCTAAAATATCTCACACTCTGCGCCATGGTGTTTATTGCGCAGAGTGTGGATAGTGCAAGTATCAGAAGTGGTTTCCTCATATTTTCATTTTTTTTTAGGGTCAGCTGACCCTAAACTATTGCGGCGTCTCTACTCCACCCAATCGAAGGTCAATCCGTTGAACTTGAGAGTGTGCTCGTTGCCTTCGCCGTAAGTCTCCCTGTTCCAAAGGCTGACCTTGATATCCTTGCCCTTTCGGGGAGGATAGATATAGATGAAATCGTCGGTCTTTGGCACCCCGTTGAATGGAGGTTTCAGCATGGGCTCCAGTTTCTGGGTGGTGGCGTTGTAGAGGAAGGCCATACAGCCTATCTCGTCGTACATAAAGTCTTTCTTGGTGGTGTTGTCTACCTTCAGCTTAAACCACTCATTCTCCTTCTGAAGTTTGGCGGCGTGGTCGCCGTGGCCGAAATTGCAAACGTGGTAATTGACAATAAGCATCTTCTTGCCATCCGACCGGTTCCAGTAGGCAGCCTCTATGTGGATTCCGCCACCGCCCTCCTGCGAGAATTTGTAATAGCCGTTGGCCTTGTCAACTATGCAGTTTTCTGATTCGGGATCGTCCCCGTCGCAATAATCCATACCGATAGCCTCCATAAAATGCACGATGCCTGCTCCGCCAGTCACCTTGTGGGGCTTGCAGAGTTCGTCATGTTGGTAGCCGTAGGGAAGACTTGGCCAAGATGGTTCGTCGTCCTCCTGAGCCATGCATCCGAATGAGAGGATGCCAAGCAGTAAAGTTGTGATTATTTTTCTCATAATTGCTATGTGTGTTTGTTTGGTTTATGATATATATAGGTTCAGCTGACCCTAAAACTATTGATTAATCTACCCAATCGAAGGTAAGTCCGTTGAACTTGAGCGTGTGTGTTGTTCTGTCGTAATTGCTTAGATTCATTTCAGTTACGGTTATGTCCTTGCCTTTCTGAGGCAGGGCGAACGAGAGATAGCCGTCGGTTTTGGGTACGCCGTTGAAAGGAGGCTGCTGCATTGGCTCCAGAGTCTTTGTTTCGGCGTTGTATAGATATGCCAGAATGCCCGACTCATTGTATCCGCCCAGCTCCTCGTCTTCCTCACCGGGTTCGTCTACGGCCACCTGATACCATTCGTTTTTGCGCTCTATGCACTTGTCGTAGAGGCCGTATCTTCCCTGGTCGAAACTGAAAAGGAACATTTTCTTGCCGTCCTTGCGGTTCCAGAATGCTCCGTATTGGTCAAGGTAGCCATCACCGGCAGCCGCCACACTGAAAAATCCGTTGGCCTTGTCGAAAGCTTCGTCGGGCGTATAGCTGTACTCGTCGCCGGCAAAAAGGGCCTTCACGAAACCCTCTATGTCGGCATTGCCGGTCACCTTCAGGGGCTTGTTGTGCATCTCGAAGAAATAGTTGAATTCTTTTATGGGAGTGGAATCGTCCTCGTAGTCTGATGCTTCCTCATTCTCTGTAGTCTCCATGGCAGGAGTCTGCTCAGCCTCAGGAGTTTTATTGTTGGTCTGGTGCTGGTTTCCCGCGTTGTTGGCGCATCCCATTGCCATTGCGCCAATCAGCAAAGTTGCTAATGTTTTTCTCATAATGATTTACGTGGTTTGTTTTCTGTTACTAACGCACAAATATTGTGCAAAAGTATATGTAATGTTCACTTAAAGGTAACACATATAACGGATTATTTGATTTACCTTTGCACCGCTTAAAAACAAAAACATTATGAAAGAAAACGAACAGCCCATTACAGGCAACAAGATTATATGGAGTCTCCGTCAGGCCATTCCCGGCACATGGAAGAGCGCATCGTGGCTCCTTAAACTTATGATACCTATATCATTGGCGGTGGTATTGCTCCAGTATTTCGGAGTGCTGGCATGGCTGGCAGGATACCTGAACCCTGTGTTCAACTTCATGGGATTGCCCGGCGAGGCTGCCATAGTGTTCGTATCGGGAGCCATGGCTGGTACATACTCGGGAGTAGCGGCTATGATGGCTATACCTATGACCATGCGTCAGGCCACCATAATGGGCATAATGGTGCTGATATGCCACGCGTTGCCCATGGAATGCTCCATAAACAGGAAGACAGGCTCGTCGTTCTGGAAGATGGGCCTCATCCGAATCGTAATGGCGTTTGTATCAGCCCTCTACCTTAATCTTCTGCTTCCCGAGATGGACGAGGCGTACGTATATCTTGGCGCTGATACCGACAGCACATTCGGCGAGGTGATGGCGCAGTGGGGATGGTCGCAGATAAAAACCGTGCTCATGGTGTTCGGCATAATTTACTCGCTAATGTTTATCCAGCGCCTGATAGAGGCTTACGGCTGGCTGAAGCCAATGTCGAGGTTCTTTGCCCCGCTGATGACAGTGATGGGTCTTCCCAGGGAATCGTCGTATATGTGGCTGGTGGGCAATGTGCTTGGCATCAGTTACGGATCGGCAGTGATGGTGGATTTGGAATCGAAGGGCCTCATCACCCGCAAGGACGCCAACGACGTAAACTATCACTTGATAATGAATCACTCCATGCTTGAGGACACCATTGTAATGGCCGTTACGGGAATATCAGCATTATGGATTATCAGCACAAGATTGCTATTCGCTTTTGTGCTTGTCTGGGGGCGACGGGGGTACAAGAAGGTGATGGGAAGAGAGTAGGGGTTTGGGGAGCTTATTTGTGAAGCTCCTTATACTTCTCCACATAATTTCTTATCTGCTGACACTGGCTCTCGATCTCTTCCTTGGAATAGACGTCGTAATGGAAAATGTATCCATAGTCGGAAATCTTCGCCCAGTTTTCGGGAGTGTTTACCTCGGGAGCGCAGACTATGAAACGGTCGTCGATATTCTCGTTTATGTTGCGGAAAACGAGGAAGGTGTCGGGGATGGAGGTGTAGTTCTGTTTTTCGTATTTTGTGATCTGTTGTTTACCGAGAGCATCGGAGAACCGAAGATTGTCAAGGCTGTCGGGAACAGCCTTATAAACCAAATTGTAACCTACTTGATAATAGTCCAAGTCTGGCTGAAGCATCGAGTAATCGTGATAGGTATACAAGGTATTGTTTTCAACAAAAGCGAAGTCACGGATTTTTTCTATTTCTTCGTCAGTAGCCTTTTCTCTGTACAAATGCAGCATAGTTTTGCATACAAAATTGTATTGAACATAAACCCATTCAACCTGAGGGAATTTATCATTTATGCTAACTCCATTTTCATATTTCGATTTGCCAATATGATAATACCCCAAAGTAGTAACTAGAGAGCTACGACCCTTAGGACGATCATATCCTGTTACATTAAACTTGCATATAAAAGTAGGACCGTCTATCAATCTCTTTGAAATGTTGTCGCTTGTCAAAAACGAAGTAATAAAAACAGAAACTATCGGTCCTATTATAAAGCCTGCGAAATGCTTTTTGAAAAAGAATGGCATAACAATAGCAGAAATTACAAACAAAATTGTTGCTATTGTTGTCCAAATAGCATATTCACACAGAGAGGTAATATATACCCCATATAAGTATGCGCATACAATCCAAATAGCGCACCATATCCAATGAAAATATTTCTTCATTTCTAACATTTAACTATTAAATAAAAGAGGCTTCCCATTGCTGCAAAGATAATGTATTTGTGGGAATTGGGCAAAAAATTATTCTACCCTACTCCCCTGCCTCTCTCAGCTTGTACTGCTCGATGATATTCCAGTACTTCTCGGTCTCTTCCTTGGAATATATCTTTCCTCGGAAGATATAGCCGTATCCACCCTCCTCTATCTTGGCGAAATTCTCCGGCGTGCTGATGCTGTCGGGGCAGACGTGCCAGCCATCGAAAAATTTCGGGTTAATGTTGGAATAGACGAGGAAAGTGTCTGTGCCATTATTCCTACACTTTATAGTCTCTGAAATACCATTTAATTTCATAAATGATATTTCATCATCATTCAACGTATTTGCAATTTGAACAATATTTAGTCCAAAATTATTGTAAGCGATATCTCGCTCATATTTCGCATATTCGTAGGAGTCGTTGCCGAGCTCTACAGAATCCATTATAAAATTTACTGGATATTTATATTTTTCTAAATCATTCCACGTTGGATTAGCTGTCTTGATATAATTACCACGAGGTCCTCCTAAAGAAATTACAACATTTGTATTAAAATCTATGTGTTGGGAGTAACCATTAACCTTAACTTTATTTAATTTAAGATTTTTGTCATAATAATACATATAATACACCATACAATGAGAACGAGATTCTTGCATACTATTATATGCATAACCTACACACACAATTCCTTCATTTGACTTCACACGTTGACAATAATATTCTATCACCCCAATACCACATACAATAATTATTATTAAATACAATATAAACATATTATCAAAAATACTTTTTTTATAAATAAAGTCATTATGTTCATATATATATAATGCGGCAAAAAACAACCACATTATTATTAATGACAATGACAAAGTATTGGGGTTAACATGTAAAAACAACGTAAGCACACATCCTAAAATGGACACCCAAATTGGCTTAATATTTAACAATTTGTTATAAGTCTGTAACATTTTTTATAAAATCTATAATATAATCCTCTGAATATGCTTCCAATCCATCAAACAAAACTTGTTCACCAATCGTATTGATATATGGTATTTGTTTGCTTTTTATCAATTTAACGTGAGTTCGACTAAATTTAAGTGACTGAAAATTTGGTAATTAGCGAAATTTTTAGCATCTTTGTAATAACGACAAAACAAATTACCAAAAAAATCGCTATGATTACCGAAGGTAAAATTACTGAATTTGTCTGAATGGCCTCGGTACTTTCTCATCACCTGCCCGCATACTCAGCAAGCTCCCCGGCATCCAACTTCATAATAGCCGCAATCTGCTCCAACGGCATCGAGCCGGACTTGTATATCGCAAGGGCGGAAGCTAATTTCTCCTCGTGGGCTTTGGCCTCAGCCTCGGCACGGCCCTCGGCAATACCCTCGGCACGACCTTTTTCCAATCCTCTCGACTCGCCCCTTGCCTCCGCTGCCTGCATTCTCAGGCGCTCGTTCTCTTTCATAAGACGGTATTCTCGCCAAAGGTCGTCCTCCTCTTTCATCATCTTGCGGAGCTCAGCGTCAACGGCGGCCTCCTGAAGGCGGCGGGCCATTATCTGATACTCCTCCGACTTGCCGTAGTAGTCCTCTATTTTTACGGTCTGCTCCTCCTTGTTTTGGAAAATGGCCTCGTGATTGAAGATGGAGAGAATGTCCTCCAATTTATGCATTGGCTTTTGAGGCAGTTTCTTTATCTGGACTATTATGGTCTGATGGGTAAGGCTCTTCACAAAGAGCGACTTGCCTGCATCTTTGATTTCATTGCCGTCAAGGTCAACAAATTTCAGCTGACTCTTGGAAACTGCATTCTCTATCTCGGGAAGGTTGTGACCGAGGAGGTAAACCTGTATTATTGGATTCGGATATTCCTCGATTTTCAGATACTTCTCACCCGTCTTTGGGTTTATCTTCTCAACAGTCTTATAGACGCAGTTCTCGTTGTTGATATAGTGTTCGCCCAAGTAACGGCGAAATCTCATATACTCAGTATCGAGGAAAGCCTTCTGCAATTCTATGGTAACAAGCTGAGTCTCAGTATCAGAGATTTTTACCTTGGCTTGAAAATCCACACGGCTGAGCTTGAGCTCATTTATATCTATCAGAATGAACTCGTTGTTCTTGACCACAACATCCTCTACAGGATATCCCAAAAGGTTCTCAATCAAGAGTCTCGCAATTCTCGTATCCTGCATCAGATACTTGAAGACCGAGTCATATATCGGATTTGCAATTGTTACCATAGTGATTTTCGATTTTCTGATTGCTACAAAGATAATGTATTTCTGGGAATTGGGCAATAAATTATTTATTGCACTTGCTCTTTATTTGTTCTATATTCTTTAATAAGATCTTTAAAATCTATCATGCTAATATATGACTTAGCATAACTATCCCTAAGATAATTCCATTCTCCAGTCGGGCCACCTTTAAAACGTTCCCTAATCTTTATATAGGCATTTCTTTCATTAATTTCATCAATTTCAAATTTAAAAACTGCCAAAGACAATTTCCTATCAAGAATAGTTACAAGATATCTGTATCCATCAATCTCAAATATGACATATTCTCTCCGACCTTCAAAAAAAGCAAAATAAAATCTATATGATTCAAATGATTTCAAGACAATATAATCCTTGTTGAGTTTTATAAATAGTTCTGTTTTATCATTTTCCTCACTACAAAGATATATAGCGTAACCAAGGAGAGCCAAATGACCTATAATCGCTGTAAATACTATTAATGTATTTCCTTGCCAAATACCAACGATCAAACAAACCAATGCTATCCAAAAGCCGCTAATACTAAACAAATAAAAACTTCCTTTAATCATTTCCTTAATTCCGCACCACATTAAGTTAAAATCAATAATATAATACTGAGCAACAATATGTTCCTCAGGAATGAAGAATACGCTCATTTCCTGATGCTTACTCCCTCACTACCTTCACCTTATACTTGAAAATCTCGTTCTCAACCTCCTCTTCCAGGAAGTTGATTCCGACAATTTTAACAGGACGCTTGTCGTCGGCGAACTCTCCGGCATAGTCTTTCTTCTTGGCCTGAGACAGGGCCGTGCCGACAGATTTCCCGTACTTCAGCTCCAGAATGTAGATTGTATTCGGCATTTTGAGGATGATATCAGGCTTGCCCTCATACTGCTCCTTCTCGGCAAAGACGTCAGCGCCGAAAGAAACCAACGCGGTGTAGAGAAGGCCGTGATAATGCTTCTCGTTCTTATCTGAATTGTTGAGCGAAAACGGGAATCCCTTCAAGAATGCCTTGAAACTGAGAAGGAAACGGTCAAGATCGTCACTCTTCCAAAAAGCCTTATAACTATTGGAGAAGTTGGTGAGTTCGGGTGGATTCTTGGTCTTGTATTGCAAAAGTTGCTTTGCCAATGCCACACGCACTTCCCTGTTGGGATATGAGAGTGTATAACTATCAACCTCCATATCATAATCCTTGATGGTAAGATATCCCGACTGAAAAAGCAAGGGAATCGGATCATCGATACTCTCGATAGGCACAGAGAAACTGTCAAGACCGGCTTCACAATTCTCCAAATCTCCGATATTCAAATCAAACTTATCAACCAACTTTATCAATGCCGAAGGACTTGCCGAATCGAACCAAAAAGAATTGAGTTTCCGCTTGTCGAAAGCATTGAGAATGCTGAAAGGATTGAAGACATCACAGGTCATTTCCTCAGAAAAATGATAGCCATCATAATTTTTCCTAAGTTCCTCATACGCAGTTTCCAAATCGCAATTGTATTTGTCTGCTATTATTTGGACATACTCAGGGAAATCCCTGCGCATCTCTTCTTTGGTGAATCCGCAGACACCCTCATACTTTGGATCAAGGCTGATATCCACCAGATTGTTGAGCGCCGAGAATATCGAAACCTGCGAGAATTTCGAAATTCCAGTTATGAAGAGGAATTTTATGCAGGAATCAAGTTTTTTCAGTGGAGTGAAAAAATCATTTAGTTCGTTCCTTATTTCGGCGAAAAGTTCCTTGTTGTCAACTGCATACATAAGAGCGGCATCGTACTCGTCAAGCAAAACAACTACACGATTGCCTGTCTTACGGTAGGCTGTCTTGATAATTGAACTCAATCGGTCCGAAACCTCACGTGACGCATCCACTGGAATATCGTAAATGTCCTCATAATCCTTGAGAAGTTCTCCCAATGATTTTCTGAGACGCTCGGCACTGTCCTTGCGGAGCGACAGATCCAGATGAATCACCGGATACTTCTTCCAGTCTTTCTCCAGATCCATAATCGCCAGCCCTTGGAACATATCCTTCCTGCCCTCAAAATACATCTTGAAGGTATCGCACAGCAACGACTTTCCGAAACGCCTCGGCCTCGAGAGGAAGACGTTGCGGTAAAAGTGGGTAAGGTCATATACGTATCTTGTCTTATCGACATACAACTGATCTTCCTCACGTAGAATCTGGAATGTCTGTGTTCCTAATGGCAGTGTCTTCATTTTTGATTTTCGATTTATGGATTTTTTGATTGCTACAAAGATAATGTATTTGCGGGAATTGGGCAAAAAATTATTTTGTACAAAAAAAGCCGTCGCTCTCATCTGAAAGCGATGGCTTTTCTAAGTATTGTATGAGAATCTGTAATTTGTTAGTTAATCAGGAAAATCTTCTCCTGACCCTGGTAGGTGGCCTTGATGGTGGCGCGGCCGTCGGCTATCTTGCCTATCTGGAACTTGACCTCGGGATTGTTGGAGGTTGCCTCAAGTACGGAAGCATCAGAGAGCTTGCCGTAAACCTGATAGCGGTTGGCCTCGGCGTATCCGTTCTGATTGGTGAAGTAGATAGGTGTGGCAGGTATCTGTAGGCGCACTCCGTCGGCCTTGATGGTGACCTGTGGAACCTCTGGACGCGCAATCTTGGTGTCGTTGCTCTGGAAGCCGATGCCGTGGAGATCCATGAGTCCTATTGGACGCTGTGGACCCTGGCGGCGTGCCCAGGCTGGCATCTCAGGCTCCTTTACCTCGGGACCCTCCACTACGAGGTAGATGGCGTGCTTGCCCTTGAGGCCCTCCACCTGAGGAGTGGCGAGTGTGTACATTGCTGGACGCTCTGCCGAGTTGGCAGGTACCTCGATAACGCCGAGTTCCTTGCCCTTCCAGGTGCTGTTGGCGTATGGGCCGTCTATCATTACGTGAATCTTGAAAGCATCCTTCACTCTTGGAGTGAGGTTGAGGCAGAGAGTGGCGTCGTCGCCGGGCTTTGTTCCAGAGAAGGCTTTAACACCCTTAGAGTCAGCTACAAGACCCTCGAAACCGAAGTAGTTGAATCCCACGATTCCGCCGTTCTTGATGCCTGCGAGATCCATGTGGTTGCTCCAGTTGTCGTGATTGTCCTGCATCCACTGCTGGTCGCTCATGTAGGCCGCAATACCAGCCGAGTAATATTTGTAAGGAGGCAGACCGTAGATCTGGAATCCCTCGGAGGTAACCTCAGCACCGGTATAGCACATTCCGTTGGAGGCCTGAGCCTTCCACTCGTTGTCGGGAGCGTATGGGTCGTAGCCGGTGATGCGAACCTGTCCGCCGACAGTCACCTTCTTCTTGTCCCAGACAATCTTTACAGGGGCCACCATGGTCTGACGTGCGTTGCCGAATCCGCGTGGTGGGCGGTGGTAGAATACGTACCACTGACCGTTGATTTCCTGAAGCGAACCGTGGGTGTTGTGAGCCGAGTTGCGGCCTACAAGATGGGTGCCGTCCTCGTTTGGAACCACTCCGCGGCTGTCCACCAATACACCGCCCGATCTCCAAGGACCGAGTGGGGTGTCGCCGTAGGCATAGCGCAGTGCCGAGTTTGTGGAGCCGAGTCCGTAGTCTGGTCCGCTGTAGCCCGAGAATACCATCACGTATTTGTTGCCTACCTGACGGATAGATGATGCCTCAAAGAAGTTGAACTCGCCGGGGTTCTGGTCCTTGTAGAGGGCCGGATACTTGGTGCCCTCGGGGTCCTTTACCTTTCCGTAGGCTGCTGATGCCGGGATAAAATAGTCGTGGATCTGAGTGCCGGGACGTACCGAGTACATTGTGTTTGGGTCTAACTCGGCGGCTGTCGAGTGCTGGAATCCGTAGAAAACGTATGCACGGAATCCAGTGGCGAAGTCTGGGTCTTTCTTGTTGGTGACTGGCTCGATGAATACCGATGGGTCGAAATCTATCATTGAGCCGTCAACGCACTTGTGGCCGTCCTCAGTGAGGTTTATGGGTGTGAAGGGGCCGTTTGGACGGTCGCCCTTGCATACTGTGGCCACTCTCTGCCATCCGCGCGAGTGTGGATAGAGGTAGTAAACCTTCTTGCCAGCCTTCTTGTCGAACACCTCCACGAGGTCGGGGGCAAACATTATATCCCACTGTCCGTCAATGTAATACTTGAAGATACTGCCCTCATCGCGCCACTGCGAGAGGTCCTCAACGGGTGCCGACCACATACGGATATCAGGTCCGCAGTATCCGTTGTACTTAACGTCGTGAGAGCCGATGATATACGCTCTCATCTTGCCTGGATTGTCAGGATCCTCGAATACTCGGGGCTCACCATCAGGCACATGCTCCCAGAGAGGGAGATAAGGATTCTGGGCATTGGCCGAAAGCATTGCGGCCATACCCAATGCAAGAGAAAGGAGTTTCTTTTTCTTCATTGTCTTCATAAATTAGTTTTGTGGTAATGACGCAAAGATAATGATTTTTTGTAATTGTGCAATATAGTATTTGCAAATGACAAAAAAAACAAGTACGGAAATAAATGAGAAAGTTTTGCACAAACCTCGAAAATGTGTAAATTTTTTTATAAGGTATTGAAAATGAGACGCAAAATTTATGAGAGATTATTGGAGTGGAAAAACAAAAAAAACGGCCAAATTCCTCAATAAATTACGGCCAAATTCCTCAATGAAATTTGTCCAAATTCCTCAATAAAATTTGTCCAAATTCCTCAATAATTAAATAATTTTACTATCTTTGCAACTGAAAATCAGACAACAATAATATGAAAAAATATAAAGTACGAATAGCAGACGCATTATTAGCCAAGAAGTTAAGACGGATTGGTGCCGTTCTGGTGCAAGGACCTAAATGGTGTGGAAAAACAACGACCAGCAAGATGATTGCAAAAAGTTCGTTATATATGGCCGACCCAAAGGTTCAAGCCAAAAATCTCAGTATGGCAGAAGTGGACATACAATCTCTGCTCTTAGGCAAAACTCCTCGACTGATTGACGAATGGCAGTTGGCTCCAAAACTTTGGGACGCAATAAGATACGAGGTGGATATGCGTGACGAGCCAGGCCAATTCATCCTTACTGGATCTGCCGTGCCTCCATCTTCCGAAGATATCCATCACACTGGCACAGGACGGTTCTCGAAACTTACAATGCGTCCAATGTCGCTGTTCGAATCCGGAGAATCTTCGGGCACTGTAAGTATCGAAGAGCTGTTTGGCAATAAGGATATTCAATTGAAAGGCATTGCGGATATCAACCTTGAAACTTTGGCCTTCCTGATATGCAGGGGCGGATGGCCAAGTGCTACTTTCCTTGATGGGGAGGACGCCCTTTCTCTGGCTTTCGATTATTACGACGCCATTGTGGAGTCCGATATCTCCAGAGCAGACAACACCAACAGAAATGTTGAAAGGGCAAAACTGCTGATGCGTTCATATTCAAGGAATCAAGGCACTCAGACTTCGCTGAATATGATAATGCAGGATATGCAAAACAACGACACAAAGAACTTGTCGGAAAACACTATTTATGACTATATCAATGCTCTCAAAAAGATTTTTGTAATAGAGGATATGACCGCATGGAATCCAAACTTGCGTTCAAAAACTGCCATCAGGAGTGCTGATACACGTTATTTTGTAGATCCATCCATTGCTGTGGCCGCTTTGGGTTTGTCCCCCAAGGATTTGATCAACGACCTCAACACTATGGGCTTTCTCTTCGAGACAATGTGTGTGAGGGACCTGCGTGTTTATGCCGATGCCATTGATGCACAAGTATATCATTACCGCGACAAAACAGGATTGGAATGTGACGCCGTAATCCACCTTAGGAACGGATCTTACGCATTGATAGAGATAAAATTGGGGGGCGACAAACTTATAGATGAGGGTGCGAAGAACCTAATCTCCTTGTCAAAAAAAATTGATACAGACAAGATGAAAGCCCCAAGTTTTCTTATGGTGCTTACTGGTGTTGGACAATTCGCCTACAAGCGCCCCGATGGTGTAATGGTGGTGCCTGTAGGTTGTTTGAAGAATTAAAAAAATCGGGATTTGTCCACTTTCATTGCGAATCCCAAGCAAAATAATTTTGGCTGATTGATAAAAAAACAGATAACTTTGTATCAAATATGATACTTTATAAATCCTACAATCATTCGTTCCGAAAAATGTAAAATTTCACAAAAATTGGAACGTATTTTTCTTGTCAGCAACATTTTTCGGAATGAATAGTAGTGCTATGGGATAAGACGGCATATTGTATATTGGCGGGAGTATTGTGAATACTTTTTTTTGCACAAACCTCGAAAATGTGTAAATTTGCGGTGATAAAACTAACCGAAAATATACGAAATTAAAAATTACACTATGAACAGATTTACAAATACAATGTACGCATGCGCAATTTGCGCAGTTGCGGTTGCGTCCTCTGGATGCAACAAGGATGATGATATGACTATCAATCAGGAAAATATCATTGGAGAATGGGCTGAGACCTACGAGGAATATCCATACTTTATGCAGGATGGTTTCTTAGAGTGGAATTTCAAGGCTGACAACAATGTGGACGTACACGTTTATGATATTTTTGCAGGAGACAGCTATCATACAAGGTCATATCGAATAGAGGAAAATGTAATCCATCTCGACGCCGAATTGTCAGACAAAAATCCTGGAAGGGACTACAATATCACAAAACTCACCAAGGATGAGATGGAATGGCAAATGGTAGGAACTTCGTTTGCAAAGGGAACCGTCGGGTCTGATTTCCGACATTTCAAGAGAAAGAAGTAGGGACTCTGATGCGCACAAAAAAAACTATCTTCCGAAAAATGCAATTTCAGAAGATAGTTTTTTTTGTGCGTTTCTTTTACCTCAGCTCTCCCTTCAGATACTTGGCCGTGTATCCCACGCCATTAGCTACAATCTCCTCGGGAGTGCCTTGGGCTATTATCTGGCCGCCGCCTTTGCCGCCCTCGGGACCCATATCGATAATGTAGTCGGCTGACTTTACAACGTCGAGGTTGTGCTCGATGATGAGGACGGTGTTGCCCTTGTCGACCAGTGCGTTGAGCACGCGCATAAGGACGCGGATATCCTCGAGGTGGAGACCTGTGGTGGGCTCGTCGAGAATGTAGAGAGTCTTGCCTGTATCGGTCTTGGCGAGCTCGGTGGCGAGCTTAATGCGCTGGGCCTCACCGCCTGAGAGCGTTGTGGCAGATTGTCCGAGGGTTACGTAACCCATTCCCACATTCTGCAAGGCCTTAAGTTTCTTGAGAATCTTTGGGACATTCTCGAAGAACTCGGCGGCGCGGTTTATGGTCATATCCAAAACGTCGGAAATAGACTTGCCCTTGTACTTAACCTCCAGAGTCTCACGGTTGTAGCGTCGGCCGGCACAGGCGTCGCACTTCACGTAAACGTCGGGAAGGAAATTCATCTCGATGGTCTTTACGCCCGCTCCCTGACATTCCTCGCAGCGTCCGCCCTTCACGTTGAAACTGAAACGGCCAGGCTTGTAGCCCATTATCTTGGACTGCGGAAGTTCGGCGTAGAGCGCGCGGATATCAGCAAAAAGATTGGTGTAGGTACACGGATTGCTCCTTGGAGTGCGTCCAATGGCGTCCTGATTCACCTCTATCACCTTGTCGATATTCTCGATGCCCTCTATGGAATCGTATTCCTTGGGAATCTGAAGCGAGCGGTAGAATTTCTGAGTGAGTATCGGACGCAGGGTCTCGTTGATTATTGTGGATTTTCCCGAGCCTGATACTCCCGTTACGAGCACCATTTTGCCGAGCGGAATCGTAAGGTCCACGTTCTTGAGGTTGTTTCCTCGGCAACCCTTGATAGTCAGGAATTTGCCGTTGCCCTCGCGACGCTGTGGAGGAAGTTCCACGTCGAGGGTTCCGTTTATGTATTGCGCGGTTTTGGTATCTAACTTCACCAGTTCCTGAGGTGTGCACGCCGCCACGAGTTTTCCGCCCAAGCGTCCTGCGCCAGGGCCTATATCTATCACGTAGTCAGCGTTTTTTATCATATCCTTGTCGTGCTCCACAACCACTATTGAGTTGCCCGCGTCGCGGAGGGTCTTCAGCGAGTTTATCAGCTTGTCGTTGTCGCGCTGATGCAGACCAATGCTCGGCTCGTCGAGAATGTAAAGCACGTTTACCAACTTGGATCCAATTTGTGTGGCAAGCCTGATGCGCTGAGCCTCGCCTCCAGAGAGGCTTTGGGCCGTGCGGAAAAGGCTGAGGTAATCCAATCCCACGTCGTGCATAAATCCCACGCGGGTCTTTATCTCCTTGAGTATCTCGGTGGAAATCTTTTTCTGTTTGGTAGTCAACTTATCATCCACGCCTGCCAGAAACTCGCCCAAATCCTCAATGTCCATAGTTGAGAGCTCAGCGATATTCTTGTCGGCAATCCTGTAGCTGAGGGCTTCCTTGTTGAGTCGTCGGCCCTGACACTCAGGACATTCGCACTCGGCTGAATATTTGAGGGCCAGGTCGGCGGTGTCCTCGTCGTCTGCGGCATTGTCGAGGTATTTCATCACGCCGTCGTAGGTGCACTGCGACGATCCGTACATTCTCATCCACTCCAGGTGCAATGGCTCGGCGCTTCCGTTGAGTACCATATCCTGCGCCTCAGCCGGAATATCCTTGAATGGTGTGTCGAGGCTGAAGCCCTCTCTCTCGGCCAATGCCTCCAACTGTTTGAATACAAAGTTGTCCTGATATTTCCCTAACGGCGCTATGGCTCCCTTCTTTATCGAGAGTTCGGGATTGGGGATCACCTTGGTAACGTCTATCTTGTTGATGATTCCCAGGCCCTTGCAGGTTGGGCAGAATCCTGACGGCGAGTTGTATGAGAAGTTTGTCGGCGCGGGGTCCTTGTATGATATGCCCGTTGTGGGACACATTAAGAGTTTAGAGAAGTGGCGCACCTCGCCGGTCTCGTGGTTGAGTAGCATCAGGATTCCCTTGCCGAGGTTGAGGGCGGTCTTCACTGAATCGCGCAGACGCTCGATGCCTCCGCCAGTCTCCGAATCCTTGGGCACCACAAGTTTATCCACCACAATCTCGATATTGTGGACCTTGTAGCGGTCGGTTTTCATATTTACGATTATGTCCTTGATATCGCCGTCCACGCGCACCTGAATGTATCCCTTTCGGCGTATCTGCTCGAAAAGCTCGCGGTAATGACCCTTTCGTCCTTTGATTACGGGAGCTAATATCACCACCTTCTTGCCGCCGTACTGCTGTGTGATTAGCCGGCAAATCTGGTCCTCGGTGTAGCGCACCATTTTCTCGCCGGTCTCGTAGCTGAAGGCCTCACCAGCCCTTGCGAACCAGAGTCGGAGGAAGTCGTAGATCTCGGTGATGGTGCCCACTGTGGAGCGGGGATTCTTGTTGGTGGATTTCTGCTCTATGCTGATTACGGGGCTCAGTCCAGTGATTTTGTCAACGTCGGGCCTCTCCAGACCGCCCATAAACTGACGGGCGTATGCGTTGAAGGTTTCCATATACCTGCGGCGTCCCTCGGCAAAGATGGTGTCGAAGGCCAGTGAGCTCTTTCCGCTTCCCGACAATCCGGTGATTACGGTGAGTTGGTTTCGTGGTATTGTAACGTCGATGTTTTTCAGGTTGTGGACCCTCGCGCCATACACGTGGATGTTCTCGAGGTCCAGAGCCTCATCTTCAATTTCGGACATATTCTTGTGATTTTTATTAGCGGGCAAATATAATAAATTTTCGGATGAAAACAAAGGAGGGAGGAGGGAGAATTCCCAAAAAAAACATTTTGAGAATCCATTCAAAAGAATTATATTTGCCGAAAATAACAGTAAACATTTTGATGAAATGAGAGATCCTTCAACAATAGAACATAACACGGAATTGATTCCGATAGTAAAGTCAATTCTCCAAAGTCTGTCGTTCAAGACACCTGTGGAGAACAGGATTCGTCGTTTCTTCAATAAAGTAAGGGAGAGCGATGAAGACAATGAACTCTCTAATATCATAGGTTTCCTTTATTACGACAAGAAACGCGACTGTGTAGAGTTCAAGACATATTTCTCCAACTTACGAAATCCATATTCCACAGATACGTGGGAGGGGGTGCTGGAAGCCTTGGAAACTTCTTCTGCCAAAAGCAAGATGATGTCGTCGTTGCGGAAATACCTGTCGTATCCAGAAGGTTGGGACGGTGAAGATGCTGTCCCTCTCAGCGAGATGGTATACAATAATTGTGTATCCGTGATAGACGCTATTCCGGACAGTGTGGCCGGCAAATGGAAAATCTCGCCAAACGTAAATGGCACGGCTTTTTTGCGAGGCATTGGCGCGGATGCTATGATCAACTTGGGAAGCAAGACATTCTCATACTACATAAAGAAAAATGGCAAAGTTTCGGCGTTTTCCAATGCAGAGCCTTTTTCTGTGGAGTCCATTACCAATGTGCTAAAGATGATATAAGATAAAAAGTTTCTGAATATGAAATTTTGGGGCTCTCCCCTGGAGGCATCGCATTTTCTTCAAAAAAAATCCCTTGTTAGTTTTGTTTTTCATAAATTAAGTTTCTATATTTGCAATGTAGTACGAAGTATTTCAGAAACTGAAATGCCCCGTATTGCGAACATACGACATTAACTTAATCGCATCAAGAAGAAGACTAGGAACCTTTATTCTAATGTAGAATTAGTTACACGGCAATCCAATCGCTTGCTGATTGGGAGAAGACTGCATAATAAGAAAACAATTTATATGTCTGCACCGAGTTGGGTGTGGGCAAATCTTTGTTTTCTTAGCGGATTTCCTAGTCTCCCGCTGATGCGATTGGATGTTGTTCATACCCTTTTTGTTTTTTCATTTCTATTAAATGGGTGTGGACGGATGTGTAGCAGGATTTCCTTTCTTTTATTGATTTCGTGATTGCAATACAATATTGTAAATGAAAGAAAACGAAATAGTCAAATTCAAACAGCAATGTGATTGTGATGATGTTCAAGACGTGGAATTTGAGATAGTTTCTTATGCGGATGATAATCCATATCGTGAGGAACTCGAATATATAGACTCCCGACTTGATAAAAGATTTCAAGAAATTGATAAGCTCAGCAAAGAGATAGACAGACTTACCAATAAGGCTGACGGCTTGGATTATGCCGTTGCTGCAAGTTCAGGAATATTGTGTGGTTTGATTGACTCTTTTTTTGTGGGTATATCTGATTTTGGTCAATTAAAGGGAGAAGCGCATAAGATTGTAAATAAGTTTATTGAAAAATTTGCAAATGTTCACGGATACGAGGGTGATAAAGAAAAGGGCGGTAATAGACTGCAAGGCGCTATTGATTTTTTGGAAGGCGAATTTAAGGTTGATAACGACAACCCAAGCAACGTTTCTAGTCCGAGATTGCATCATTTGGAAGACATTGCGCACCATCCTACCTTGTTAGGAATGGTAGCATCTATTGTAGTGGCATTTCTTCGGTGTGCAATTTTTGTTGATAAGAACGGAGAATGGCATATTAAAATCGTCGCTACCGATTTAAAGAAGATGGCTTCCGTTTGGGGCCCCATTGTTGCTTCTGGAATTCTGAATTGGTTGTTATATTTTGCTGACAAAAAACGTTTGGAGAAAGTAGGAACAGGGGTACCTCAACCTATAAAAAATATTCTTTCTGTTCTTGCGTCTGCACCTGCGGTTGTTGAAGTTTTGAAAGTAATCATTAATTGGTTTGGCCATTTGGTCAGCGATATGGGAGGTTCTTATAGTTCTGCTAGTAAGGGTAATGATGGTATGGGCATTCCAGGAATATCCATATCCTTGCTAAAAGAATTGTCTAGTTTGCCAATTTTAAAAGATACAGGCTTGCCTCAATTTGTGAGTGATTTATACTCAAAAGGGCATTGGGATCTTAGAAAGGAATTGGCTTTAGGTATGTATTTAGGGAAACAGTCCATTCCTATTATAGCAAACGAAGTAATAGTTAGACTTTTTTATTTTATTAGACGTTTGATATTGGAATACAATAGTTCTGGCTCTTGGAAAACTGTGAATTGGAGCAATGTATTACCGTTTAATAACCGAACTATTGCCCGTATGTTGACAATATCTTCAGGCACTTTTGTAGCCGTAGATATGGCAGATGCCGCGATACGAGCATCTTTAAGTACGGATCCCGCTTCGTTTGGTGTACAATTCCTTTTGCGTGTCAATTTCGTAGGCGTTGGCAGATTTGTAGTGGCGTTGGGTACTGATATTGCGATGGGAATCCAAAGACGAGCTAGACGTATGGAGAGAATCAATTGTTACAATGAAGTAATTCATCTATACAATGCCAAAGTATTCTACTTAGAGGGCAATATGTGGAAACAATTGGAGGCAACCAATGAGTCATTAACTCAACTAGACAACGCTATCAATAATTCAATGAAGGCATTGGTTGGTACAATAGGAAGAATTGATGCTGACGTAGAAAGTATCAAAGACGTTATTAAAAGAAATAAAGAACTGCAGGATTTTGTGGATAACTTAATATAAAAAATGACAGAAGAATTAATCGTTACAACAACAGAATTGAAAAACGTTGGTGACATAAACAACGTTCTTTCAAATTTATGCGATTTCGACAAGGAGGTCAAAATCGCACAGGAAAAGGCGGAGAAGGCCTTGCGCCTTGCCAATAGAGCTAAAAATATCGAAGTACATTGGTGGGGACGTAAGGTAAAGGCGATAGAACAATTGCAAGAATATGCTTGCGCCAGCAGCGAAACTATGGCTAGCTTTTTCAAGGCATTAACATATTCTCAGCAATTGATGGAGGCTTTGGCAGTATTCTCTCAGAAAGTTTTAGCTATTTGTATAGCTGACATTGCTTTGATAGATACAGTAATCGAAAATATTAAAAATTACAACAATAGGAGCGATGTCTCAGGTCAGTTCAAAGCCAATCTCAAAAAGATGATTGATCAACTTAATGAGAAAAAGAGTCAAATATTAACTGAGGAAATTTTGAAGGCCCAACTTTTGGAATGCAAAACCAAAGTTAAGGAAATTGAATCTCAGTCTCAGAAAGATTGCAACGAACTAAAAGAGGCTTACGCAAAACTTCGGAAGGATTATGAAAACATACCTCCTGTAAAGGAAAACAACTTCAACAAAAATGTTATTCGATTATTATGTCTTGTTGTAATCGTTATTATTGGCATTGTTGCTTTTCTATTATTAAAAAACGATAACAATCAGCCAATCACAACGATGCCTGTTGCAGAAACAAGCAATTCATCAGTTAATCACGACAATAACGACGGAAACTCATCGGAACTTGATACCCCTGAAATCACTGACGGCAATGGTGTATTGCATTTGTCGTATGGAATCTACAAGGGTGAGATAAAGTACGGATACCCCGACGGCATTGGTAGTCTCACATACAGCAAGGAGAGAGTCATCAACAAGAACGATTCCAAGAAGCGTGTTGCCAAGGAAGGCGAGCGTGTGGAAGGCGAATTTGCGAAGGGTTTCCTTGTTACAGGCAAACATTACGATGCTAATGGTGAACTTATACAGACACTTATGATTGGTGTATCACCAAATGATGATTTCGAGGAGAAGTAAGATGAAGAAGTTTTGGTCAACAATAATATTGTCGCTGTTTTCGATGGTTCTGTTTGCGCAATCATACAGAACGGAGGTTAAGTTTATTGATGTTCCAGACAATGGAGTGGCAAAAATGGAAATTGTTCTGTCCAATCTGATATCGGAATTCAATAGAGCAAGCGAGGAGAACCGTGTCCCTAAGTTGTCTCAATTTGATATGACTGAGCGAGTCAAGAAGTCAATACTTATGCTTTGGGAAAATTCGTCGTTCTATTGCAGTAAGAAGAAAGTGGCAGAAAATGTTTCAAGACTGCAAATTTGTGATGAATTTGAGTTTCGAAATATCCCATTCGTTTTCACTGAATTATCAACTGATGACCAATATCACGAAGTTGCCATTTCTTTCAATAAGTCAGGAACAATCACTGGTTTCAATCTATGTCTCAACCAGAATATATATAGGGCGGTGTTTGAACAATATAATGATGTCTCAGACAGGAACAGAAGGCAAGTGATATTATCATTCTTGGAACAGTTTAGAACTGCATACGAGAAAAAGGATATCGATTTTATCAATAAATTGTTTAGCGACGATGCGCTGATTATTGTTGGCAGAGTAATCAGTACAGCCAAAGATAATGTCAAGATTAGCAATACTGAGTATTTCAGAAAAACGAAATCTCAGTATATTAATGATTTGTCTGTGGCTTTCAATAATGCCAAACAAATTAAAGTGTCGTTTGATGAGGTGAATTTGACTATGCACCCAACTGACAAGGATTGGTACGGCATACAACTCAAACAGGGATATTATGCCCAAAACAAAAGCGGTTCGGTGTATCAGGACAAAGGTTATTTGTTTTTGTTGTGGGATTTTTCCGACGAGAAAAAGCCTCAAATCCACGTCCGCGTTTGGGAAAACAACAAATATACTCCAAAAGAAAAACTGTTTTCACTTGATGATATAGAAATAATAAAATGAGAAATCTATTTACATTCTTTATATTGATTCTCATATCCATAAATGCAGTTGCGCAAGAGCTGTATTGGAATGGGAAGATAATGCACCAAGGCTCAATGAAATCCGCATTGTGTCCCAAGGACAACAATGGCAATTTTTCAGCCGCGATTGATGTCATTTTGCCAAATCTTGATTTTGAGGTTCAAAGTGATAGAATACTGAAAACCGAGGATATCATCAACGGCAAACGAATTTTTGTAAGTATTCCTCAGAAATCCAAGGTTTTGAAAATAAACACTGCCGGTTATTATACATTGGAAATACCTTTTTCTGCTGAGGATTTGGTGGCTCAGGAAGTGTATAGAATCGTTATCAAACAGCCTGCCTCTAAGTCACAAAACGAGATTAAAGTATATGCCGATAATGGAGATATGTATTATCAGAAGAAAGATTACTATTCTGCTTTTGAGAACTACATTATAGCAGCCAACAATCACGATGTGAAATCTCAATACTATCTTGGTTATATGTACGAGAATGGTTTGGGAACAAAAAAGGATGTCGTAAAAGCGTGGGGATGGTACACATTGTCAGCAGATGGTGGGTACGACGAGGCAGAGTCTGCGCTTGCACTATTGTACTTGAAAGACAAAGATACAGCAAATGCAGAAAAGTGGTTGACTGTTTCTGCTGAAAAGGGCAATGATCAGTCGCAATATCATTTAGGCAAAATATACCTTACAGGTTTCGACTACATTAAAGTTGACACTACAAAGGCCATTGATCTTTTTGTTCGGTCTGCCAAACAGGGAAATCATAAAGCCCAATACCAATTGGGCAAACTCTATGAAAAGAAAGCCATTGAGATGTTCTCAAAATCATCTGAGTTGCCAGAATCAAAAATCGAGATGCTGAAACTAGATTTTGTGGGAATAGACAAAACTCCCAATTTGCAGGAGATAGAAGAATCATTGGCTGATCCCACTATTCAAAATCGTTGCGAGGCAAAATTCATAAGAAGTGTTTTGAATTTGATGACCGACGAGGTTGACTCTATGTCGATTGCCCAATTTAAAGAGATTGCCCAAACATTCATTCAAGATTCCAATAAGGCGGAGATTGAATCTGCTACCGAAGATGTGGAAGGACCTAAAGAGAAAAGTTATTGGTATTGGTGGATGATTGGAGCTATTGTTGTTTTTATGTTGATAGTAATCCGATTGAATAGGAGATGATTGAGGCGATGAACCTACGGGTGCAAAAATGAAACATATTTCTTGTGGGTGTCCTCTTTTTTAATTATATTTGCGGGAAATATAGAATAATTATGTGCACATTGAATATGACATTTGAGGTTCCTGATACGAGAACCATTGATTTAGAGTCTATTAAATCTCAGATTCAGGCTTTTTTCAATAAGTTGATTGAACTGCCTGCTGACAAAACTATGCCCATTACCAAGGATACCAAAATTGCCAAGGACATGAGTTTCTTCGACCGTTTTGACAATGATTGGAGCGATGACCCTCGTGACTCTCACGAGATAGCCGACGAATTGCACGACGCAAGAGTAAATGAGCGCCCTTTTATTGAAAAATGGTAAAGTTAAGTGCCTTATGAAATATCTACTTGATACCAATGTTTTGATTGCAATGTTCAGAAATCATCACGGCATACGTGAAAAGATTTTGGAAGTCGGTATAGAAAATTGTTTTGTAAGTGACGCTACTTTAGCAGAAATCAAAGTTGGTGCGTATAAAACAGACGATCCTCGTCAATGGCGTGAAGTGAGGGAGACTCAACGCTCTTTTGTAATTGTTCCGATTTCTCGTGCTGATTTTGACCTTTTATGCCCGCAACAGGGCTGTCCTTGAGCGTCAAGGACGAAGAATTGATTCCTTTGATCTTTTGATAGGAAGTTCGGCAGTTCAAAATGGAATGGTTTTAGTGTCTCATAATACCAACCATTTTATTAGAATTCCTGATATCAAAGTTGTTGACTGGGAAAAAGATTAACCTTCAACATACCGCATAAAAATTCACTTCCCCACCATTTCGTGCGGATTTGTGTAGCAACTCCACACTTTTCCGCACGTAATAGTGTTTAGTATTCCTCCCAACCACCACTATCCCAACCATTTTCTAAACCAATCGGCAAGTGGTGATGGACACGACAAAAGGCCTCCGTTCATCTGCAAGTTTTGAAATGTGAACCGTATTCTGAAATTTGGCTTGTACTTTTCGGCATATACGCTCAGACTCTTGCCGCTGATGCGCGATTCAGCCTTTACCTCTATCGGGATAATCTCGTCGTTGTTTTGTATTACAAATTCCACTTCGGCCCTGTTGTCGGACGACCAATAATACGGTATTCCCGATTTGCTTGTTGTCATCAGCGATTGCAAGACTGTATTTTCCGCTATTGCACCCTTAAACTCGGTATAGTTGGCTATCGGGTTGCTGATTATGGAGGCGGGAAGTTTTGCCAGTTGTCGCAAAAGTCCACAGTCACAGGCATATATCTTGAAAGCCTCTATGTCGGCGTAGGCCGATAGAGGGAATGCAGGTTTTGATATATTCATAATTCTGTAAATCATCCCTGCGTCCTCCAGCCAGAGCAATGCGTCCTCGTAATCCTTGGAACGTGCTCCTGTCCTCACTGCCTTATATATGAATTTTCTGTTTTCTTTGGATAATTGCGATGGCAGCGAATGCCATATAGCCTTTATTCTTGGAATCTCGCGGGGCTCGGCGTATTTTGCGAAATCCAATTCGTATAGGTCGAGAATCTGTTGAAGAATATCATCCACCTCGTCGTATCCGGCACCTCTAAGACACGCCACCACAGCCTCTGGCATTCCTCCGCAAATCATATAGCGTTTGTATTCAAGGATCACACGGTCCAGGAAAGCCTCTGGCAGGCGTTGAGGTTCTTTTATGTTTTCAATTTTCTGATACGCGTCGTTGTCTGATGCCCGCAAAAACTCCCCAAAGCTGATGGGAAACATTCTCATTAGCTTCACTTGTCCAACGGGCACTGTCATTCTGCGGCGGCGTACAGCCACACCAAGAAGCGAACCCGCAGCAATTATATGATATTCGGGAGCCTCTTCGTGGAAATATTTCAACGAATTGAAGGCCTCCTCACATTCTTGGATCTCATCAAATATAAGAAGAGTCTTGCCGGGTATTATCTTTTTGTTCCATTGCAATTCAAGTTCCTTGATGATTACTTTGGGATCCTTGTTCCGTCTGAAAATCTCTTTAATGTTTTCCTGTCGGTCAAAATTAATCTTCAGGTAATTACTGAAGCTTTTTTTACCGAGGTTTTCCATAACCCACGTTTTGCCTATTTGTCGGGCGCCAAGCAAGAGGATTGGCTTCCGGTTTTCCGAAACTTTCCAATCTTCCAGCTGTTTTATTATATCACGTTCTATTATCATACCATTACACTATTTCGTGCGGATTTGTGTAGCAACTCTACACTTTTCCGCATATAACAATGCAAAAATACATATTTAAATTGGAATCAGCAACAATATTAAATAAAAAAATACACTATTTCGTGCGGATTTGTGTAGCAACTCCACACTTTTCCGCACGTAATAGTGCAATTCCACAAAAAAAACGCAGACCACGCCAATCAGCGTAATCCGCGTTTAATTTTTTTATTCTACCAAATCCTTGGTGAATGTGTATGTGTACTTCCTGTGTCTGTGAGATAGTTCCTCATATTGGTAAGAGTCACGGTTAAACAAGTCTGGAGTAGTTTTGTCTGCAAAATTCGTGTTTGCAAAATAATACATAACACTTTTCGACTTGCCAAAAGTGACTTTTATGGAATCAGAGTTCCAATGTAGATTGTCAGGGTTTCCTAAATAATCGTGAGTTTTGTTTGAGACCACAAAACGGTCTCCCTGAAATGATATGTGAGACTCTTTTACTTCTGTCGTTGAATTAATTCCTTTGTTTTCGTAAACAACTATATCAACGTCATTGTAGCCAGTTTCATTGATGTATTCGGTTTCCCAAAGCCACAACTCTGGATCGTCTGACTCGTCATCACAACTACAAAGGCTAGCGATTAGCCCAATAACTAAACAGTGAATCAAGATATTTTTCATTTGGTGTAATTGATTGTTTTAAGTTTAATTCATTACTTGATTATAATTTGTGGTAAAGATAGTGATAAATGTATGGGAAAACAAGTTTTTGGTATAAAATATTTCTTAGTTGTTTCATAATTGTCGAATTCTTTTTCATATTTATTTGTAAGTTTACCTAAAATCACATACCTTCGCAGAAACAGTAAATACAATCTACAAGATGACAAAAAACGACGCAAGACAAATATTCAGAGAAAAGTACCTCAAGCGCATTGACAACGAAACGTTTTATCTGAGAATTGAGGCTAATTACAATGAGGACGAGAAATGCTTCTCTAATGACAGAGGCGAGAAGGTGGAATTACCCAAGGAATTAGTCAAGTACTTCCATACAACCAATTTGATTGTTGACCTTAAAACATATAGGATCATCAACTGGAAGCCGGAGTATGGTTTTATGCACGTATGTATTAATGTTAGATACAATGGACGATATGAATTACTCAATGAGATAGGCGAGTGTTTCTGTGCCTTGGAAACTTGGCCACCGCAGTATGTTGTACCTTGCAGAACAGATAGCAAAGGCCAAATGGGAATAATAGAGTTTGATATCCAGAGCAATGGAAAACTCTCCAACTGGCCTGTTCCTGCAGATTTTTCAGTATTCAGAAAATATGCTCAATTATATCTTACAAACGAGGACAAGGATTGGATAAGGGCTCAGATTGGCAATCCGGAAGGAGATCCACTCATCAAGAATATTCCCTATAATACTTGTGTTGGTGGATATGACGAGAAAGATAATGTAATCGGTGAGCAAGAGTTTCAGGACTTCGTCTCAGCAATGGATTTTATGCGGGAATTGAGAGACAATCCTAAAACTGACTATATCCATGCAAGGACTTTTTCTGGTTACAATGTGGATTTCTGGAGACATTCCACATATATCTGGGATAATGAGAATGGTGAGCCTGAAGAATACGAGGAAGAGGAGACGTCGTTCTCGCATATTGACGAATGGATTGATAAAGAAATGATTGATTATGTAAGACGTTTCATACTGCCCGACAGTCTGGATCTTGAAATTGAGGAGATGAACGACCTCTTTGGCGACGGCGATAATGTAAACGAGGAATACAGTGATGATTTGCCTTTCTGACATTTTTTCATTCAGTTATTATAATTGAACTTGGATGTTAAATTCCACACTCCCGCCATTTCGTGCGGATTTGTGTAGTAACTCTACGTTTTTCCGCACGTAATAGTGTATTGTGTGAAAAATTTATGCAATCACTTCTTCAAAAAATCCTCATTCAATTCATAAACTCTTGAGCGGTTTTCGCCTTTTGGGATTAGGAGATTTTGTTTTACGAATTTAACGAAATATTTCTTTACGGTTTCGGATGATTTGCCTGTCAATGATTGTGCTTTAGCGTTGGAAATAAAGCCGTTGCGTCTTATGTAGCCGAGTATCTGCATAAGGAAATCGGTATCTTTATCGGTAAGAATATCGGTAATTTTATCGGTAAAAATATCGGTAATTTTGTGGGACGACAAATCCTTTACAGCGTCGAGTATGGCCTGTAGCATAAACTCTATGAAAAGGGCTGAGTCACCCTGTTGCTGAGATTTCTGCAATGTGTCGTAATATAATTGCTGACGCTCATAAACTATTGTCTCTATTGGAACCCACTCAAACAGCTCGTTCCATTTGGTGAGTATCAGAGTTTGCCAGAGACGCCCGATTCTTCCGTTCCCGTCCACGAAAGGATGGATGTATTCTATCTCGAAATGTACTATACAGCTTTTTATCAGAGGATGAACCTCTGATACTTTGGCCCAGTTGAATAAATCTGTTATCAGGTCGGGTACAAATCTGTAGTCTGCCCCTAAATGCACCATTTTTGTGCCGTCGAAAACACCAACGCCCGACGACCTGAATTTGCCCGATTCGTTTACCAGCGTGTCGGTTATTTTCTTATGAACTGTCAGAAAATCCTTCACCTTGAATGGATTGTATTCCGAGATGTGCTCGTAGGCATTGTAGGCGTTTTTCACCTCTGTGATCTCGTCAGGATTTCCAAGCACCCTTTTGCCATTGATGATATCAGTGACGGCCTCTAACGACAGAGAATTGTTCTCGATAGCGAGCGACGACTGGATACTGCGGAGCCTGTTGTTCTTGCGCAAATGAAAGTCCTTGTTGATGAAATTTCGGCCCTTCAGCTCTCCGATTATCTCAGAGATCTGCATTGACAAATCAATGGCCTTGTTTGTCAATGTATAAACTGGAGGATTGTTGATTTGGACTTTGCTCATTTTGCTATATTGGTGTTTCTGTGATAAAAAATACCACGAATTATTTCTATCAAAGAAATTTTAGATAATTCGTGGTAATTATTGTTTATGTATTAGTTGCTATAAAAAACCGTACCTTACAGCGTAATCTCGCACTGCTGTTCCACCTTCTTGGCGAGGTTCATAAAGTACTTTGCCTGTGGGGCGTTGTCGTCGAGGACTGATGGCTTGCCCTCGTCGCCGTTCTCGCAGATCGACTGGATGAGCGGAATCTGCTCCAGGAGCTCGAGGTTGTATTTCTCGGCGATGGGCTTGTTGCCGTCCTTGCCGAAGATGTAATACTTGTTGTTGGGCAATTCGGCAGGGGTAAACCATGCCATATTCTCCACGATGCCGAGGATTGGAACGTCAACCTTGTCGTTGCGGAACATATTGATGCCCTTCACCACGTCGGCGATGGCCACCTGCTGAGGTGTGGAAACGATGATGGCGCCACGGAGCTTAACTGTGCTCACCACTGTGAGGTGAATGTCTGATGTGCCTGGAGGCAGGTCGAACAGCAAGTAGTCGAGAGCGCCCCAGTCGCCGTCGTTGATAATCTGGTTGAGGAAGTTGCTGGCCATAGGTCCGCGCCAGATTGCGGGATTCTCGGGATCGAGGAAGAAACCCATCGAGAGAATCTTGACGCCGTATTTCTTGGCTGGGATTATGAGGTCGTGGCCGTCCACCTTCACAGCCTCGGGATGGTAATCCTCCAGGCCGAACATTTTTGGCATTGATGGACCGAAAACGTCGGCGTCGATGAGGCCCACCGAGTAGCCTAATTTTGCGAGGGCCACTGCGAGGTTGGCGGTAACGGTAGATTTTCCTACTCCGCCCTTGCCTGACGATACCGCGATGATGTTCTTTACATTCTCCAAAGGAATCCTCTGCTCCTCTGGTTTCTTGGCATTGGCGGGTGCGATGTTCTCAACGTAAATCTCGATGTTTACCTCGGGATTTATCTCTGACGCAATTACCTGACGCACTGCCTTCTGAAGCGAGTTAACGAGAGGCTTGGTGCTGTGTGTTATCTTCATATAAACCTCGATGCCCTCCTGTCCAAGCACCACCTTGTCCACGATACCCGAGGTAACGATGTCTTTCTGATTCTGAGGATTGGTAATCAAGGCCAAGGCCTTCATTACGTCCTCTTCTGTAAAACCGTATTCCATTTTATGATTTATGTTATTGTAATGGAACGCTGATTACGCAGATGGAGCGGATTCACGCAGATTTTAAATATTAATCTAAAAAAAATCTGTGAAAATCCGCTAAATCAGCGTAATCCGCGTTCTATCTAAAAATTACTTCTCAATGTACGAATCCTTGAATCCGAGCATATAGAGCACGCCGTCGATGCCGATGCTGGATATCGACTGCTGGGCGTTGGCCTTTACCTTTGGCTTGGCGTGGTATGCTATGCCGAGGCCCGCGAGGTTCAGCATTGGGAGGTCGTTGGCGCCGTCGCCCACTGCTATCACCTGCTGGAGGTTCAGGTTCTCGAACTGAGCGATCATTCGCATCAGCTCGGCCTTGCGCTTGCCGTCCACGATGTCGCCCACGTAGTTTCCGGTTAGCTTGCCGTCCTCGTCGATCTCAAGCTCGTTGGCGTAAACGTAGTCGATGCCGAATTTCTGCTTCAGGTAATGGCCGAAATATGTGAAACCTCCCGAGAGGATTGCTATCTTGTAGCCATACTGCTTCAGAATTCTCAGTGTGCGTGCCACGCCCTCGGTGATTGGAAGGTTCTCGGCTATCTCCTGCATTACGCTCACGTCGAGACCCTTCAGGAGCGATACTCGCTTGGTGAAGCTCTCGCAGAAATCTATCTCGCCCCTCATGGCCGATTCGGTGATGGCCTTCACCTGGTCGCCTACGCCGGCGCGCATTGCAAGTTCGTCGATTACCTCGGTCTGGATGAGTGTGGAATCCATATCGAAGCATATCAGACGGCGGTTGCGGCGGTAGAGGTTGTCCTCCTGGAAGGATATGTCGTATCCCAATTCCTTGGATAGGCGCATAAACTCGCTGTGGAGAAACTCACGGTCTTTTGGTGTGCCGCGGACGCTCATCTCTACACAGGCGCGGGTTTTGCCGTGGAGTGCCTCGTCCTGCTCCAATGGCACACGGCCTGTAAGACGGGTTATGGAGTCGATGTTGAGGCCCTGGTCAGCCAAAACTTTCGATACTGCCGATATCAGTTTTGCCGAAATGTGACGGCCCAGAAGTGTGATTACGTGGCGGTTTTTGCCCTGTTTCTTCACCCAGCCGCGGTATTCCTCCTTGTCGATGGGCGAGAATCTTATCTGTACGCCCATCTCACAGCTTGCGAAAAGCATTTCCTTCAGGATGTTTCCTGAGTCCTTCTTGTCGGCGCGGAACATTATTCCGAGCGAGAGCGAGTTGTGGATGTCGGCCTGACCGATATCGAGGATCTCGGCGTCGTATTTTGCTATTATGGCCGCAAGCGCGGATGTTAGGCCTGGCTTGTCCTCTCCAGTGATGGAGGCCATAATGATTTCGAAGTCTATGTTGTCGAATTCCATTGTTTATTCTGTTGTTATTATTGTTTTGCGCAAATGTAGGTATTTTTGTGCAAACAGCCAAGAGATTTGCAAATTATAATCTTTGTTGATAATGGAATAAATGTTATCTTTGTCCCGCAAAAAACACATATTATTAATTAAAAAACAGATATCAGAAATGAGAAAATTTTTCTATTCGGCAGCAGTAGCCTCAGTCATGGCGCTGGCATCTTGCTCGCCAAACGCAGAGACCCTGTATCAGATGGGGCAGAATGCCTATGAGGCCGGCGACGACAGCAAGGCCATGGAGTATTTCCAGCAGGCATCAGACCTTGGACATCCCGATGCCATGGTGATGCTTGGTTTGTCTTATCAGGATGGCCAAAATGGCTATGCCAAGGATACCAAGAAGGCTCTTGATTTGTTTGAGAAGGCATCTGCCATCGGAAGCAGCGATGCCAGCTATTTTGCCGGCCTGCTCTATATCGACGATGAGGACGGCATTCCTCAGAACAAGGATCTGGCCTTCAAGTATATAAATGATGCTGCCAGCAAGGGATGCAAGGATGCCTATTATTTCATGGGCAGCTGCTATCTCGATGGCGTAGGCGTGGCAGTGGATTCCACCAAGTCGCTCGAGTGGTTCATGAAGGCTGCCGATGATGGCGATGCTTATGCCCAGTTCTCTGTGGCTAAGTATTACGAGTACAGAGACGACATGGCCAACGCCATGAAGTGGTACAAGATGGCTGCCGACCAGCAGTATCCTCTGGCTATGTATTGCTATGCAATATGCTGCATCAATGCGAACGACTTCGATACAGCTGACAAGTACATGAAGAAGTCGGCTGATTTGGGTTGCGAGTCTGCCATCCAGTTCATGAAGGAGCACGGCATGCCTCAGGATTAATGCGGCATCAGCACCGGAAATAATAAAAATATGCGGCCATGGACTCCCACAGTGGGGTTCATGGCTTTTTTTTGAAAAAAAGTGAGAAAAATTTATGGAATTTTGAAGCATCAGTCATCATATAGGCGAAACTAATAAAAAAACACGACAGAGATATGAAAAAATTCTTTTTTGCTATTATCGCGCTGATGCTTGTGAGTTTCTGCGCAACAGCCCAGACCAGCGACCAGTGGGACCGACTCTACGAGAAGAAACTCGTGCTTAAGAAATATTGCAGGGGCGAGAATGTGGATGGCCATGTTGAGAGAGATGGCCGCATGAACTACTGCGACTGGAATGAGTTCCTTTTCCTTACCGACGACGACAAGCTTATCTGGTATGTGAAGGGAGAGAAGCGCATCTACAAGGTGGATGTGAAGGGCGACGAGCTGAAAGTTTACCGTGTGGTGGAAGGCCCTGATATGGATTGGTTCCAGATTCTCACCCGCGACGACGAGGATGTGAAGGTATGGAGCAGCGACGCCATCATCCGCTATTTCGAGATAGAGGACAACGAGCGCTACCACCGCGGCAGTCATCACCATGACGGCGACCGCCATCACCACGACCACGACAATCATCACCATGACCACCATCACGACGGCGACCACCATCACCACCACGACGATGACGACGACGACGAGGGCCTGTTAGATATCCTTTTGGATATCTTGTAAAACAAGTTTTTTTTATAAAAGCCAAATACAAATAATTTTTTTTAAAGAGAAAAGCCGCGTATGTCTCCACAGACACCACGCGGCTTTCTATCTTTAATCCTTACTCTTTACACTCTTATCTTTACTCTTTACACTCTACATCTCCATGTATCTCATGAGAGCCTTGTAGCGGTCTTCCATCATGTCGGAGTATTTCTGGTCGCCGTGGCGCACGGTGCGTATGCGGTATCCGTTGCGCTCCAGGCCCTGTATCACCGACGAGGTCTCTGGGCCGTTCAGCTTTATCAGGGCCCTTACTCCGTGGCTGCCGCTTGGCTGGGTGAGCATCGAGGTTATCTTCATCGAGTTGTTTTCGGCCACTCCGGATATCAGGGCGGGGGAGAAGTCCTGATACTCGCTCTCCAGCTCTATCTCTCCGCCGGGCATCTCGGCCGATGTAAGGCTGGCCAGCTCGTCTATTATCGACTGAGGGGTTATGTAGCCCTGATACTTGCGGTTGTTGTCAATAACTGGCAGCAGCGAAAGCTTTCCCTGCGACACCTTTTGCAGCACGCCGAAGATGCTCTCGTCGATATCGGCGCATGGCTGGGGCAGGTACAGGCTTCCCACAGAGGAGCCGGCATCAGCAGCCTCGTAGAGGGCCGATTCCGACACCAGGCCGCAGTAATCCATATTGTCGGCCACCACGGGAAGATGCTGCACCTTGTAGTCGTCCATCAGTGCCAGGCCGCTGTCGGCGGGCTCCGATGCCTTCAATGGAGGTATCTCTGTTGATATTAGTTTGGTCAATGACATTTTAATTCTTCTAAATCGCTTGCAAAATAAATGATTTTTCACCAATTTTGCACTTTTGTAGCATAAATTTAATATTAAAAAAACATAAAAATATTAATATTGCAGAATGAAAACTAAGAACAATGTGTTGCGGGGGCCTCTGATGCCGGATTTCCTGGCTGATGCCTTGCAGGTGCATCCCGATGCCGTAGTGTTTGTGGCTGATGCCGCCCACAGGCTGGAATACTCCTTCGGCATCGACGTGCTCAAGCACAAGCCTCTGATACGCGAGTATATAGCCAAGGCTGCGGCATTAGGAATATGCTGCGGCGTGGAGACCGACTTCCGCCACGAGAACATACTGCACGCCGGCGACTGCGGGGCCGATTTCGTGGAGATTGATGTGGACAACTATCTTGAGTACCGCGAGCATTACATCCTCGGCATCGAGATAGCCAACGAACGCGGCATCGGCGTATGGATAAAGGGCCATGGCGTGGATAGTTTTGTGGCTGATATGCCCGGTAACATTTGCATTAATAATGTCACTAAAATATATAATAATTATGAAAACAACTAAGTACCTGATATTGCTGATAATGATGGTGATTGCCATTGGCAACGCCAGCGCGCAGGTAACCACTTCCACTATTACGGGAGAGGTTAAGAGTGAAAGCGGCGAGCCTCTGCCCAGCGCTACCGTGGTGGCCCTGCATGTGGAGTCGGGCACGCAGTACGCCACCATTACCAATGGAATGGGCCGCTACATAATACAGGGTATGCGTCCCGGAGGCCCATACAAGCTCATGTTCAGCTATGTGGGCATGTCAGACAAGGGGCGTGACAACATAGTGTATCTGCCTCTGGGCGAGCATTTCACCTTCAACGGCACCCTCTACGACAACAACAGCGAGCTGGAGACTGTGGTGGTGATGGCCGAGCCAAGCACCAAGCACATGGGCTCGCAGTCAAACTTCAATGCCAACACCATCGCCAATACGCCTACCGTAAACCGCAGCGTATACGATGTGGCCAAGATGAACCCTCTGGCCAATATCTCAAAGACGGGCGGCATCACCTTTGCCGGCAGCAACAACAAATACAACTCGTTCCAGATAGACGGTACGGTGAGCAACGACGTTTTCGGCCTTGCGCCATCGGGCACCAACGGCGGACAAACCGACGCCAACCCTATCTCGCTTGAGGCCATCGACGAGATTCAGGTGGTGGTATCGCCTTTCGATGTTACCCAGTCGGGATTCACCGGCGGCGGCATCAACGCTGTCACCAAGTCGGGCACCAACAAGGTGAAGGGCTCCGTATACGGCTACCTCACCAATCAGGCGCTCTATTCCAAGTGGAGCCAGCCTGCCGACGCCGAGAAGGCCATAGAGTCGCAGTCTACCAAAACCATAGGAGCCACAGTGGGCGCGCCCATCGTAAAAAACAAGCTCTTCGTATTTCTCTCTGCCGAAAACACCCGCACCGAGAACCCATGCGCATATTTCCCCGGCGCCGACGGCTACCTCTCGCTGGCCGAGGCTCAGACAATATTGAGCCATTATCAGAAGGCCACGGGAATCACTGAGGCCACCAATGCGAGGTCTATAAACAAAAACTCGCTAAACCTCCTTGGCCGTATCGACTGGAATATCTCGCAGAATCATTCCCTCGCGCTCAGGTATCAGTACAACAAGGCCTACAAAGACAAGTACGACAATACCAGCAAGGTGTTCTATTTCCCAAACTCCACCTACAGGCAAACCGACCGCACCAACTCTGTGGTGATGGAGCTCAAGAGCCATTTCTCCGAGAGCTTCTACAACGAGTTCCGTGCCTCGGCCACTACTGTGCGCGATAAGCGCGAGGTGCCCTACATGGCGCCAAACGTTCAGATTACCAGCGCCGGAGGCCAGTTCGACGTCACCTCCAACACTTGGCAGGGCGGCAACATTGGCGTAAGCATCGGCACCGAGTACTCGTCGGGAGCCAACGCCGTAAATGTGGACGTATATACATTGGAAGACAATTTCACCCTCTACAAGGGCAACCACTCCATTACATTCGGCACCCACGAGGAGTTCTACAAGACCTATAACCTCTTTATCCAGAATTGCACCGGCACATACCTCTACAATTCCACACAGGACTTCCTCGACGACAACGCCTACAGATTCCAGTACAACTACTCCGACCCTCAGCTCACCGGCTCCACACGCTGGGCGGGCACCACAAAGGCCGGTCAGTATGGATTCTACGCTCAAGACAAGTGGGCTGCCACCTCGCGCCTGCGCATCACCTACGGCCTTAGGCTCGACATACCCGTAATGCTGAACTCGCCCACCGAGAATCCTGACTTCAACGCATCAGCCTACGCTTCCAAGTTTGGCGTAAGAGTGGGAGAGTCCCCATCCGCCAAGGTTCTGTGGTCGCCACGTGTGGGCTTCCGCTGGTCTATCAACAACAACACCCGAATCCTGGGCGGCGTGGGAATATTCACCGGACGCGTGCCTTTTGTCTGGATGACCAACCTCTGGAACAACACCGGCATGGAGATGAAGGGCATCACCATAAGCAAGGAGGTGCCAAGTTTCCAGAATTATGCAGCTGACCCTGAGAAGGCCATGAGCGCATCTGCCGGTTCGGCCAGCAAGCCCACCATCAACACTGCCGACAAGGCTTTCAAGTATCCTCAGGTATTGAGGGCAAACCTCGTTATCGACCACACTCTGCCCGGCGGAGTAAATGTGTCGCTCAACGCATTGCTCTCCAAAACCATGAACAACGTCTTCTTCGAGAACCTGGCTCTCGTAGACAACGGCAAGGTATACGCCGTGGAAGGAGTGGAGGCATCAGCCGCCCCGTATTTCTCGGCCAACTACGGCGACTACTACACAATCATAAACCTCAAGAACACCAACAAGGGCTACACCTACTCGCTTACAGCCAAGGCCGAGAAGGATTTCAGCTGTGGACTAAACCTCATGGCAGCCTACACATTCGGACATTCAAAGTCGGTGAACGACGGCACATCCAATGTGGCCGCCTCCAACTGGAAATACAACTACAGCTACAATCCCAACAGCGAGTCTGAGCTCGCATACTCGTTTTTCGACTCGCCTCACCGCATAATAGCCAACGTGTCGTATACGTCACCCAAGTACCTCCACGACCTCATGTCGACAGTGGTGGCCATCACCTACAGCGGCACAAGCGGACAGCGCTACAGCCTCACCATGAACGAGAGCGTGGATTTCAACGGCGACACCCAGAAGGGCAATTCGTTGCTCTATATCCCCACCGACGCCGAGCTCAATAAGATGAACTTCGCCACCGACGACGACCGCGCAAAGTTCAAGCAGTGGATCCTTGACGACAAGTACGCATCCTCACACCGTGGACAGTATGCCTGCCGCTACTCCAACCTGGCTCCATTCGAGCACCACTGGGACCTCCATATCTCGCAGGACATTTTCTGCCTGAAGGAGCGCGGCAGCAAGGTACAGTTCTCGTTCGATATCATCAACTTTGGCAACCTGCTCTGCCACAACTGGGGCACATATTACGAGAGCGCCTACAACCTCTCCGTCCTCAAGTGCGTGGACGTCGACAAGGATACCCGCGTGGCATCATTCGCCTACAACAATCAGCAGCTCGCCATCAGCGACCTCCTTAGCCGCTGGCATGCACAGGTGGGATTCAAGGTGATTTTCTAAGCTGATACTTATTTATACAAAAAATCCGGACTGATTCAAGTTGTGAATCGGTCTGGATTTTTTTTGTGATTTGGAGGATTACTTCGTTTTTTTTCTTAATAATTTCTTAATACACTTTGTTTTGCCGCTGTTTTTTTTTTTTTACGTTTGCCGCTGTTTTTCAAAGTAAAACTATTTACTATTAATCCATTAATCCGTATATACTAATTTAAACAATCATATATAAACATGAAAAACAGATACCTATTAAAAGTAGGATTCGCCTGTGCGCTTCTGTGTGCATCTATGGTGTACAGCAGTTGTGGCAATGAGGACGAACCCACACCAAGCAACAAAGAAGAACAATCTGTAGATGAGGAAGAAGTAGTTCTTGTTTCAGAACTTAATTGTGATCCAGAAAAGTTTGCCTCTTGGTATCCAAGCTTGAAAAAAGGCGAGAAGGTTACTGTAACTATTAAATATTTATCCGACGAAAGTATTGTCAATGTGGCAGAGACTTTACGGAAGATGCAGTCAGAAACAGATGGTGATAAGTACATTGTCTCTCTTGTATTATATTCGAGTTATGGTTTCTGGACCATTCCAGCAGATGCTTTCAGGGGAATTGAAGTGCTCCATGAAGTTGTAATCACTGAGGGTCTGCTATCAATCGAGAGCGGCGCATTTGCCGAGTGCGCAAATCTTGTGTCAGTAAAGATTCTTGATGCAGATACTAATGTGGATGAGAAAGCCTTCGAAAACTCAAACAAGGATATCAAGATTGAGCAGACAGAGGCGAGACTTCTTTCTCCAGCCGAGATTATCGACTACGTAAACAACAGCTATCATAGAAATGTGGTGCCTATCCATATGGCTTTGGATTCTTATATAGAGGCTGATATTGCAAATGAATTGCGAAAGTTGGATAAGAAGAACGTTAAACTTGTTATTCCTGAGGGGGTTACTGAGATAGGAGAATCTGCTTTCAGATATTGCCACAATCTTGTTGGCGTCACGATTCCTGGGAGCGTGACTAAAATTGGTGATAATGCCTTTTTTAACAGCTCCCTTCTCAGTGTCACGATTCCTGAGAGTGTTACTGAGTTTGGAGTTAATGTTTTTTATCGTTGTTACTACCTTTCAGACATCATAATTCCTGAAAATTTTACTGCGATTGATAGGATCTTCAAAGGAAGCAGCGTTACCAGCGTCACTATTCCTGAGTGGGTTACTGAGATAGGCGAATCTGCCTTCTTTTCCAGCGGTCTTACCAATATCACTATTCCTAAGGAGGTTACTGCTATTAGAGACTCTGCTTTTTTCAGTTGTGTTAAACTTGCCGGCATAACAATTCCTGAAAATGTTACAGAGATTGGTAATGCAGCCTTCATGGGCAGCGGCCTTACCAGCATCACGATTCCTCATGGTGTTTCCAAGATTGGCAAAGAGGTTTTCAGTGGTTGCAGCAAACTTACCAGCATTACTATTCCTGAAAGTGTTACTGCGATTGGAGACCATGCCTTCCAGGATTGTAACAGTCTTGCCAGTATTACTATTCCTGAAAGTGTTACTGAGATTGGTAAATATGCCTTTCTTGGTTGTAAAGGCCTTACCAGTATCACTATTCCTGAAGGTGTTACTGCGATTGGTACTGATGCCTTCTATCATTGCAGCAGTCTTGCCAGCATCTCAATTCCTGAAAGTGTTACTAAGATTGGAGGAGGAGCCTTCGATGGTTGCAGCAGCCTTGCCAGCATCACAATTCCTAAAGGTGTTACTGCGATTGATGACAATGTCTTCTGTAGTTGTAGCGGCCTTACTACCATAACGCTTCCAGACGGCGTTTCTACGATAGGAAACGAGACTTTCGCTTTTTGCACCGCCCTTACCGACATCTCGATTCCTGAGAGTGTTACGGATATAGGAGTAAGAGCCTTTATGAATTGCACCAACCTTGCCAACGTCACTATTCCTGAGGGTGTATCGATTATTGGTTGGAAAGCTTTCGAAGGTTGCAGCAGTCTTACCAGCATCACGATTCCTGAGGGCGTAACTATGATTGATTTTGACACCTTCAGTGGTTGCAGTAGCCTTGCCAGCATCACGATTCCTGAGGGCGTAACTATGATTGGATCTGCAGCCTTTAATCGTTGCCGTAGTCTTCTCAGCATCACAATTCCTGATAGTGTTACTGAGATTGGAGAGGGAGTCTTCAGTCGTTGCGACAAGCTCGAAACCATCTACTGTTCGCAGTCTATCTATGACAAGTACCATGAGACTTGGCCTCAGATGGTGGTGAAGAAATAAAATTTGTAATTAAACAACAATGGGAAGCGATTACCGAAATGGGTATTTGCTTCCCTTTTTATTAGTTTAGAATTCCAAACTGTCATCCACGTCCCAGTCAAGGATGCATCTTTCGGTGGTTGAGAGATTGATTGCGAGTTTTACGATCTTCTTTCCAGTTTCTATGGCAACGGCTACGTAGTCCTTGTCGTCTATTTGCTCGAGGAAAACTGCTTCAAGTAGTGAATCGGTCCAGATTTTTTTGATTTGAGTTGGTTTATTTGTCGTCGTAATGTCCGAGGGCTTGGAGAACAAGCACCTCCACAATGTCATTGTCGATTCTATAAACTACACGGTTCTTTTGGTCGAGGCGTCGGGAATATGTATTTGGACGGCCTTTCAGGAGTTCAGGCTGACCTGTGCCTGTGGTGGGGTGCTCCTCCAATTCATCAAGAATTGTTACGAGTTTTGTTCTGATGCTCTTGCTGCCAGATTTTTGTATCAACTTGATATCGTCGTCGGCTCTTTTGGTAAAGTTTAATTTATACATATCCTATTCTCCCAAAAGCATTTTATGTAATTCTTCACGTGTGTATGTTACGTACTCACCCCTGCGATACTGTTCTTCGGCCTCGTCAAGATCCTTGTAGAACTGCTCGCTCTCGTAGTAATCCACCTCTTCCTTCTCCCTTTTCTTCAGGAGCTTCTGAGCGTATTTCTGCATTTTTTCTATGAACGAGAAATCTATGTCGTCTCCCAACAGGAGTTTAAAAAGGTCTTCTCTTTTTGCTGATAATTCAAGTGCCGCTGTTGTCATAGTATTGTATTTATTGGTTTGTGGTGCAAAGATACATATTTTTTGATATTATCTAAAAATTAATTCGGAATTAAAATACTACAATGAAATAAAAGAGTTTGAGAAAAATAATTGCTTTTTAGTGTATTATAAATAACGTCAGTTCGATGAATTGTTTTTTATCACACTGATAACACAGGTGACACTGATTTTAACAGATTATTATTTTTTTTATTATCTATAAAAATAATAAAATCTGTGTGATCTGTGTCATCTGTGCGAAACTTTAAATTCGTCGAACTTACGTTGTTTATAGTAGTATAAAATAAACTCTGTCAAGGATTGTCGAGAAATCATTGTGCTATCTTCCGCATCACCTCCAATACATCATAGTCTTCTATTATCTTGTTAAGTTCGTTGATGGCGATTTCCTTTTCTCTTACACGGCCTATGCGGAGGGTGTCCGTAATCACAAGCAGTTTGTATAGCGTGTTGTCTTTTTGCCAGATTTCAGGAATGCTTTTGTATAATGGCTCTATGGCAAGCCCCCGGATGCTTCCGTTTTTTGACGGCCAGACGTATTTGTCTTTTCCTGTCACTACGTTGTCGGAGATGGGAGGAGCTGATATGTACGTGGGTATCCCCCTTACAATAGGCGTATAGGTCAAATTGCAGGATGAATTTTAGTGATTGTGTCTCTATGGGTCAAATTGCAGGATGGAATGAAAACAAGATTCTTTCCAGTAACGGAAATCCTTCGTATCTTTGTCCTGCAATCTGAAGCATAGCGAAG
>JAZLKG010000056.1:0-41005 GCA_045597465.1 Bacteroidales bacterium | reverse complement strand
ACCCATACCCACGCAAAAACGGCCCTACAATGCCCGCAAGAGCATCATAGAGCCGTTTTATTCAATCATTATTCACCATTCTTAAACCGCAATAAAACCGCAGTTAAAGCAAGGTTTATCAATAATTCACGCCAATTGAAGCAAATTGAAGTTTTTGTACTTTTTGAAACAGACGGTAGTAGGTGGTAATTATTTAGGTTTTAAGCGGTTGCGTGTTTTGGGGTTTGTATGTTTTGTTTTTACCCTAGTACAAACTTCTGGAAAACCAAGTTGCCATAAAACTCTACTCTCAATACGGAGACCGACTTCTGTACTACAACAAAAACGTTGAGGTGGACTTCTATGTACCTGACGCAAACCGTCTTACGCAGGTTTCATATAGCATAGCCAATCCAGACACACGAGCCCGTGAAGTAGGCGCAATAGTAAAAACAGCCAATTTCTTGAAGGCAGACAAGCTGGAGATAGTGACCTTCAACGAGGAAGACACAATAGAAGAAGCAGGACTGACAATCAATGTAGTGCCAATATGGAAATGGCTTTTATAATTTTGCAATAATTTTTGACTTTGTATTTTATAGAATACAAAACCCAATTTTTCCCCTAATCCAAAAAAAGACGGAAAATTTTGGAACGTAATCCAAAAAAAGACGGAAAATTTTGGATTAGGGGATTTTTTGAGGACTGTCAGAAAGTTTAGAACGTGAAAAAATTTTCCAGAAACAGCCATTTTTTACAAGTTAGACTGCAATATTTTAGAATTATTGCAGTGTATAGGCGGCAATAAATATTGATTTTGTATTTTATGGAATACAAAAGATCCTTCGCTCCGCTCAGGATGACGGGATTGAGTGGTATTAAAAAGGGAATAGGGTGGATTACGGAGGCGCTCCGCGCCTCCGTAATCCACCCTATTCCCTACCCTATCGACACCTGCGGCGTCATCCTGAGCGGAGCGAAGGAACTAAAAAAACAGACAGAAAATCAATGCCAATCGACGGCTATTTATAGACATACCCTTCTCCATTACATTTAGGACATTTCCCAGTTCCATTGCAATACTTACATTTTCCAGAAGCATTACACCAAGTACAACTTTGATCATTCCATACAGAAAGTGCCCTATGTCCGCCATAACCTTTTCCATCACAATATGCACATTCTTTTCTACCCATACAATGATATGAGTCTTGTGTACGAGCATTCCAACATTCCCCAACACCTCCACATTGTGGACACAATTCCCTTTGTCTTGTATTAGAATTAGAATGTTGATTATTATTGTTATAGTTATTGTTATAGTTACCGTTATAATTATTTGTATAACCAAGATTGCTATTGGAGTTGTTGTTATCCCCGGTATAGCCTTGAAGTATTGTACTAGTTACCCCCGTCCCCTTGCATGTGGGGCAACGACCTCCATAACATTTTGTGACTGACGAACACATACCATCGCCCTTACAATAAGTACATATAATATGTGATGCTGTAGATAATGAAAATAAGCCAGTGCCTCTGCACATCGAACACTTGTTTGTTCCATGACAAATATTACACAAGCCTCTTCCAGAACATAACAAACAAGTATTTTGAGTATACCTGACTCCTAAACCATAAAAACTGATTGTTTTCCGAGACAAAACAGATCTGTCTGGTGCAAATAAAATAATATCCATTCTGTAATTAGCTTGGCCACTAGTATTTAAATGCAAATCTTCCCAAGATATATTTTTTTCAAAACTATTCCAATTACTGTATGCCGAAGTGGAACATGTAATATAACTCTGGTTAAAAGCTACTTGTCCTTCGCTTGTTTTGTATTTTGCAGAATGATTTATCCATTTATTGCCATTACTATCATAAATATAATAACACACCAAACCTGATTGAGAGTATGGAGCGCCATCAATGAAGAAATTTATACGAACAGACATACTGTTATTTGCATAATCATGATAAAGCCATGCTTCCGTAATTTTTCCAGTAACAGCAAAAATGTTAACAGATAAAACCAACAAAACAATCAAACACACAAACTTTCTCATAGAAATAAAACTATTTTAAATTCTCATGCCCACATGTTTATCGGCGCAGGCCATCATTCTTCCGATTTTAACGGACATAAAAAACGGCGTAAACCGTCCGTTGCTAAATTATGCCGTTCACGGGGCTCTGGTAAACCTTTCCAAAGACATAATAAGCACGTAACGGTTCACACCATATAGGGCATGAACCGACGCACTGACTCTTCTTTGGAGAAAATTTTACCAGATTTTCGTGAACGAAGAAATTCAGTATGTTCGTTAAATATTTTGAGCGGATATTGCTATCCGCATTTACTTTTTATACGTTGCAATATTACTTAAAGTTTCAATCAATTACAAATTTTTACCATTATTTCTTCAAAAAAAATTGCAAATTCCAAACAATCTTCCTATATTTGTGCAGAGCAAGAACCTGCCAAGCCTCTTAACAATGCTTAAATCGGTGGGCGTTTTTTATATATTTGCATCAAAATATAAAACTTGTAACTATGCCAGAGATAAGCAAATTCTACGGTATTATTATATATATGTATATGCAGGAACACAATCCTCCTCATTTTCACGTTTGGTACGATGAATACAGGGCATCCATAACTATCGAAGACGGAACGGTAAAAGGAGAATTGCCTCGTCGTGCATTAAATTTAGTTTTCGAATGGTTAGACTTGCACAAACAGGAACTTCTCGACAATTGGAACCGCCTCGCCAATGGCGAACAAATAGTTAAAATATTACCATTGAAATAACCCTCAACCACTATGAGCCCAGAATTGATTTGTGTAACAAAAGCTGAATACGTAAAAGACTACATACTCCGTTTGTGGTTCAACAACAACGAAATACGTATGTTCGACTTTTCCACCATATACGATAAAGGAATATTCACAAAACTAAAGGACTTGGAATATTTCAAAAACTACACGCTCGACCCTTTCACAGTTGACTGGAACGACGAAATAGGCTTTGCCCCAGAATTTTTATACGAAAACGGTTTCAAGGAAGTGGCGTGAACCCTCCCCCCAAAAAATGCAATACACCACCTTTTTCTTTTGCATTTTCTCAAAAAAATTTCTACCTTTGCGTTTTGAAAAACAAACAAGCATAAATGGCAGAAAGCAACGATAAAAATATAATCAAGGAGCTGGAAGACAGCAAGTACGAGGCTGGTTTCGTCACCGATATCGAAATGGAGACTTTCCCCAAAGGTCTCAACGAGGATATCATACGCCGACTGTCGGCACTCAGAAACGAGCCTCAGTCTATGCTCGACTTCAGACTGAAGGCATACCGCAAGTGGCAGACTATGAAAATGCCACGCTGGGCTCACCTCGATTTCGAAGAGCCTGACTATCAGGACCTGATATACTACGCCGCTCCAAAGAAAAAAGCAAAATACAACGACATCAGCGAGGTAGATCCCGAGCTGATAAAGACATACGAGAAACTCGGAATCCCGCTCAGCGAGCAGAAAGAACTCGCAGGCGTGGCCGTGGACGCCGTGTTCGACTCCACATCCGTGCACACCACAATGCGTGAGGCCCTCAAGGAAAAAGGTGTGATATTCTGCGCCATCAGCGAGGCCGTAAGAGAATACCCCGAACTCATCGAGAAATACCTCGGATCGGTAGTGCCGGTAGGCGACAACTTCTACGCCGCGCTCAATTCCGCAGTATTCACCGACGGATCGTTCGTCTATATCCCCAAGGGCGTAAGGTGCCCAATGGAGCTAAGCACATACTTCAGAATCAACGCCGCCAAGACAGGTCAGTTCGAGCGCACCCTCATCATAGCCGACGAGGGATCGTACGTATCGTACCTCGAGGGCTGCACCGCCCCAATGCGCGACGAGAGCCAGCTCCACGCCGCAGTTGTAGAATTGGTGGCATTGGACAACGCCGAGATAAAATACTCAACCGTACAGAACTGGTACCCAGGCGACAAGGACGGCAAGGGCGGAATCTACAACTTCGTTACCAAGCGAGGAATGTGCCGCGGCAACAACTCAAAAATCTCCTGGACACAGGTGGAGACAGGATCGGCCATCACCTGGAAATACCCATCAACAGTATTGGTGGGCGACAACTCACAGTCGGAATTCTACTCAGTGGCCGTCACCAACAACTATCAGCAGGCTGATACCGGCACCAAGATGATCCACATCGGCAAAAACACCAAATCCACAATCATCAGCAAGGGTATCTCATTGGGCCACAGCAACAACAGTTACCGAGGCCTGGTGAAAGTGGCCAAGGGAGCCGACGGCGCCCGCAACTACTCACAGTGCGACAGCCTCCTCATCGGCAGCCAATGCGGCGCCCACACATTCCCATACGTGGAATGCGCCAACAAGACCGCCACACTGGAGCACGAGGCCACAACATCAAAGATTTCCGACGAGCAATTATTCTATTGCCGTCAGCGTGGCATCAGCACCGAAAACGCCGTGAGCCTCATCGTGAACGGCTTCGCAAAAGACGTCCTCAAGAAACTCCCAATGGAATTCGCCGTAGAGGCCAAGAAACTCCTCTCGCTCACATTGGAGGGAAGCGTCGGCTAAGCGCCGCAGGCGATTAGCCAATGGATAATGGACAATGGATAATGGACAATAACACAGGCTGTCAAGCCGTGCTGACAAGTTTGTCAGCACCACATAATATACGAAAAAAAATGCTCGAAATAAAGAACTTACACGCCTCAATCGACGGCAAGGAAATATTAAAAGGAATCAACCTCACAGTAAAACCCGGTGAGGTACACGCCATAATGGGACCCAACGGCTCCGGCAAAAGCACATTGGCATCAGTGCTCTCCGGCAACGAGGTATTCACCGTTACCGAGGGCTCAGTAACACTCGACGGCAAAAACCTCCTCGACCTCAAACCTGAGGAGCGCGCAGCCGAGGGAGTATTCCTCGCATTCCAGTATCCCGTTGAGATACCAGGCGTAAGCATCAACAACTTTATGGAGGCCGCTGTAAACGAGCAGCGCAAATACCGCGGCGAGGAGCCTCTCAACAAGATTGCCATCAACAAGATGATAAAGGAGAAAAAGGCATTCGTGGAGCTCGACTCAAAACTCGACAACCGCTCCGTAAACCAGGGATTCTCAGGCGGCGAAAAGAAGAAACTCGAGGTATTCCAAATGGCAATGCTCGACCCCAAGCTCGCCATCCTCGACGAGACCGACTCGGGCCTTGATATCGACGCCCTCCGCATCGTGGCCACAGGCGTAAACAAGCTCCGCAGCGCCAACAACGCATTCATCGTAATCACTCACTATCAGAGACTTCTTGACTACATCACACCAGACATCGTTCACGTGCTCTACAACGGCCGAATCATCAAGACCGGCGACAAAAACCTCGCACTCGAACTCGAGACCACAGGTTACGACGAGCTCAAGAAACAGGCCGACGAAATGTATAAGTAATTAGGAGAAGCGATTATGAACTGCGACAACACAGAACCAAGAATCGGACACTGGGACTTCCTCGTGGACGGACAGTCCGAGACATACATATTGGAACCACTTAAGGAATCCGAAAAAGTGGATTCGGTACGCCTTGAGGTAAGAAACGGCGGCATCGCAAAACTCCATTTGCTGTTCGACGGCAAATACGATTGCGATTTCGATATCGACGTTGAAATAGGACGCGACTGCGACGTAATGGTTTCGGTAGCAATGATAAACGGCGGAAACGTAAAAGTTAACCTCAACGCCGAGATCATCGGAGAGGGAAGCACACTCCGCGCGCCGGGCATCATATTGCCGGGCGAGGGTCAGAGCTTCAAATACACCTCCACAATCGACCACAAGGCCGGACACAGCAACACATTCCAAAAGGTAAGAACCGTAGCCGACGGAAATGGTCAGGCAGACTTCTTCGGAATAGTGAAAGTGGAGCGCGACGCACAGAAAACCGAGACAGCGCAGGTAAACAACAACATCCTTCTCACCGAGAACGCACGCATAGAGAGCAAGCCCCAGCTGATAATCTACGCCGACGACGTAAAATGCTCGCACGGCTCCACCACCGGAATGCTCGACAAAGACCAGATCTTCTATATGCGCAGCCGAGGCATCAGCGAGAAAACCGCCCAGGCGCTCTTGCTCCAGGCCTTCCTCGCCGAAGTAATCAACGAGATAGATACCGACGCCTACGCCGAAAAACTTACTGAGGCAATTAGCCAGAAACTATAAAAAAATCGCACAGATTACACTGACAACACAGATTTTCACAAGATAAGAAAAGCCTCGGAGAGGCGTCACATACGTAACCGTTGGCGACGCTTGCGAGCCTGCGGAAACCGTGAAATCAGTGGTAAAAAAAATAAATAATAATGGACATTGAGAAAATCAGGAACGAGTTTCCTATCCTTAAACAGACAATATACGGCAAGCCGCTGGTTTACCTCGACAACGCCGCCACCACACAGAAGCCTCAGTGCGTTATAGACCGCATTGTGGAATTCTATACCCAGTACAACGCCAACATCCACCGCGGTGTCCACTATATGGCCGAGAAAGCAACTGAGGTTTACGAGGCCGCACGCCTCAAGGTTAAGGACTTCATCAATGCCCAGTCGCGCACCGAGATAGTATTCACCAAGGGAAGCACCGAGGCCATCAACACCCTCGCCTACTCCTTCGGCGAAGCATACATCCACGAGGGCGACGAGATCATCATCTCAGAAATGGAGCACCATTCCAACATCGTTCCCTGGCAACTTATGGCAGGAAGGAAGGGCGCCAAAATCAAGGTTCTCCCCTTCGACGACAACGGCGAACTCCTTCTCCAGAATCTCGAAAGCCTCATCACCGACAAGACCAAGATCGTTTGCGTAAACTACGTATCCAACACACTTGGAACCGTAAACGACGTGAAGACAATAATACAGACCGCCCACAAGCACGGAGTTCCAGTGATAGTGGACGCCGCACAGGCCATCCAGCACATCAAGATCGACGTTCAGGTACTAGACTGCGACTTCCTCGCAATATCGGGTCATAAGATTTACGCCGAGACCGGCATCGGAGTGCTCTACGGCAAAGAGAAATTCCTCGAGGAAATGCCTCCATACCAGGGCGGCGGCGATATGATAAAGAACGTATCGTTCGACCTCACAACCTACGCCGAGTTGCCGCTGAAATACGAGGCCGGAACATCAAACTTTGTGGGCGCAGGATCGCTCCACACAGCCCTCGATTGGGTTGACAAAGTAGGACTCGACAACATCGCCAACTACGAGGCCGAATTGCTGAAATACGCCACCGAGCAGGTGGAATCCATCGGCGGAATCACAATCTACGGCCACGCCAAAACCAAAGTATCAGTATTGTCGTTCAACATCAACGGCGCACACCCCTACGACGTGGGAATGATACTCGACAAACTTGGCGTAGCAGTCCGCACCGGCACCCACTGCACCGAGCCGATAATGAAGCACTTCGGCATCCCCGGCACCGTGCGCGCCTCCTTCGCCCCATACAACACCAAAGAGGAAATCGACATCCTCTGCAACGGAATCATCAGGGCAAAGAAAATGCTTGGATAGCAATTTACAATGAACAATTAATAATTAACAATTAACAATCCCAAAGGTTCACATCAAAGCCCAGCCCCGGAGGGGCGTCGCTGTGCATAACCGTTGGCGACGCTTGCGAGCCTACGGACAGACGCGGAGCCTGCGGATATACACATCTATGACCATCAACGAAATACAAGACGAGATAATCGAGGAGTTCTCGGCATACGACGAGTGGCTCGATAAATACGAGTACCTAATAGAATTGGGCAACTCGCTCGATACCATAGAGGAGAGCAAGAAGACTCCCGACAACATCATTCAAGGCTGTCAGTCAAGAGTTTGGCTCGACGCCACACTGGAGGACAACGGCACCATCAGCTTCAAGGCCGATAGCGACGCCATCATCACAAAGGGCATCATAGCATTGCTTATCAGGGTTTTCAACAACCAGACACCCGACGACATCGTAAACGCCGAACTCTACTTTGTGGACGAGATAGGCCTTAGCGCCAACCTCTCCCCCACCCGCGCCAACGGCCTCGTGGCAATGATTAAACAGATAAGATACTACGCGCTCGCATTCCGCGCGCTCAACAAATAATTGAAATGGAAGAAGCAACAAAAAATATCCCTCTCTTGGGAATAGAGACTCAGGTAATCGACGTTCTAAGAACCGTTTACGACCCTGAGATACCAGTAAATGTATACGACCTCGGCCTCATCTACCGCATCGACGTGGACGACGACAACAACGTGGAGATCGATATGACCTTCACCGCCCCCAACTGCCCTATCGCCGACGAGATTCTCGTTGACGTTCAGACCAAGATAGAGGGCATCAAGGAAGTGAAATCCTGCAAGGTAAACGTGGTTTTCGAGCCCATCTGGGACCAGAGTATGATGAGCGAGGAGGCCAAGGAAATCCTCGATATGGATTTCGACGACTAAGAACTCATTCCAAATTTATATCAATAACCATTGGCAGGTGGTCTGAGACTCCGCCCCTATATATTGGGCCCTGATACGTCCTGAACACCTTGCCATCCTGGTCGAAAAGCTGCCGGTGATGAAGAGTGAAAACATTATCGGGCAATATGTGCATACCATTGTTAATCAATAGGTTGCCTGATACCATCACCTGATCTATAAGCTCTCCCCTGCCCTGAAACCAATACGACCAGTCGCCATTTTTGCTGCTCATATAGTACGAAATATTGTAAAGTTTTCCATTCACGGGATTGTCCAGACTTGTCTCAGCGCCCAAATCCTCCAATATCGACTGTTCGTATGGCGAATCGTTGAAATCGCCCATACATATAATTTTTGCCGCAACATCAGTCCTGAAAATAGAATCCACCCTCTGCCTAAGCAGCCGCGCCGCCCGGCATCTGAATGGCTCCGTATAGCCCGCTCCTCCATATTTCGACGGCCAGTGGTTCAGGAAAACGTGCAGCGTGTCCCTGGTGGCGGTCACCAAACCCTTGGCGTACAGAATATCCCTGGTGCGGAATTCCTCATCCTCGTCATAGTTGGGCATATCCACAGTTATGAAAGCAGAATCAAGGAGCTGATACTTACTTTTATTATACAGCAGCGCCACGTCGATGCCGCGACGGTCGGGGCTGTCCTGATGGAGAATTGTATAGTGTCCTTTCCACAGAGGAGTCCAGTAAAGGAGATTTTCCAACACAGTGCGGTTTTCCACCTCGCAGAGACCTATGATATCGGGGAAATGGCACAAGTCGGTGGCTGCCAGCGCCTTCCATAGCCTTATAAGTTTCTGGCGGTAGCGCCAATGATTCCACTTGCGCTCGCCGTCGGGAGTAAACTCGTCGTCGGCAGTATTGGGATCGTTGATGGTATCGAACAGATTCTCAACATTATACGACACCACGATGAAGCCTCCGTCAAAATCGGGTACTTCGTAGTGGATTTTGTCGGCAAAGGGTATCAGAAACTTGCCGCACGATGCCGATATCAGCAACAAAACCGGCAATATGTAGCGCAGAAGCCTCATCAGGGATTGTATCTCGACATATTGTAAATAGACTGCAAATCAGTAATTTGCATAAGTTTCTGAAGCGACACCTCAGGATGGTTGACCATATACGAGCACACTATGCCGTAGCCGCAAAACGATGCCACGCCGGGCGCGCTCTCGTTGCCGAACGCGTTGGTGAATGGCCCCGGACCTGTAAGGCTGCGGATAAGCTGCGGATTGTTGTCGAAGAGCAGTTTCTTATCCACCAGGTAGTTCCAGACATTGGATTCGTAAGCATCAGCCCACTGATAATTTATGGGCGTATACCCCCAGAGAATATGGTCGGGAGTGTTGGGCATCAGGCACTTGAGGAAAAACTGCAGGCGGCCCTGATATATCATCTCGTTGAGGAGGTTGTCGGCGTTTTCGGGGCTCTTGGGATAATTGAGCAGCGCGTATGTGGTGAAAAAATCCACCGGGAGCATCTCCCTGCACATCTTTATGCGCTTGTAGTTTTCTATGCCCAGGCTCTCGTAAGTGGCTGAGAATCCGGAGCCAAGATACTTCTCGAGGCTCATTGCCACAATATCGTCGGTGGGGAAAACCGACTCTTGGAATCCGGCCACCACGGTGTATATCTTGGGCAAAGTATCAGCCGGAAAATAATACCTGAAATGACGGAATCCATCGCTGAAGAGCGGCGCAAGGTCCTCAGTATCAGGAAAAACCTTATCTATCTCCTTGTACACGGAATACATACGGCAATAATCGGCGAAATCCATAAAACGGGAGCCGAAATCGGCGTTGTCGGCTGGCGGCAGGCCAATGATGCCCTCGGTGTAGAGGTCGAAGAAATCGCCGTATTTCTGCCTCATAGGCGGAATGGCGGAATACACGCTGTCGGGGCTGATGCTGCGGAAATCGAGGTCGAAACGCGTCAGCTCCACCTTGGGATCGATGGCTGACACATCCACATCAAAGTTGTTGTTGCGTCCGCCACACGAGGCCAAAAATATGAGTGCTGATATCAGGAGTAATGTTTTTCTCATAATTGATGCTTTTTTGTCTTTGAATGCAAAGGTATTAAAAATATAGCAATTGGCAAAAAAGGAATATGTGGAGAGCATCAAAAAAAAACTCCTCCGCCCAGGATAATTCTGAACGGAGGAGGTTTTTGTGTTATCTATCTCGTACCGAGACGTGGCAGGGCCGCGTCTCTACAATAATCCAATCTTATCCCAAGTTTGCGATCTGCTTCTCGAGGGCCTCGATCTTTACGATGGCGTCAGCCTGTTTCTGCTTCTCGCGCTCCACTACGGCGGCAGGGGCTCCGGCTACGAAACGCTCGTTGCTGAGTTTCTTCTCCACCGACTTCAGGAAGCCGCGGGTGTATTCGAGCTCGGCCTTCAGCTTGGCAATCTCTTCCTCCACGTTTACATTGTCGCCCATTGGAACGTAGTACTCCACGTTCTTGGCAACGAAGGTCTTGCAGCCTTCCTTGGCCTCAGAGATCTGTGTGAACGACTTGAGGTTGCTCTGCTTTGCGATTACAGAATCGAAGTAGCCGTCGTATGAGCCGTCCACGAGCTTTGCGTAAACGTCGATGGCGTCTTTCTGAGCTATCTGGTTTTCCTGACGGATCTGGCGGATCTTGGCGATAACGTCCTTAGCTGTCTCGAAACGGTCGAGGAGTTTCTCGTCGAACGAGCCGGCCTCTGGCTGAAGCTGAAGCATCAGGCTCTCGCCATCCTTGCGCTCGTCGATAAGCTGCCACAATTCCTCGGTGATGAATGGAATGTATGGGTGCATTATCTTGAGGAGCTTGTCGAAGAAATCGAGTGTGGAATCGTAGGTGGCCTTGTCGATAGGCTGCTGATAGCCAGGCTTTACGCTCTCCAAGTACCAAGAAGAGAACTCATCCCAGAAAAGCTTGTAAACTGTCATCAACGAATCAGAGAGGCGGAAGTCTGCGAACATCTTGTCAACCTCAGAGATGGTCTTGTTGAGCTTGTTGCTGAACCACTCGATGGCCTTCTTTGAAGACTCGGGCTGAGGAATATTGGCGTCTACTGTCCAGCCCTTTACGAGGCGGAATGCGTTCCAAACCTTGTTGGTGAAGTTTCTACCCTGGAGACAGAGCTCGTCGTCGTAGAGGAGGTCGCCGCCTGCTGGTGAGCAGAGCAACATTCCAAGACGTACGCCGTCGGTAGAGAACTGCTTCATAAGCTCCAATGGGTCAGGCGAGTTGCCGAGGCTCTTGCTCATCTTGCGGCCGAGCTTGTCGCGGACAATACCTGTGAAATATACGTTGCGGAAAGGAACATCGTTCATGTATTCCTCGCCGGCCATAATCATACGGGCTACCCAGAAGAAGATGATATCCGGACCTGTTACGAGGTCGCAGGTTGGGTAGTAATACTTGATCTCCTCGTTGCCGGGGTTGTTGATACCGTCGAAGAGGGAAACAGGCCAGAGCCATGATGAGAACCATGTATCGAGAGCATCCTCGTCGTGCGAGAGCTGGTCGATGGTGATATTCTCGTAGCCAGGCATTTTCTTGGCCTCAGCGAGGGCCTGCTCGGCAGTCTCAGCCACAACAAACTTCTCGTCCTCGCCCTCGGCTGTAGGCAGGAAGTAGGCAGGGATTCTGTGTCCCCACCAGAGCTGACGGCTGATACACCAGTCCTGAATGTTCTCGAGCCAGTTCTTGTATGTGTTTACGTATTTCTCGGGGTGGAACTTTATCTTGCCTTCCAATACTGGAGGAAGGGCGATATCAGCAAAATGCTTCATCTTGAGGAACCACTGCTTGCAGAGGCGTGGCTCTACAGCGGTGTCCTGATTACGCTCTGAATATCCTACCTTGTTGTCGTAGTCCTCCACCTTCTCGAGGAGGTTGGCGTTCTGGAGGTCGATGGCAATCTGCTTGCGTACATCCATGCGGTCCATGCCTACGTACATTCCGGCAGCCTCAGAGATTGTGCCGTCGGCGTTGAAAATGTCGATAACTTCCAAATTGTGGATCTGACCAAGAGCGTAGTCGTTTACGTCGTGGGCAGGTGTCACCTTAAGACAGCCGGTACCGAACTCGATATCCACGTAGCGGTCCTCGATAACGGGGATTACTCGTCCTACGGCTGGAACAACCACCTTGTGACCCTTCAGCCACTGGTTCTTTACGTCCTTGGGGTTGATACACATTGCGGTATCGCCCATTATTGTCTCGGGACGTGTGGTGGCAACTACGGCGTAGTAGCCCTTGTCGTCCTTATGGAAAACCTCTCCCTCCTGGTTGGTGAGGACTACAGGATTTGTGTCGGCATCAGCTACATAATATTTCAGGTGATAGAGCTTGCTCTTCTCCTCGCGGTAGATTACCTCCTCAGTAGAGAGTACTGTCTGAGCCTTTGGATCCCAGTTCACCATGCGGAGGCCGCGGTAAATGAGGCCTTTCTTGTAGAGGTCCACGAATACCTTGATAACGCTCTCGCTGCGTGGGCCGTCCATTGTGAAAGCTGTGCGGTCCCAGTCGCAGGATGCGCCGAGTTTCTTGAGCTGTTCGAGGATTATTCCGCCGTGCTCCTCCTTCCACTCCCAGGCGTGCTTGAGGAATTCCTCGCGGGTGAGGTCGCGCTTCTTGATGCCCTGCTTTGCGAGCTTCTGCACAACCTTGGCCTCGGTGGCGATGGATGCGTGGTCGGTACCTGGAACCCAGCATGCGTTGAAGCCCTTCATGCGGGCGCGGCGTGTTAGGATATCCTGGATGGTATTATTGAGCATGTGACCCATGTGGAGCACACCGGTCACGTTTGGTGGGGGTATTACTATGGTGTATGGTTTTCTCTGATCGGGCTTCGACGCGAAACACTTGTTGTCGAGCCAATACTTGTACCATTTCTCCTCGCTCTGGGCGGGATCGTATTTTGCTGGAATTTCCATTTTATGAGTTTTGTTTTTATATAATCGGCACAAAGATAGGAAAAAAGAATGAGTTTTCTGAGATTTTTGTGATATTTTTGTGTAAAAACATAAAAAGTGTGGGTCAGAGGCTGAGTTTGGGAAAGATTTTTTTCTACACAAGGCTTGCAAGAGCCAAAAATTAGGGGTATATTTGCAAAAATGAAAAATACAAAACCAATGAATACAGCTACGTTAAATTCTGAGATTTTTTGGCAATTAAGCCTCATCGCCGACAACGAGAACTTTCTTTCAGAAACGCTCTCGTTCCTCAAGAAACTTACCAATACGCAATGTGCGGCAATGCCTATCGCAAAAAGGGGAAACTATGCGACCTTATTAAGACAATTATCAGACTATCAAGAATTACAAGCGAACTGGGATGGAGAAGGCGCATTGCCATTGGAACAAAAATCAACCCAAAACTTAAAAAAGATTCTGGAAAAGACCGAGGACCGATACCTGAACGGCTGGCACATAGAGCCTGATACCAACGGCACAATACTGCTGGTATCTGACGACGGAATCTCAGTAATCAATATCGGCAACGAAACATTCTCTTTCTACACCGAGAAGGCCGGACAATTTTCTGCCTCTGAGGCAAGACCTTTTTCTCAAAATGAAGTAATTGATTTACTAAAGGAATACAAAGATGATAGAAGATAGCCAAAACGTAGCGAGAGCCTTGTTTACACCCATTATGGTAAACGCTCAAGGGAAGGTGCTGAATGCAGCTTTCAAACTGCGCTCAGGAATCAAGGAGGAATACATCTCGGTAATGATAATGGATATACCCACATGGCTATCTGATATCGAGAAAATACCACAAAACGAAAACAGGAAACTTTATGGATACGCCAGAATGAACGCCGGACAAATCCGTCAAGCAAAATTCGACGCCATAACATTCGACGTAAAAGAATGTCCAACGGCCAACATCCTCTCCCATGGTGGCATATTCACATATCACGAAAACGAATTGATAATAGGAGGACAACCAACAAAAGGCGAAGCCACTGGCGGAATGCTGTTGGCCATACGGAACAAACTAGCGCAAATTGCCCAAGAAGGATTGGTGGTGATATAATTTAATATTTCTTCAAAAAAGCCTCAAGTTCCTCTGCATCAAGTTTCATAATAGAGGCTATCTGCTCCAACGACATTGTGCCAGTCTGGTATATAGCAAGGGCTGAGGCAAGCTTTTCCTCGTGGGCTTTGACACGCTCTTTCTGGGCTCCCTCCTCAAGAAGATTCTCACGCACCGAACGCTCGGTAATCTCGTTGAGAAGCTGTTGCTCGTAGGCGGCAAGCTCGGCATCGGTGTATCCCGACTGCTCCAATATATCGAGAGCCTCTGAGGTCACGGGAAAACCTTCCTTAGGAACTAAGTACTTGTTTATCGTTTCTTCGATTTTCCGCAAATATACAAAAAAGAACGGATCTTCGGATATTTTTCTGAGATTTTTGCAACAAAGTGTGGGGGATTATGCGAGAATTAAATTTCCAGCATCAAAAAAAATAATGGCAATATTTGTGCGGAAATAAAAAATTTATTTTAACTTTGGGCAGAAAATTACAGTAATAATTAAACACCAAACAAAAAGAACCAATGAACAGCTTCGAAAAAGTAAAGAACTACCTCCTCGACCTTGAGTACTCTATCACAAGCGAGGACGAGGACGCCGGCATCTTCGTAATAAACAAAGAGGATGAGGGCATCAAGAATATGGTGTTGGCATGCACGGATCCTATCCTCGTGATGGAGCAGCCACTCTTCACCATCAAGGAAGACAAAATCGACACCTACAAAGAACTCTTGAAGAAAAACCGCGAGATAGTACACGGCGCTTTCGCCATGGAGGACAACGGCACAGTGCTTTTCCGCGACACTCTCCAGCTCGAGAACCTCGACCTCAACGAGATAGAGGGCTCACTGACCTCTCTCTCGATACTCCTGAGCGAGTACGGCAAAAACATTGTGGAATTCTCTAAATAAATTTAATTATGCCAACAATACATCTTACCACTGATGCTTTCGACAAGGCCGTGAAATCAATGCCCGTGGCGTTGGTGGATCTCTGGGCGCCGTGGTGCGGTCCATGCCGGAGCATGGGTCCCATTGTGGACAAGATAGCCGACGAATACGACGGCAAGGCCCTGGTAGGAAAGGTAAACGTGGACGACGAGCCCGACATCACAGGTCAGTTTGGGGTAAGGAGCATTCCGTGTTTCCTCTTCTTCAAGAACGGCGAGCTGGCCGACAAGCTGGTGGGCGCTGTGAAGGAGTCCGACCTGAAGGCCAAGATAGACGCGCTGATGTAGAATAGCAGCATCAGCCCGACATACACAAAAAAAACAACAAATCCCGCCTGGAAAAATCCTGACGGGATTTGTTGTTATATAGGGAGGCAGCATCAGAGTGCCAGACGCAAACCAAGCGAATTGTTCTGATAATCAGGACTCAGATAGTGGCGATACGATATGCGGGAGTATGTGGACTCGTTGCCGTAGCCGCCGCCGCGGTACACATGGGCATCTCCAGCCCCGTCAGACCTGGGCGCTGGGGTGTAGTCGGGTGCATCGTACTCGCGGTACACATCCTGACACCATACCCATACATTGCCGCTCATGTCGTAGAGTCCCAGCTCGTTGGGTGATTTTTTGGCCACGGGCTGGATCTTCTTGCCCGAATTGGCATCGCACCAGGCCACATCGGAAACATTGTTGCTGCCGCTGTACTTGTAGCCCTTGCTGAATTTGCCGCCCCTGGCAGCATATTCCCACTCGGCGTCGGTAGGCAAACGGTAGTTCCTGCCGGTCAGAGAGCTGAGTTTCTGCACAAATGACTGAGCCTCGCTCCAGCTTATGTTTACCACAGGCAGGTTGTCGGCAGCCCGCGATGTGTCTATGCCTTTCATGTTGCCTGGCGCCTTGCCCATCACGGCCCTCCACAGCCTGAGAGTAACCTCGGTCTGGCCAATCACAAAATTGCCAAGAGTCACCTGATGCACGGGCTTCTCCCAGTAGTTGGCCTCGTCGCCCTGCACCTCGGTGGCGCCCATCTGGAATGTGGAACCTTCCACAAACACCATATTGAACGGCACACCGTTTACAGTCTCGGTAAACGAGCCGGGGATGCTGGATGCCGGGGCCGGAGCCTTGGCCAGTTTTACGATACCCAGGTCGCCGCGGTTGTTGATGGCCACGTCCCTGGTCTCGTAGCCGGGTTTGGACAGCGTGATGGTGGCATCGTAAGGAGCCTTGCCTATTGTGAACACGTTGTTGCGGTACGATATGTCGAAGTCGGCTCCTGATGCCTTGGTGGAATCGTTGAACTGTATGGTGTAGTTGGACAGAGGAATGCCAAGCTCGTCGGCAACCTGGCCTGAAACTCTTATTATCTGAGGAGGCAGTTTCTTCAGCTTTATGATGCCCACGTCGGTGCGGTTGCTTACATCCACGCTTATGCTCTCGTATCCCAGTTTCGACACTGTGAACGATGCGTCCACAGCCACCTGGTCTATGGAGAACACATCGTTTCTGTATGAAACCCTGGGGCTGCTGCCGCCGGCATCAGATGCCTGGTCCTTCACCTCCACGGTGTAGTTGTAGAGCGGGTTGCCTATGTCGTCCACCACCTTGCCGGCCACCTTGATTATGGTAAGCGGCTTCTTGATGAGTTTCACAGACCCCAGGTCGGACCTTCCCCTTACAGGCACTTCCAGATCCTCGTATCCGGTCTTGGATATTGTCACAACAGCCTCCAGCGACACAGGGCCTATCTCGAACACGTCGTTCTTGTATGACACGAAATACGCCGCCACCTTGGCCGAAGTGTCCCGGGCCTGTACGTCGTAGTATGTAAGCGGATTGCCAAGCTCGTCCACCACCCTGCCGGTAACCCTGAGAGTGGTGCGCGGCAGCTGCTTCAGCCTTATTATCCTTACGTCGGTCTTGCTGTCGGCCGGTATGGAAGCAGGCTCGTAGCCCGATTTGCTGAATGTGAGTATGGCGCCCAGAGGCACGCTCTCCAATGTGTAGACATCTTTCTGATAATTGAAGCTCTGGCTTATAGAGGCGTCCTGCACGGTGTCCTTGATGGCCACGTGGAAATCGAACAGCTGTTGGCCGCGGTCGTCTATTATCTTGAACGGAATGTCGACATCCTTCTGGGGCAGTTTTTTCAGTTTTATTATCTCAAGCGTCTGCGCGGGGCTTGCCGGCAGCTCCTGAGTCTCGTAGCCGGGGCGCGACACCACTATGGTGCTGAATGGGAAAACCTTCTCTATCGAGAAGTTCTCGTTGCGGTATACCACCACATTAGCCGATGCCGTCTGCACATATTTGTTGTTGACAGATACCGAGTATCCGAGCACCGGGTTTCCGGTCTCGTCCACCACCTTGGCCTTTACAGGGAACATGGTGCTGGCGTCGAACTCGCAGTTGTCGGGAGGATTGCTGCGTATCTGGTCCACCACGCTGCCGAATGGGAACGTCTGCACGCACATGTAATCGTGGGCCACAAGTTTCTGATTGTCGTACCTTACCTCGAACTCCACAAGCATCCAGACTCCTGTACGCGAGGCGCACACGGCGTTTGCCTTTATGTATCTGCATTCGAACGCCTTCTTGACATCGGCCAGATGCTGGAAGAATGCAAGCCATCCGTCGCCCTGCTTGTTGGCGGCTGATATCTCGTCACTTATGGGTGTCAGTTTCTTTACCGAGATGGCCTGGACAACAGCCTCGTAGGCTGTGGCCACATTGTCGCCGCCGGGATTGCAGGCTGCCAGGCTCCAATCGTTCATCCTCTTGAAGAAATCCTCCTGGAGAAACTTGCGGCAAGAGGCCTCGCCCTTCACCTGGGCCAGGGCGTGACTGCCGCAAGACACTGCAACCAGCATCAGCACTATATAGAAAAACTTTCTCACAATACGATTGTTTTTAGTTTGTTTTCTGATGCGTGTTTCCTACTTCAGATTCTTGGCTATCTCGATTATCTCGTTGAATGTCTTGGCCAGCTCGCCCTTTTCCTCGTCGGTGAGAGATGCCGCGTTTATCTCGGCCTTGATGGCTTTGGCCTCGGCAAACAGGTCCGACGCATCAGCCTTGGAGGATTCCTGGACCTTGGCCTTGAAAGTCGCCAGCTTTTCCTTGAGTTTCTCGAAGTCGCCATCCTGCACGCTCACAGTCTCCTGGCCAGGCCTGATGCCTGCATGCGCCATGGCATGGCCGCCCATGAAATTGAGCGCCATTATTACAACAAATGTCTTGATGATTTTTGCAAAAACTGTTTTTCTCATTGGCTTATTGGTTTTATATGTTGTACAACTGATTGATCTCGCAAATGGGGATAATCCCCGGTCTGCAACTGGGACATATCTCCAGATTGCCGATTGCAAAGGTAATTTATTTGACGTGAAAATACAAAAAAAATGCGTGCATCCTGTCCTAATCTACCTTCACATCCCTCACCATTATCTGCAAGCTTCTCTGTCCGCGGAATTCGTTTACGTCTATTGTGTAGCATAGCCGGAAGGGCCGACCTGTGATTATCTGCGGATAATACTCCGCCATGCCGAAGCCAATTCCTGTAATTGTGGCACCGCTGCCGTCGGTTGCCACTATGCGGAGATGCTCCTGAGGCTCAGTCTTCCCTACTTTCTTGGTTCCCGGCAGTGCCACAACGTTGCGGGTGGCGAACACAGGCTCGGGGTTTCCGGGACCGAAGGGCTCAAACATCTGAAGCTTGTTGTAGAAATCGAATGTGATGTCGCTGAAGCTGACATACTGCTCAATATCCACCACAGGATGTCTCTGGCTCTCCGTGACATGCTCGCTCACATATTTCTCGAACCCCTCCCTGAACTTCCCGATATTCTCGTACTTGAGGCTGAGGCCCGCGGCAAACTTATGGCCACCAAAGGCTGTAAGATACTCGCGGCAGGAATCGATGGCCTCGTATAGGTCGAAATCAGACACCGACCTGGCCGATCCCGAGAGCATGTCGCCTATCTTGGAGAGTACTATGGTGGGGCGGAAATAATGCTCGGTAAGGCGGCTGGCCACAATGCCAACCACGCCCTTGTGCCAGTCGTCGCCATAGACTACGGTGCTGAATCTCTGGCTGTTCATGGGGTCGGATTCCAATGTCCTGAGCGCCGATTCGGTAATGTCGTGGTCCTTGCCCTTGCGCTCCTCGTTGTATTTGGAAATATCCCTGGCAAAGCCCATGGCCTCATCGAAATCGCCGGTGATCATCAGCCTCACAGCCTCGATACCAGACTTCATGCGTCCGGCCGCATTGATGCGCGGTCCTATCATGAATACCGAGTCGGTGATAGTCACATATCGCTGTCCGTCCTTGGGCAGGCTGTCATCCAAGAGACCGGCCTCAGTCATTATGGCACGGAAACATGTGCGCGGCCCGGCGGGAATATCCACCTTGTTGAACCTGAGAGTCTGCGAATTCAGCTTGCGGATTCCATAATACGCCAATACACGGTTCTCATCCACAATGGGCACAATATCAGAGCCGATGCTTACGGCAGTGTAATCTATGTAGTTGAAAAGTTTCTCCAGAGGGATATTTTTCCTGATGCAGAGAGCCTGCATCAGCTTGAAACCCACGCCGCATCCCGAAAGCTCGTTGAAGGGGTAGGTATTGTCGGCGCGCTTGGCATCCAGCACGGCCACGGCATCGGGCAGCCTGTCGCCCGGAGTGTGATGGTCGCATACTATGAAATCTATGCCCAGGGTATTGGCATAGTCGATCCGGGGATTGTCCTTGATGCCGCAGTCGAGGGCTATTATCAGGGTGCAGCCTCTGGCATACGCCTCGTCGACACCCTTCATGGACACCCCGTAACCTTCTGTATACCTGTCGGGCACATAATACGAGAGGCGTCCGGCATCGAGACTGCTGTCTTCGAAAAATTCCTTGAGGAAAGAGTATACCAGGGCCACCGATGTGGTGCCGTCCACATCATAATCGCCATACACCATTACATACTCGCCGCCGTCGATGGCGCGGCAGAGGCGGTCTATGGCCTTGTCCATATCACGGAAAAGGAAGGGATCGTGGAGCATGGCAAGGTCGGGACGCAGGAAACGGCGCACCGCCTCCACGTCATAGCCCAGACGGCTCACTATCATCTTGGTAAGCTGGAAATCCAGATAGCCGTTCAGCCTCTTCTGAAACTCACTCACCTTGCGGTCATCAATATCCTTGTTGCGTATGTGCCAAACCTTTTCCATAAGAAAAAAAACAAAAAAATTACATTAACTGCTGCAGCATGAGGTCCAGCATCAGGAACGATGCGTTGAGAGCCAGGTCCGACAGGCCAATCGCTATCAGCTGTCCCTTGTTGGTCCTGAACATTATCCAGTAGAGCATCAGTCCCGTTATGCAGATTCCAGACAAGGTGCCATACAGAAGCCACGGGCTTATGCTGCATGGAGCATCCAGCTCTATGATCACATAAAACAGGAAATCGGCAAAAATCAGAACCCACATCGGCCAGAGCTTCCTGAGGAGCAATATTGCAACCGCCGACAGCGAATTGCCCACTATGGCGAAGGCATACCAATAGTATATGGTTTTCTCGCTGATGCAGCCGAAAAGCCACATAGCCACCATCACCACGCATACCACGATGCAATCCATAAAACCATTTCTTTCCCTGGGATTATTCATAGAAATTCTTTATGCTGATACGTTTCACCACACGTGTGCGGAATCTTCCGAGCGACGATGGGCCCCTTGTGATCTCCAGGTCCACCTGCACCTCGCACTGCCAGGCGGCGGCAAAAGGCTTTGCAATATCCCCCGGCGCCAGGCTCCTGCCACTGGCCACCACCTTGAAGAGACCGTCGCCAAGATACTCCATCTCCTGGAAAGCGGCTCCCTTGCCCGGAGTAGGGTCGAAAGTATCCAGCCTTACCCAAGTGCCGGAGGCCAGCTGAGATATCACCACCTGAGACACCTGCCTGTACTCATTCACAAAAACTGGCTTGGGAGGTGCGGGTGGAGCGGGTGGAGTCTGAGGAGTCTGAGGAGTCTGAGGCTGATGCGCGTCACTGCCGTTGCCAAGCATCGACTGCCACGACGGAGGCAGATTAGACAGCAGCGAATTGCCTGATGCCGCCTGCTCCTGCACGGGCATTATCATGGTTTTCTCGTCGTCGGACTCGGTGGCGGGCTCAAAAGCCATAATCTCAGGCACCTTGCTGCCTGGATATATTACAGTATCGTTGTCGGCCATACGCATAAAATCCTGACAAACACTCTCCGACGCCAAGGTGTCGCCTATGAGTATTATCTTCTCAAGATCGATGACCCGTGTGTTGTTGGCCGCCAGGAATTCATTGAAAGCCAATGAATACTGACGCGCATAACTGGCCGCAGTATCCCAGATCTCAGGTATGGATATCGCCACCGGCTGTTTCTGGTCGGGAGCGCACTCAAAATTAGTGTTAAGTTTCAGAGACTCCTTGTCAGGGTTCTGTCCCATGAAGGCGATCACCTTTGCCGACAGCGCGTAGTGGCGCACAATCTCGGCGTTTATCATATCAGGCCTGTCGGCAGGGATAATGTGGTTAAGGTTTGCGGTCTTCACAATCTTCTCTGCTATGGCCCTGGTGAGGGGCTCCACTCCCATTGCCGGCATGCAGCGCTCGGCCTTTACGGCAAAATTGTTGTCGTTGGCGGTCACCAGATACATGCACATGTCGGTAACCGACGAATCTATCACCGCGAAAAGCCTGTTGCGGCACAGCAGTCCAGCATTTGCGGCGTAATAGCCAGCCGCCTTGGGCGCTATATTTCGAGTATCAGTCATATATAATCTTGTATTATCTTGAATATCTGTAAATAACGGCAGTAATATTGTCCTTGCCGCCGGCATTGTAGGCAGCCTGCACCAGCCGGTCGGCCAGGTCGTCGGAATCCTTGTAGCGTTTTACGAGGCTGTATATCTGCTCGTCGGTAAGGGCATCGTGCACACCGTCGGAAAAAGCCATCAGGATGTCGCCGTCCACCAGCTTGCGGGGGCCGTTTATCTCAATCTTTATCATGTCGAGGCTCTGCCCTATTGCCGAGGTCATCATATTGCGGCGCGGATGAGAGAAAGCCTCCACCTCTGTTATCTCGCCCCGGTCCAGCATCTCCTGCACAATGGAGTGGTCGTGGGTCTCGCGGCATAGGATATCCTCGCTCCATAGATAGACGCGGCTGTCTCCTATGTTGATGGTGTGGTATGCGTCACCCATTATCATGAAGCCCGACACCGTTGTGCCGCAGTTCTTGTATTCGGGCTGGTCGTTGCCCTTCTGCAACACAATGCGCGCGGCCTCCATAGCCGTGTCGCGCAGGAAAGCCGGAATGTCGGCCTCTGACGGCAGGGCGTCGAAAGCCTTGCTGAACACCTCCACAGTCGCCATGCTGGCCCAGTCGCCATGGCCGTGGCCGCCAACTCCGTCGGCCACAAACACCAGACGCCTGCCGTGGCTGAGCCCTGTCACCAGGAAACTGTCCTCCTGGCTGGGCTTGCGGCCCTGCATGGTGCTGCTGGTGATGGTCCTTACGCCATTGCCCGCAAAAATTTTCCTTATAGCCTCGAACATAGTTTTTATAGTTTATAGTGTAAAGTACAAAGTTAAAAGTTTAAAGCTTAAAGCCCGTAGAGACGCACGGACGTGGGAGTATACTCCGCATTTGTCCCTATTTTTTTGCCAGATACGCTTTGGCCATGTATCCACGCTTGCCGTCCACCTTTACCTCCACCCAGTTGTAAAGCACTGATATCACCTCCACCTGGGTGCCCTTGCGGTATCCCTTTATCACCTTGCTCTCTGTGGAGGCAAGCTGCCTCAGGTTTACGTCGGTTGTGGTGTATACCAGGTCGCCGGGGCCAAATTCACTGTCAGAGGCCACATACTCGTTGTTGCAGCTGCCGCGCTGCTCGCGGGATTTATGGTCCAGATAGTATGTAACCACATAATACGCTGCTATGGCCACCAGTATGCCCAGTATGACAGCGAGGAACCTTCTGGCGGGTCTTTTGGCAGGCTTGGACGAGCCCTGGTTTACAGTCTGCATGGCCATCTCGTTGCGGCGCCTTATCTCGTCCTTGCGTTTCTGGTTGATGGCCTTCTCTATCTCGTCGGATATCATGGCCTCCACGAGGTCCTTGTCGGCGCCGGCGCGGGCTATCTCCTTATTGAGCACGATGCGCTCGTTTCTGGAAATGAAGCCATCGGCGGCGTATTCCTTCACCTTGTCTTCCAGCCACTTGGGTATAGGCCTTGTATTGCCGGTCTGGAGCAGCGGTATTATCTCGTCACAGTTCTGATACCTGTAGTCGGGCAGTGCCATGGTGCACTTGTCGGCTATGGCGCGGTATTGCTCGTGGGGAATGTCCATGAGGCTGTGGCGGTCGGGATTTCCGGTAAACATCTCTATCAGCATCAGGCCCAGCGAGTATATGTCGGACCTTCCGTCCACAGCGGAAGCCTTTGTCATAAGCTCCGGCGCGGCATACCTTGGCGTGCCGGCCTTGGCCAGGTTGTCTATCTGAGAGTCGGCGGCGGCCAGGCCAAAGTCTATTATCTTGACGTTGTTGCCCTTGTATGTTATCATCACATTGTCGGGCTTCAGGTCGCGGTGGTATATCTGCCTCTGATGCATGTACTTGAGGGCTTCCAGCAGCTGCAGGGTTATCTTCCTGATGGTCTCGGGGTCGCGCTGGTTTTCCTTCTTCATGAAATCTGACAGTGTGCGTCCGTCCACATACTCCATATAGTAGAAAGGCCCCTCGGCATCCTCACCCTTGCCATAGAAATGCACAATGTTGGGATTGTCGAGGCTGTATCCGTTGTCGAACTCCTTGTAGAAGAGGTCTACGTACGCGGGCTTGCTGCGGAACTGCGGCTTTATGCGCTTGATGATCACCTTTCGCCGCCCCAGGTGTATCGCAGTGTATATATCAGCCATGGCTCCGCTCTTGTCGAGCTTGCGCACCTCGGAGAATTCCGATGCCGATGCGGGATCCAGGGCCGGCGCCGATGCTGGAACGGCGGCATCAGCCTCCTGCTGTACAAAGCCCGAGGATGCCGGCTGCTGGCTGCCGGTCATGAATCCGGAGCCCAGGTCGTCGGGGTAGTCGGTGTTTGATGCGCCGGTGGCGAACTTGAGCTCCAGCTCGGCGTTCTTGATGAGCATCACGAGCTGTCCGGCGTTGATACCCATCCTGCCGGCCTTGTCGATAAGCTGGCGGCGGGTGGCCTCCTGCATGCCGGAGCGCACGTATTTTTCTATCTCTAATTTCAGGTTCTCGAAGTCGGTCATTTTGTGTAGAAGGCTAATGTTTTCTATTTTTCAAGAGTGAACGAGTCGCTTGTGCCCTTGTAATTATCTATGAAGAAGTCCACCGTGTATGTGCCGGGTTCCAGCACGACGTGGCTCTTGTTCCACTCTATGAGCTGGCGCACGCTCTTGCCCTTGTAGTCCACAAACGATTTTAGGGTGTAGGCTATGCTGCGGCCCTCAAACACGAACTCGCCGTGTGGGTCCAGCACCTTGCCCAGCGGGTCCAGTATCCTGAAGTACACGGGCACTGTGCCCGGCGTGGACTTCATGTTGGCCTCCAGGGTGTAGGATATCTCCAGAGTCTGTATCTTCTTGGCCTTGCGCTCCCTGGGCTGCACCACCTTGCATGCGCCCGGAATCCTGGCGGCCACGTCGTTGAGCACCTCCACCTTCCTGGAGAGGGTCTCGTTTTCGGTGGAGAGGGTCTCCACCTTGTTTTCAAGGCCCTGGACCTCTTTCTTCAGGCTGTTGATATTGCGCTGGGTCTCGGCCAGCTCGGCCTGCTTGGCCTCCACGCTGGAGTACATCAGTTTTATGAGCTTGTCCATAGATGCGTTTTTCAGGCCCTGCTGCTGAAGCTGCTCGGCCAGCTCCTGATTCTGCGCTATGAGGCTCCTTATCTGGTTCATGTATTTCTGGAGCTCGGCGTTGTCGCTGCCCGAGGCGCGCCCCCTGGACTTTATGACCACCTTCAGCGAGTCGATGGCCTTGTTGTACATCTCTATGGAGTCCTGTATGTTGCCGAACTTGCTCAGGTGGTTGTCGTAGCTTGTGAGCAGCGCGCTCTTCACGCTGTCGCGCTGCACGTATTCGGCCAATACCACCCTCATGCTGTCACATTCGGCGCAGCAAGAGTCGCCCTGCCCCCCGCAAGCAGCGAGAGCCAGCATCAGCGCCCACGAAAACGCCACAACAGCCGCAACATATATCCTATTATTCATCATACGCATTATCACAAAAAAGTGAGTTAACAATAAAAAATTGGCGGTCTACAGCTGCATCAGCTCAAACTTGCCGTCAGCGGATTTTATCGCCAGCTTGCCGGCCGATGTGCGCTCCACCACGCACTTGCCAAGGTCTATCTTGGGGCTTTCACCGTCCGGATGCCCGAAATCGAGCGTCCGGCTTTCCATGTCCACATGGCATACGGCTCCCGAGGCCAGAGGCACGAAATCGCACTTGATGTCGTAGACCATGTCTACGCCGCCGCCGGGCTGCTCGCGCACGGACTTTACAGTGATGAGCACCGACATGCCGTCGCAGCATCCGGAATAGATGTGGACCAGGTCGTCCGGGGCTATGGGCATATTGCGCATCGCCGATGGCGACACCCTCTCCACGCGCCCCCCGTCGCTGCTGAAGTCTATGTTTATGAACACCACCATCGACAATATCACTATCAGCACCACTGCCATCACCACGTGGTACCACCGGGCCCTGAAACCGCCGCCATCCATGTCGGCGCCGGTGGCCTCGCGCACCATGGCGTCCAGCAGCCCGGGCGATATGCCCAGCCGCTGCGCGCGTATCTTTATGGCGTCCATGTCGGCGGAGCTGATGCCGCCAGGCCCCACGCAGGATGCTATATGTTGTCTGAGGCTGTCTATACTATCTTCCATACAATTATTTGGCTTTTCGCTATAAAAAAGTATTCTCGAATCACAAATGTATACATTTTTGGGGGTTCCGCCAAGAGTTTATCGAAAAAAAATTGACCAGCTTCCCAAAAAAATCTGTCATAATATTTCACTACGTCAGAAAAAATGCTTTCCTTTGCAGATATTCAACACATAAAAAAACATAATAAAATGAGCGAAGAAATACTTGAACGCGAGCTGGAGGTCTACACACTGGAAGACGAGAACGGCAAAGAACAGGATTACTACATCGAGGACAAGATAGAGTTTGAGGGCAAGACATACTGCTCCCTCTACCCCTACTACGAGACTGAGGACGAGATGGACAATGCCCCCGAGAATGTGGGCGTATACATCATGGAGTATCTGAAGGACGACGCCTCGGTGATGGGCATCGAGGACGAGGAGCTCTACAACAAGGTGGAGCAGAAGTTCAGAGAGATGGACGAGGCGCTGAAGGCATACGGACAGGAGAACTAAAACTCCCGCACGGCCAGACGCGCAAGGGGCAGAAGCAGGCACCGGCACCACGGCATTCCCGCATGAGGGGATACCGGGTGCCGGTGCCTTTTTTTTTGCGGCATCAGTACAGGAAAAAAAAGAACGCGCCACGGCCTCCTTGCGGAGACGTGGCGCTTGTCTTTGTATCAGTGATTTGCGAATGTTATCTGAGCAGTGTCACATTGCCGACCTGCTTGAAGAGCTTGCCGTTCTTGAATGTGCAGCGTGCCTTGAATACGTAAACATCCTGCTTGCAGAGCTTGCCTCTGTAGTAGCCATCCCATCCGATATCCGGATCGTTGCTCTCGTAAATCTTCTCGCCGTAGCGGTTGAAGATCTCGAGGATGTAAGTTCCCGGCATTACACCGTGGCGTGGGTAAGGCAGGAATACGTAGTTGTTGAGGCCGTTGCGGTAGCCGCTGTATATTCCGTCGCTTGGGCCCGAAGGATCGGGACGGAAGGCGTTCGGGAATCTAAGCATGCCCTCTGGCTCCACTATCACGCGGTGCTCCTTGCTTGTGGCCGCACACTGGTCTTTGCTCCAGACGGTGAGTGTCACGAAGAACTCGCCATCCTTCTCGTAGTAGTATGTAGGCTCAAACTCGGTAGAGAGGTTGCCGTCGCCGAAGTTCCACTCATACTTCTCGCCATGTGTTGAGAGGTTCTGGGTAAAGAGCGGTATGTTCGGCAGCCTTACTGTGTCGGGCAGAGTTGTGAAGTCAGCCTTAGGAGTAATGTTTACAACCACGGTATCTGTACGCAGCGGTATCCAGTTGCCGTTGGATCCAGGACCGTAAGCGTACTGACGGAGATAGTATCTGCCAGTCTCGTTGAACTGGAACTGAGCACGCTCGCCGTCCTTGAATGTGAGAGGCTCGGCGCAGAGTGTCTCGGTGGTATCGTTCACGCTGTAGATGTACCATCTTACAGAGTCGGCGTACAGAGTAGCCTGAGGCATTATGTGGAGGTAAGGCTCGCAACCGTTGAAGCCCTTGTCGCGCATTGTACGCTCTGGCTTGGCAGGACGGATCAGGAAGTCCACAGTGTCTGATGCCGAGCAGTGCTCGTTGTTGACATTGAGAGAAATCTTGTAAGAACCGTATGTAGCGTACTTGTAGCTGAACGAAGGAGTAAACTCGCTGTTGCCATGCCATACGCGGCCCTCGCCGTCGCCAAACTTCCAGTCGTAGAGTGTGGCACCCTGTATTGAGTCTATTGTGAGACCCACGCTCATGTTAGGCTGAGTTGTCACAGGAGGTGTGGCCACTATCTGAACCTCAGGAACCGAGAATACCCTTATCTCAGAAGAATCGGTGCGTCGGCAGGTCTTGCCGCCCGGAATCTTGAGAGCCGATGTCAGGTATATCGGAACTATGCTGTCGTAAGGCATATCGTTGGTGAACGTCCTTGAGATTATCATGCCAACGCTGTCTGGCTCGTTGTGGATATTGCCGAGATTCCAGCTGAATGAGAGGGCTCCGGTTGTATCCACGTCGTAGATGGTAGTATTCACAAAGCTTGCGGTGAATGGGCTACAGCCCGCGCCGCTGGCTGGAATAGTAGAGAATGTAGGCTGTGGTGGTACATAGTATGTAACATTCACAGTATCCTGGGCGAAACATGTGAGCATCTTCTTGTCGTTGGTCTCGAGGTCGTTCTTCTTGAACTCCACATGCCATACGATCTGGTTGGTCATAGCCTTTACAGAATCGATGCGTGTGTTCTGAGAGCTTGGACTGTAGTAGTGAAGGCCGCCCAATGGAGTATCCCAGTATCCGGTCCACTCAGAATCCCTGATGAGAGGATTGTTGAGAGGTCGAGAACCGGAGAGCTCGGACTCAGGCTCGCAGAGGTGCTGATCCTTGCCGGCATCCACGTCGAACTTGTAGCTGTAGATCACTACGGAGTCGATAGCCTCGAAGCCGTTCTTAACCACGTGCCAGAAGAGAACGTTTCTACCTGGCGAGAGCTTGTGGATCCAAGTCTTGGCGTCGGCATTGTTCTCGAATACGGCACCGTTGTCATGTGATGACCAGTAAGATACCGCGTTCTCCACCTTCTGAGCATTCAGCTGTACAGAATCCTCACAGATAGACTTGTCGGCACCTGCATCCACGTCGAATGCGCTGTAGTAAACCGTAACAACTCCCGAAGCCTTGCAGTGAGGTATTGTCTCGGCCCCGCCGTCGGTATTGCCCTTGAGCGTTGCGGTGTACTGGATCACGTTGACACCAGAAGAAAGCTGAGTAACGGTTGTGGTAGGCTGGTCGTTAGGCTCGGCCTTGCCGCTACCGATAACAGGATTCCACTCGCCGGTGTAGTAAGGCGACTCCTTGGCTGAGAGCTCGATGCTGTTCTCCTCGGTAACCTTCTCGTTGTCGACTGTAGTCTTGTCGGCATCCACAGTGAAGTGGTAAGAGGTAATGAGTACTGTAGCCTCGTCGGAACAACCTGTAATCGAATCCTCCACATACCATGTGAATGCGTTGGTGTATCCAGCGCCGTCGTCGCTGTAGTAGAGACCGGTTACCCTTGTGTTGTTCTTGTACTTGTCCTCGAAAGCAGGACCATCGCCGCGTAGGTTGATGTCAGTAGACTTGGTACCTACCGACCACCATCCTCTCTGGTTCTCAGCAAGAGGCTGACCTGCCAGTGTGTAGAATGTGTCACATGTAGGTCTGTCCTCGCCGGCTGATACCTTGATGGCTCTGTTGTCGAGTACCACATCCTTGAATGTAGGACACCTGTTGTTGCCGTTGGTAACAGTCCAGCGGATGATGTTCTCGCCAGGAGCGAGGCTGTCAACCATTGTGATCTGTGCTGTGCTGTTCTCGAATCGGCCCGCTCCGTTAGGAACGCTCCATACACCGGTACCGGCTGTCTGGCGAGCCTCGAGGTTGGTCCTGTCGGAGCAAACCACCTTGTCGCCCGAAGCGATGGTGATGTCGACATGGGTATTTACAACCTGAACCTCGGCTGTCGCTGTACAGTGGTTGAGTTCTACAGTCCATGTAAGTGTCTGAGGAACGCTTGGTCTCAGGCCCATTACGTTGGTCTTGTAGTTGTAAGGATCGGTGAACTTACCGCCGGACCATGTGTACTTGGCCTTGGCGCCGTGGTATGTACCGCGGAGCTCTGTGATGGTGTCGCAGACCTCCTTGTTGATGCCGGCGCTGGTCTCGAAGTGGTTGTTGTTTACCACTACATAGTCGGTAGACTCGCACTGATGCTCCTTGCCGTCCTTATCTCTCCAGAGCTTAGACTTAACTGTCCAGCTTACGGTGTTGGCACCCTGCTGGATCTTGGAAACTGTAGTAACGTTTCTGTCGGTCTCGGCAATCTCGAGCACGCCGTTTACGTAGCTCCAGTAGCCCTCGCCATCATCAGGAGCAGCATTTGCCGAGATGGTTACGATCTCATCGTCGCCACAGGCTGTAACCTCGTCGCAGACAACAGCCTGTACGGAGAGGTTGTAGATGTCGACAGATGCAGTGTTCTCGCAGCCGTCTTTCTCGATGTGCCATACAGCCTCGCTGTTGCCAGGTACTGTGAGGTACATTACGGTAACAGGGTTGGCCTCGTCGGAGAACGATGCGTTCTGAGGACCAGTCCAGTAGCCTCTTGCACCGGCCACAGGCACGTTACCGATAAGGGTGGCGTCGCCGCTACATACAGGATTTGGAGTAGCCATGCTTGCCATAGCATTGTACTTGTTGTTGATAACAACGAGAGGTGCTGTGGCCTCGCAGCCGTTGGCCTTCTTTATGTGCCACATCAAGTTGTGAGTACCTGATGTCACGTTGTGGATTCTCACATTCTCGTTTGTTGTGACGTCATCCTCGAACTGGACATCATTTGATGTAGTGGTCCACCATCCGTAGCCGTCCTGACCAGCAGGAGCTCCAGAGATCACAGTCTCGGGACCACAGATGCGTACTGTATCGGTACCGTTGTCGCCGGATACCGTTGTGGTGACGATAGAGGCTCTCAGCTTCATGGTGGCCATCGAAGTACAGTTGCCCTTGTGGATAGTCCATGTCAGGTAGTTGTCGGCCTCGTCGAGGTCGTGTACTGTGGTCGAGTATGCAGTAGAGTTCTCGAATCGTGCATTACCCTGAGTGAATCCCCAAGTACCGAAGGTGCCCTGAGGAGGAATGTTAGCCCTGATCTGAGCCACTGTGTCGCAGACATCAAGCACGTCTGGCAATATAGCCTGAGGCGCTGTGTTGTTCTGGAGAGTGATATCGGCGTAGGCGTCACATCTCTGGTTTGTCAATGGGTCGTAAACCTTTACTGTCCAGCGGAGAGTATTCTTGCCCTCCTGGAGGTTGAATACCTTGGTGCTGTTAGCAGACTTGTTCTCGAATGTGGCGGTACCGCCTATTGGATCCCAGAACGACTCGTACTCGTCAACGTTTGCAGTACCGAATACCTCTCCCTCAGGAGTACAGTACTCAGGCAGGCTTGATGTTACAGAGAGCGAGAGCTTGTTGCTGTTCACCACAGCGGTGTCGGAAGATACACAAGCCTGGTCGCCTGAACCGCGCTGGATTCTCCAGATGAATGTGTTCTTGCCGCCGCCCAAGCCGGTAACCTTGGTGTTGACATCGGTGCTGTTGGCGATGTCGCCCTGGCCGCCGAGAGGCTCCCACCAGCCGATCTCGTCCACATCAGGTGTGTTGGCGTGGAGAGTAGCGTAGTCGAAGCAAGAAGAGTGGATGCCGCCGGCGTTGGCTGCTGTAGGCTTGTTGCTGGTGATTGTCACATCATCAGATACCGAGCATACGCCGTTGGTTCTGGTCCAGCGGAATGTGTTGCCGCCCACTACGAGGTTGGTAACCTTGGTCTCGAAGCTTGAAGGATCCTCGATCTTGCTGCCGAAGTCTGTTACTTCTGACCATGAACCTGTGTAAGGAGCAGGATCGGAAGCCTTGAGCACGCCATCGCTTGTACATGTAACGGCGTCCCTTCCGGCAGATACGCTGAGAGCGTGGTTGGTAATCACAACCTCGGCCACCGACTTGCAGACCTTGCCGTCCTCCTCGTTGGTGATTGTCCAGAAGAACTTGTTCTCGCCTACTGCCAGGTTGCTGACCTCGGTGTAGTTGAGCTCAGGATTCTCTATTATGGCAGGGTTGTTCTCGTTGTCCTTGCTCCACATACCTGTACCGATTCTTGGCGAGTTGCCGCTGAGGTGGTACTCTGATACGCAGACTGGAACGTCAGCCATTGTGACAGCCTTGCTTGGAGAGAGGTTCTTGATCCTTACGGTGTCGGTAGTGTGGCAGCCATTGTGCCATACATTCCATACAATGACGTTGGTGCCGTTGTCGAGGTTGAATACTGTTGTAGTATCAGCCCTGTCGGCAAAGAGGTTCTCTGTATCAGGGTGCTCGAGAGCCCAAGCGGCATCAGAAACAGTCTTCTGTACGTAGAACTCGCCGTTGCCGTTAGGTATGCTCCAGTATACTGAGTCGTACTTAGAAGGCATCTGGGCGAAGAACTTGTAGAAGTTGTCGCACTGAGGTATCACCTCGTCGCCTCCCTGGGCATCGGCCACAACGCCATTGTTTGTAAGAGTAATAGTCTTCTCCATCTTGCAGGATCCGTTGTCGACAGACCACTTGAGAGTGTTGTTGCCGAGGCCGAGGCCGCGGACCTTTGTAGAGAAGTTGGTAGAGTTGTCGAATGAGTAGTTGCCGGTACCAGCCACATACTCCCACTTCTGTACTATGTTGCCATAGTTTGAAGGATCCTCGTATGCCTTAGGATCGGTACCTATGAGCTGGTAAACATCGGAGCAGATGCTCTCGTCGTCGCCAGCTGTGAATCCTGGGTAGAGACGGTGGATTACATCCACAACTCCGGCCTCAGGACAGCCATTCTTTGTGATATTCCATCTGAGGAGGTTGTGACCATACTGGAGACCAGTAACAGTAGTTCTGTTGCTTGTAGAATTACTGAATGTAAGTCTCAGGTTAGGATCGACAGGCTCCCAGTATCCAACTGCGTCGTCGGTATCGAGAGGTGAGCCGAAGAGGCCAACCACGTACTCGCAGGAGTCGATATCCTCGGTCTCGCCAGCCGAAACGATGAACGAGTTGTTGTTTACAGAAACCTCGGCAGAGTCGCGGCATCCGGTCTTGGTATCCTCCACGGTCCAGATTACGAGAGTAGCTCCGCGTCTTGCGCCATGGTACTGGGTAACAGCCGCTGTGCTGTTCTCGAACTCGAAACCGTTGTATGTTGAGTTAGGATGCATTCTCCACCAGCCGTGTGTGCCCTCGCTTGGAGTGTTTGCCTCGAGCTCGCCATCGCTGCCACAGTACATTGCAGTCTTTGAAACTGTAACCTCTGGGGCGTTGTTTACAACTGTGATGGTATCAGAGCTTACACAGCCGCCATCGCTGGTTACCTCCCAAACCACCTTGGTGGTCTCCTTGCGTACCAGGCCGGTGATGTGGGTCTGGTAGTTGGTCTGGTTGGCGATAGAACCCTGGCCCTCGATGATTCTCCAAGAACCGCTCCAGTGCTTGAGGGTAGGATCCTCCTCCGCGGAGAGTGGGAATGTGCCTGAACACCAGTCGGCCACCACCTTGTTAGGCAGCTTGGCGTTAGGTACCACGAGAGTAACAACAGCATTTGATGTAGCAGAGCAGAGCTCGTTGCTTACATGCCATGTGAATGAGTTGCCGCCCTTCTGGAGGCCTGTAGCCCTGGCGTTTACAAGAGTATTGTCGGTAAGGAACGAAACCTTGTCCTCGTTGGCAGTCTCCCAGTATCCGGTCTCACCGTTTCTGAGAGGAGTAGCGTCGAGTACCACAGTCTCGTCACATGTAGTCCTGTCGAAGGCCTGGGTGACAATCTTGCGGCTTACAACCTGAGTGTATGCTGTCTTGGGACAGTTGTTTTTCTCGTAGGTCCAGCTGAGGTTTACAACAGCGCCTGGCTGGATGTGGAGAACAGTGTTGTAGAGAGTTGGGTTGTCTACGTAGCCCTCGCCCGACTCTACCTCCCAGCGGCCGCTTCCGGTCTCGTATGTAGTGGCTGCAAGTGTTACCTCGCTGCTACATGTTGGCAGGTATGTGCCGGCGCTGAGCTCGAATCCGTGGTTGACCACAGTAACAAGAGCCTCGTCGCTACAGATCTTGGACTCAGAAGAGTTGCGGACCTTCCAGTAGTACTTCTCGCTGGTGTCGAATGCCACGCCTGTAAGTGTGGTTACGGCAGCTGAAGACTGGTCAATCTTGCCGGCGTTGGAAGGTGTGGCAGGCTCCCACCAGCCCTCACCTATGCTTATTGCCGATGCCACGAGATCAACATCGCCTGTGCAAGTCTCGATTACCGGACTCTCAACCTCGGCCTTTACGGCGAGAGACATCAGGTTGGCCGATACTGTTGTTGTACAGAGCGGATTCTTGTTGCTCTTGACAGTCCAGTTGAGTGTGGTGAAGCTGTCGTTGGCAAGGTTGACAACGTTGATAGTGCTGTTGTCGGCCATCGAATTATCCTGGAACTTGCCTGTTCCGTCCACAATCTCCCATGAACCAGTGCACTCGCTTGGGAGTACTGCTGTGAGAGCCTGCTCGGTACCGCAGGTGTATACCTGGCCATTGTCGTCGAGGCCCGCGATAGAGGTCTTGATAGCGTTGCTGTAGATTGTCACGAGGGCAGAATCCTTGCACTCGCCCTTTGTAACCTTCCACCAGATCTCGTTGGCGCCAGAGTTAAGGCTCTTCACTGTGGCCACGTGGGCTGTGGCGTCGAATGTTGCCTTGCCAGGCTTGCCGGAGATCCACTGACCGGCAGCACCAGTACCCTCCAGGTTGTTGGCAGTGAGCTGGTAGGTGTCGGCGCAGATGTGGATAACAGGATCCTCGTTTATCTCTGCCGAAACAGTGTTGTTGGTGATAACTACGCTTGAAGACTCAACACACTTGCCCTTTGTAACTGTCCAGACAAAGCTTGTTGCTCCGGCAGGCAGGTTGGTGAGCTGAGCGTCAGGCTTGGTGTAGTCGTCGTTCTCGAACTTGACGTCGGTGTTGCTTGCGCTCCACTCGCCTGAGCCGCCGTATACTACGGTGCTTGGGTCGAGAGCCGCGAGCTTGGCAGTGCCGTCACAGCTCTGGGCGTCGATACCGGCGTCAGCTATTACCTGGTTGTTGATGATTACGATATCGTCAACGGTAGAGCATTCGCCCTTGGTAACGGTCCAGTAGAAGTGGTTCTCACCGATATTGAGGTTTGTGATCTCGGCGGTAGTGGTGTTCTGAGTACCGTTGTAGTCAGGATCGCCGTTTGCGATCGACCACTCGCCGGTCTCGCCGGTCTCGAGTGCGGCAGCCTTGAGTGTGATGCCGCCTGAGCAAGACTGACGACCCTCGTCAGATCTGTCGGAAACGATGGTGGCCTGTGTAGGATCGTTGTTGTAGATGATCACGGAAGCCACGTTGCTGTTAGGACAGATGTTGTTGTCGTCGGCCACAGTCCAGAAAATCTCGTTCTGGCCACGCTGGAGTCCCTCTACCGAGGTAACCTTCTCGTGGATATCGCCGAACTTGACAGTAGAAGTGGTAGAAGACCAAGTTCCATAGTATCCAGACTCTGGCAGAGTACCGGTAATCTGTGAAACCTTGTCGCCACAGACTGCATCCACAGCAAATATTGTTGGCTGGAATGCGAGGCTTGTAACGCTGGCCTCTGCAAAGTTGCTACACTCAGGCATCTGGTCGTCGGTAACCACCCACTTGAGGAGTACGGTTGCGTTCTCGTCGATGCCGGAGTAGATTGCGTTGGCGTCGCCTGTAGACGACTGGTTGCCTGCGAAGCTGCCAGAGTAAGACTTGGCAACCTTCTCCCAGTGACCCTCGGTGCTGCCGTCCTTTGTGGCGTTCAGCTTAACCGAACCATCGCAAGTGAAGTATTCTGTAGTAGCGTTTGCCGCAGGCTTGCGGTTGATGAATGTGATCTCGTCGCTTGCCGAGCAGTTGGCGCGCTGCTCTGTCCATGTAAGGGTTGCTGTAGAGAGTATGTTGGTTACAGTAACCTTGTTGGTGCTGAGGTCTGAAACCGCTACACCGTCGGTGTTGATAGTCCAGTATCCATTGCCAGTAGGCTGCTGAGCCTCCAGGTCTACCTTGCTGCCGCAGACGTTGCGCTGCTTTTCTATGGTAGAGAGGTCGGCATCCACTGTGAATGTCTCGTCGGAGATTGTGAGGGTCTTGGAATCCACACACTCCTTGTCCTGGGATGTTACAGTCCACTTGATCTTGTAGGTGCCGCCCTGGAGGTTGGAAACCTTTGTAGAGTAAACATCAGGAGACTCGATAACCACCTTGGCGAGGCCAGAGCCTGATTCTATTGACCAGAGGCCAGTAGCGTTGTTTACAGGGCTCTCGGCTACGATAGGCAATGTGTGAGAACATACAGGGCCGTCAGCTGTAACGATGCTTGGCTCTACCATAGAGTTTGTGATATCTACGGAAGACGACTTCTCGGGACACTCACCCTTCTTTACGTGCCAGTAGAATGTGGTAGTACCTGCGCGGAGTCCGCTGAAGTCTGCCACAGGGTTTGCTGATACCTCGTCTGAAATAGTGAGTGAGGCGTCGTTGGCAGTCCACCATCCTGATGCACCGTAGATCTTAGGATCCTGAGCCTGGAGATTCTTGATGCTGCCGTCGCAGACAGTCTTGTCAGGTGTGAGGATCTTAGAATCGAAGTACATGTTGGTAAGAGTGATAGCCTTAGAGCTCTCGCAGACTCTGCCGTTGCCGTTGCTGCGCGATACTGTCCATACGAACTCGGTGACAGAGTTGTCGGCCAAGCCGGAAACTGTGGCGAAGTATGGAGAGCCAGGTGTCTCGGTAAGAGTTACCTGCTTGTCGGTCTTGGTCCACTTGCCAGTACCCTGGACAGGAGCCTCGGCCCTGAGGTCGAATGTCTTGTCGCATACAGGCTGGCTTTCGGTGAGTACCTTGGCCTCGTCTACGCTGTTGTTGATAATCTCCACCTTGGCAGGCTGCTTGCAACCGTTGGATTCAACTGTCCAGGTAAGAGTATTAACATTAGAGTTGCTCAGGCCGTGAACGATAGCATGAGGATCGTTCTTGCCATCAGGATACTTGTCAGCGTCGGAGGTCTCGAATGTAACCTCGTTGTTGCAAGACCAGACACCAGTTGCGCCTTCTGGCAATGTAGCCTTGAGAGCGTATGAGTCAGAACAGTTGGTAACGTCGTTGGCACCAGCTGTAAAGTTGAATGATCTGTTCACCACAGTGAGTACAGCCTGATCCTGGCAGTATGTGCCGTCGGTGCGGTTGTTCTTCAGAGTCCATGTGAGCTCTGCTGTGGTGCCATCAGGCATATTGTCGAATACTACCACCTGGAGGTCGTCCACTCTGTCGGCAGGGTTGCCGTCGGCATCGATGAAGTTGCCCAGAGAGGTCTTGCTCTTGGTCCAGTAGCCCTCAAGGTTAGAGTTAGACTTGAGGTCGTTGGTAGCTGTAAGAGTAACCTTGCCATCGCAAACAGGCTCGGAAGCGTATGCGCTGGCCTTTACGAAGTCGTTGAAGATTGTGATCTCGTCGCTGAGAGTACACTTGCCAGCCACGGTCCACATAACGCTCACGCCCTCGGCAGGAACACCGTGGACAGTAGTGTTAGGATTGTGGAGCTCGTCCTCTGAGCCATCGCCGAATGTCACGCCGTTGCCGCTCCATGTACCGATGCCGTCGCCAGGATCGGAACCAGAGAGGAGGTAGTCGCTGCCACACTCCGAAGCCGACTTGCCGGCATCGATGCGGGTATCAGCATCTACAGTGAACATTGCGTTGGTGAGTGTAACAGGAGCCTCGTTGTGGCAAACAATCTCGCCATCGATCCAGCGCTCCACGTTCCACTGGAACTTGTAGATACCTGGAACAGTCATGTCGGTGGCTGATGTCACATTGGCATCAGGATCCTCAATCTTGAAGTCCTCCTCGCCGATGCGGGTATCAGGCCAGCCAACCTTGCTCCAGTAGCCCTTGACGCCCTCGCCGTAAGAAGATACGCTGTAGGCCTCGAGAGGATGCTCGGTCTCGCAGATTGTGGCCTCGGCGAACTTGACCTCGGCATTTACACCATAGTTGTGAACTGTGATGCGGCGCTCGGCGGCAGGACATGTGCCGCGGGTTACGGTCCATGTGAAGAAGTCGCCGGCTGAGCCGATGTTCTCTGCCTCGGCATAGAAGCCTTCGATAGAGGTCTCGCCGTTGGTCTTGAATGTAGAGCCATTCTGTGATGTCCATACACCCTTAGAGCCAGGATAGTATTTCTCGTTGTCCTCAGCCTCGAGAGCTATCGTGCCATCGCAAGAGAAGAGCTCGAGAGCAGGCTCGCTGCCAGCGGTCACCATGTTGTTGATGATGGTGATCTTGTCGGAAGACTTGCAGCCCTTGTTCTCCACTACCCACGAGAAGTTGTTATCGAGGTCGTCGAGGTTTGTGAATGTAATCTCGGGACTGTGGATATTGCCGGTTGTCTTGGCGTTTCCGGTTGTAGACCATGTGCCCTGAACACCAGAAACTGCAATCGGAGTCTCGGCTGTAAGTGTGATGGTGCCATCGCAAGACTCGGTTTTCTTGGTGAGGATCTTGGCAACACCAGGCATCAGGCTTACCACTGTGGCATCCTTGCTGCTCTCGCAGACGTCGCCGGTTGTGTTCTTGACTGTCCAGATTACGATATTCTCGCCAGGAGCGAGGTTCTCTACGGTGGTAGAAGCCTCTGACTTGTCGGCGAATGTAACACCTGTAGTAGTAGTAGACCACTCGCCGGTGAAACCGTTCATAGGCATTGTGGCTGTGATTTCCACATTGTCGGCGCAGATCTCCTTTACAACAGTGATAACAGGATCGAAGTCGTTGTTGGTGACAGCAACGGTCTTCATATCGGAGCAAACCTTGTCATCGATCTTGTTGTTGTTCTCCACAATCCAGTTGAGGTAGATTGTAGAGTTTTTCTCGATGCCGGTGTACTTGGCGTTCTTGATATTTGAGGCGCCGTCGAAGTTGCCCGAGTAGGTCTCGGCAGCCTTCTCCCAGTGGCCGTTAGTGCCGGCTGATGCGTCGGTAGCGTTGAGCTGAACGGTGCCGTTGCATGTGAAGTATTCCATCTGGGCCGAGGCAACAGGCTTCTTGTTGTTGAGAGTAATGTAATCGGTTACAGTACAGTTGTTGCGGGTCTCGCTCCATGTGAATGTAGCCGAAGACATGATGCCCTCAACCTTGAACTTGTTGTCGGTAAGCTTTGTAATGGTAACCTCAGTATTGTCGCAGGTGAGAGATGTAATCTCGCTCTGTGGCTGGTTGACCTGGATCTCAGAAGATGTACCGCAGATGTCGCGCTCCTTCTTTTCTGTTGAGATGTCGGCATCCACTGTGAATGTATTGGAAACTACAGTAACGAAGTCCTCGTCCTTGCAGCCCGCGATTACGGTGCCCTCGGCATCCTCCTCGTAAGACGAAGAGTAAACGGTCCACTTGTATCTGTAAGAGCCGTTGCCAAGCTTTGTTACCTTGGTGTAGCTGTTGGTAGAGTTGACAATAGAGGCAGGAACCGTGGTTGGGTCTGGGCTAACGAGAACCCACTTGCCAGTATTGTTGCCCTCTGGAGCGCTTGCGTTGAGCGCAGCCTCGGTGCCGCAGACAGGATCCACTGTGCCGGCCTCGGCCACAACAGACTCGTTGCTTACAGAGATGGTGGCTGTCTTCTCAGGACAGATCTCCTTGCCAGACTCGTCGTGGCTCTCGACATGCCATGTGAATGATGTGTAACCTGAGGTTGGCAGGTTGGATACATTCATGTCGTAGCTGCTCTCGTTGTCGACGAACTGGACAGCGGAGTTGCTCTTGGTCCAGTAGCCGTAAACGTTCTCGTAATCTGCAACGTTGTTGCCCACTACCTCGAACTTGTCGCTACAGATAATCTGATTGTCGTCGGTGTAGATAGAGGCCTCGTAGTAGTAGTTCCTTACCACAACCTTTGCTGAATTGTGGCAAGAGTGGTCATCCTTGTTCTCGACTACCCACTCGAATGTAGCCTCGCCGTTCTTAGGCAGGTTCTCCACTCTTACGGTAGCGTCGGTAGACTCGTAACCAGCGGCGAATGTACAGCCCTTCTCAAGTATCCAGTAGCCATATCCCTGAGCGGCTGGCTCTGCCTGGAGCACTGTAAAGTCGTTGCACTCGTTGTGGTTCTTGGTATTTATCACGGCCTTGCTTACCTGGTTGTTCTTTATAACGACATCCTTGTGGTGAGTACATCCATTAGATGTAACAGTCCAAGTCAAGGTGTTGTCAGAGGTGTTGCTGAGGCCTGAAACAGTAGCGCTTGGGTTGTGCTCGTCGCCGCCGAAGCTGATACCGGCCTGGTTGGACGACCAGGTACCTACAGCATCAGGATCTGTAGAAGGCAACGAAGCAGAAAGCTGCCATGTGCTGCTGCAAGCTGTTGTGGCATCCATTCCGGCAGAGAAGTCGAAATCGTTGTTTACAACAGTCTTCTCTACTGTAGACTCACAGGATCCGCCGTCATAGTTGTTTACGAGATGCCATACAAATAATGCAGTGCCGCCCTTGTTGATACCGGTGTATGTAGCCGAACTGTTGTCGGTTGATACTATTCTTACGGCATCGCTTGTAGATCCGAAAGTACCGCTTGTGGCCGTTGTGGTCCAGTATCCCTTTACTTTTTCGGTAAGGGTGTTGGCGCCTGTAATGAGCACGTCTCCATCACAAGTAGAAGAAGGCACGCTTGCGAGGGCCTCGAGTGTGTAGTTGTAGAGTGTGAAGGAGTCTTCCTTCTTGCACTGGCCGTACTGAACAGACCATGTAAGAACCACGCCTCCGTTGTCCACACCTGTCACAACAGCGTTAGGATCGTTTGAATGCTCAGGATCGATAAATCCGTTGCCTACCAATGACCATGTACCTGTGCCCTCGGCC
>JAZLKG010000055.1:0-24124 GCA_045597465.1 Bacteroidales bacterium | reverse complement strand
GAAAATCTCCCTCCAAAAAAAATCTATTATCATGATCGAAAATGTAGCCCGATCAGGGCTCGAACCTGAACTCTTCTGATCCAGAGTCAGACGTGTTGCCAATTACACCATCAGGCTGTAGATTCTTTTTTGTCAGCACTTTGTTTTGTTTTGACGTTGCAAAGGTATATCAGTTTTTCGGTTCTGCAAAATCTTTTTGAAACTTTTTTCTAAATATTTTTCAATTTGCTGATATTCGCAAAATTCCAATTGATATAATATGGAGTATTTGGGGTAAGCTTCAGCCCTGCAATACTCCATATATTGTTTTGCTGATTGTCTTAGTTTACCATTTGCTCTCCTTGAGGGTAACGGTTCTGTTGAAGACAGGGTTTTCTGGTGTGGAATCCTTGTCGCAGCAGAAGTATCCGATTCTCTCGAACTGGAACTTGTCCAAAGGCTTGGCGTCCTTGAGTGATGGCTCTACGTAGCAGGTCTTTACTACGTTGCTCTCTGGGTTCATGTTCTCCAGGAAGTCGTGACCTTCCTCCACGTCCTCGGGCATTGCCTTGGTGAAGAGACGGTCGTAGAAGTTTACCTTGGCCTCTACGGCGTGCTTGGCCGATACCCAGTGGATGGTGCCCTTCACCTTGCGGCCGTCGGGGGCGTCGCCACCCTTGGTGGCTGGGTCGTAGGTGCAGAGCAGCTCTGTGATGTTGCCGTCGGCATCCTTTACTACATCGTTGCAGGTGATGAAGTATGCGTATCTCAGGCGTATCTCCACGCCGGGAGAGAGTCTCTTGTATTTCTTTGGAGGAACTTCCATGAAGTCGTCCTGCTCTATGTAGAGGGTTTTGCTGAATGGCACGAGTCTCTTGCCGTCGTCGGGGTTCTCTGGATTGTTTATGGCCTCCAGCATTTCCTCCTGGTCCTCAGGATAGTTGGTGATAGTTACCTTAAGTGGGTTTGTAACTGCCAAAACACGCTTGGCGCGCTTGTTGAGGTCCTCGCGGATGCAGTATTCCAGCTTGCTGAGCTCTATGAGGTTGTCTCTCTCGGCCACGCCCACCATCTCGGCAAATTTCCAGAGAGATTCCTTGGTGTAGCCTCTTCTGCGGAGTCCGCAAACGGTAGGCATGCGGGGATCGTCCCAGCCCGATACGTAGTTTTCCTCCACGAGTCTCTTCAGCTTGCGCTTGCTCATTACTGTGTATTCCAGGTTCAGGCGGGCAAACTCGTACTGATGTGGGCGTACAGGGAAAGCCTTGTCGCCCTGGAGAGCTATTATCTGCTCCAGGAACCACTGATACAGCGGATTGTGAACCTTGAACTCCAGTGTGCAGATAGAGTGGCTGATCTGCTCTATGTAGTCGCTCTGTCCGTGGGCGTAGTCATACATTGGATATATGCACCACTTGTTGCCTGTGCGGTGGTGGTCCACGCCCTTTATGATGCGGTACATCACGGGATCGCGCATCTGCATGTTTGGCGATGCCATGTCGATCTTTGCGCGCAGGGTGCGCTCGTTGTCGTTGAACTTGCCGTTCTTCATGTCCTCGAAGAGGGCGAGGTTCTCCTCAGGAGTGCGCTTGTCGCGGTTGGGGCTGATGCCGGGCTTGTCTGGTGTGCCGCGGTACTCGCTCATCTGCTCGGGAGTGAGGTCGCATACGTAAGCCTTGCCGGCCTTTATGAGCATTACAGCCCACTCATACAGCTGGTCGAAATAGTTGGAGGCGTAGTATTCGCGGTCGTCCCATTCGGCGCCCAGCCAGTGGAGGTCGTTCCTGATGCCGTCCACAAACTCGGTTTTCTCGGCTGTTGGGTTGGTGTCGTCGAAACGGACATTCATCTTGCCCTTGTATTTCTGCGACAGGCCGTAGTTGAGGATGATGGACTTGGCGTGTCCTATATGCAGGTATCCGTTTGGCTCTGGTGGAAAACGGGTGTGCACCTCCTTTACGGTGCCTTCGCTCAAGTCTTTCTCGATAATCTGCTCTATGAAATTCAGCGATTTTTTCTCGCTGTTTTCTGCGTTATTGTCAGTTTTGATTTCTGCCATGTTTATTTGATATTAATTTACAATGCAAAATTAAGAAAATATCAGCCAATTTTATTATTTTTGCGCCACATTTTTTTATTAATATGATTTTTTTACAAAAATAATGGGACGAATAATATTAGAGGGTATGAAATTCCGCGGACACATTGGCACAACTGCCGAGGAGCGTGCCGCGGGCAACGATTTCGAGATTACTGTAGGCTACAATTGCAATACACTTAAACCCGGCCTCAGTGACAACCTAAACGACGCAGTAGATTATTCGAAGATATTTGATGCGGTATCTCAGGAGATGGAGTTGGAGTGTTCGCTCATAGAGAATCTCGGGCATAGGATAATGCGCAGGCTGGTTACCGGATTCCCGAATATCAGCAACATCAGCCTCCGTATCCGCAAGAAATATCCCGCAGTGGCGGGTCAGCTGGAATGCAGTGTGCTTGAGCTTACTTCGGCTTCTGTATGATTTTGCTGCCTATCAGTTTTATGCTGGTGATGGTGTTTATGGTCTTGGTTTCGGGCACGAACAGCATTGCCACTCCTGCTATCGCCAGTATCAGGTAGAAAGTCTTGGCCTTGGACATTCCCCCGTCCTTTGCAATGGCTTTCTGATACGGCACCACGCTCTGTACGCTTGCATTGCCGTTCTCGCCGCCGTTTCTTTGCAGGGTGATGGCTGTCTTGGCTCCGTTTTCGAGCACCTCGCGTTGCAGTATTATCTGGGGCTGGCCTTTGGAGTAGCATCCGTCCAGCTTGCTGCGTGTCTGGTAGTATTCCACCATTACGCTGTTTTGGCTGCGGCTTATCCTCAGGCGTTGCGCTGTAGATGCTGTGTCGCTGATGCATTCCATCGACAGGGGCACTATGGCCTCTCCGGGTAGCGAGTCGGTGTCCGACACCCTTATGTAGTTGGCTTTCCTGTTCCAGTTCAGTATTATTGATTTGGATCCGTCGGGCCATAGCGCATACAGGCACAGCGATCCTTTCACCACTTTCTGGTGGTTGTCGGGCATCTCTATGGCGTCGTCGGCAAACACTCTTGATACGAAACACACCTTGTCGTTGTCCGCCAGCTCCTTGCGGGCGTTGTCCGCCTTTACCAGCCTGATGCCGTTTAGCTCAGATGTGGTGCTGGAGAATGTGTGGGCCATGTACCCCACAAATCCGGTGGTGAGGCACAGTATGCCCAGAAGGCAGAATAATACTGATGTGTTTCTCATTAATTTGTTGTTTGATATTTGATTATGAAACCATTACAACGGCGTTCAGGACTTCTTTCTCGTGGGGGCGGTATACGTATGTAACTCCATATCTGGCGGCCTGCTGTCTCTTGCGCTCCATGGTGCCCTTGGAGTAGTATTCCTCCACCTCGTTCCATAGTGTGGTTACCAGCTCGTCGCACTCGGGTCTCAGCGATGATATCTTGGTGTTGGCCCTCAGCGATATGCTCTGAAGCATTTTCTGGAAATTCATCTTCTCGATAAACTCGTCGTAATATACCTTTACCACGGCTATCTTGGGGCTCAGGATTGGGCTTCCGGTTTTTATCACGCGGTCGTTCTCGCCCTTTATCACTCTCTTTCCCCATTCCACAACCTCCTTCTCGGTGGTGAGCTCGGGCAGTTTCTCGCTCTTTTCAGGAAGTCCGTAGTATTTTCTGGCAGAGGGTTTTATCTCGCCTCTTATTATTGCCAGGTTCAATACCTGGAGAAAATGCGATATGTATAGTTTGGCCTTTTTGTAGGCCTCGTTGTATTCCTTGCTGTTGGCCACCTGGCGGTCGTGGGCCTCTTTCTGCATCATGCGTGCCTGCTCGAAATTGGGCAGGAAAGCCTGTATCCTGATTAGGGTGCTCTGCTTGAATGCGAGCATCTGGGGGTCGTATTTCTTGGCCATCTCCACGGCTTTGCTCAGGGCTCTCAGTCGGGCGGCGTCGGTATTTGGTAATCTTCTGTATGGCATTTTTCCTTGGTTTTAGTGATTGTAAATAAATATGTGTTTGTTTTTGTACTTTAGGTATTTCAAAACAAGTGCCGAAAATGCCTGATAATGCAATTTTTTTTTACAAAATATCAAAAAAAATCATTTTTACTTGCTCGTTTGCAGCAAATTTGTTTTCTTTAACGTGAATTATGCGAGTTCGCGTCAATTTTCAAAACCCATAAAACAGTGATTTATGTTCAGCAGTGATGTTTACAAGGAGCGCCGCGCCCGTCTCATGTCCATGGTGGGCAGCGGCGTCATAATACTGCCCGGCAATGTGGAGCAGCCATTCAATTATCAGGGCAATTGTTTCCCATTCCGTCAGGACAGCACTTTTCTATATTATATAGGTGTGGATATGCCGGGTCTTGTGGCCGTGCTGGATTGCGACAGTGGCAGTGAGGTGCTTTTTGGGGCCAACGCCACCATTGACGACATCATCTGGACTGGCGAGGTGCCCACGGTGGAGGAGTGGGCCCTTAGGGCGGGCATCAGCAATAGCCAAAGCATCAGCGATATAAGGAAATATGTGGCTGATACCCACACCGATGCGTTCCACTATGTAAAGCCGTATCAGGCCGAAGTGGCTTCTATGCTTGGCCTGATACTGGGGATATCTGTAGAAGAACTTAAGCATCAGCAATCTAATAAACTGATACTCAGTATTGCCAAGATGCGCAAGATAAAGACCGGCCTCGAGATAGCCGAGCTGGAAAAAGCAGCATCAGCCACAGCCGCCATGCACCGCGAGGCCATGAGGATTCTGGGGAGCGCCGCAGAGATGGGCAAGCAGCTTACCGAGCGTGATGTGATGGCTGAAATGAGCGGCGTGGCCCTCGGGCGCGGATATTACCACTCTTTTGCGCCCATTGTTACTGTGCACGGCGAGGTGTTCCACAACCACGGGTATCAGGAAACCCTGCGCAAGGGACAGCTGCTGCTGATGGATGCCGGATGCGAGAGCCTGGAGCACTACGCCGGCGATATGACCCGCACCCTGCCCGTGGGCGGCAAGTTCTCCAAGCGTCAGAAAGACATATACGACATCGTTTGCAGCGCCAACGAGTATGTGGCCAAGTCGGCAAGGCCTGGCATCAGCTGGAGCGATATGCACGACCGCGCCGCCAGGGTGATAGCATCGGGGCTAAAGGATCTTGGCCTGATGCGCGGCGATACCGACGACATTGTGCAGGAGGGCGCCTACGCGCTGTTTTTCCCACACGGACTGGGCCACCTGCTGGGGCTCGACGTGCACGACATGGAGCCTCTGGGCGAGGACCTGGTGGGATACAGCAATGCCCTGAGGCGCAGCACATTGTTCGGCAAAAACTGCCTGAGGTTTGGCCTGCCGCTTCAGGAGGGTATGACCATTACCGACGAGCCGGGCATATATTTTATTCCGCAGCTGATAGATATGTGGCGAGCCGAGGGCAAATTCTCCAATTTCATCAACTACGACAAGGTGGTGGCCTACAAGGGTTTTGGCGGCATCCGCATCGAGGACGATCTCCTGATAACGGCCTCGGGATGCAGGGTGCTTGGCAATCCGCTGCCCAGAAAGGCCGCCGATGTGGAGGAGTGCATGGCCCGGTGGATTGATATGGCCCGCATATAACCTCAATATTAAAATATTATTAAATAATAATGCCGTGATGTTTTGTATTTTACGTTAATAATATTAAATTTGCCACGTAAAACTACTTAGTATGAAAAACGAGTCACTGAAAAAACTGTCAGCATATCTTGCGGCAACTGCGGCATCGCTCATGATGCTGGTGGCTGTGGTGTCGTATTGTTTTTTGCCGGGCAACAGACCCCTGCTGCTGGCAGAGCTTGCTTTTTCGGCCCTGGTGGGTGCGCTGCTTTTCTGGATTCTGATAAAGATTTTCGACAGGTGGCTGGGCGAGCAGATAAAACCCATATATGGCACCCTGAAGTCGATAGCGCCCGAGAACAAGGCTCTTAATTCGGACCTGATGAGCGAGGACGACAACCTTACCGACGTGGTAAGCAAGATAAACGAGGACGTGGCCATGTGGGCCAAGGACAAGACCAATGAGATTACGATGCTGAAAAACAACGAGAAATACCGCAAGGAGTTTCTCGGAAATGTGTCGCACGAGCTCAAGACCCCGCTGTTCAACATCCAGGGATACATAGAGACCCTGATAGACGGCGGCATGGAGGATCCCGAGATCAACATCAAGTACCTGCAGCGCACGGCCAACAATATCGAGAGGCTGATAGGAATAGTTACCGATCTGGAGTCGATATCCAAGATGGAGTCTGGCAGACAGGATTTCAAAATAGAGCCTTTCAACATTACGGCCTTGGCCGAGGAGGTGATAGAGTTTTACGACATGACCGCCAGGCAGAAGGACATCAAGCTGGGTTTCAAGGATGGCATCAAGCCCGCTCCAATGATGGTGATGGCCGACAAGGACAGGATATACGAGGTGTTGTCGAACCTATTGAGCAATTCACTGCGTTATGGCAACAAGGGCGGTTATTCCGAAATAAGAATATTCGATATAGAGACCAAGGTGCTCATAGAGGTGGCCGACAATGGAATCGGTATTGCCGACGAGAATCTGAACCGCGTCTTCGAGCGTTTCTTCAGGGAAGACAAGGCCAGGTCGCGCGAGTCCGGAGGCACAGGTCTCGGACTCTCGATAGTGCGCCACATTGTGGAGGCCCACGGCGAGCGCATTACAGTTAACAGTAAAAAAGGGGAGGGGTCTACCTTCTCATTCACACTTAAAAAAGCAGAGAAATAAACAATTATGGACAACGTAAACAACAATTACAAAATTCTTCTTGTGGATGATGAGGCCGACATCCTCGATTTCCTTTCCTACAACCTTAAGAAGGCGGGATTCAATGTCTTTACGGCCAACAACGGTAGAGACGGCCTTAAGCTTGCCAAGCAGTATATTCCCCATCTCATCATCCTGGATGTGATGATGCCCGAGATGGACGGCATAGAGACTTGCGAGGAAATCCGCAAGCAGCCTATGCTCAACAACACTGTAGTGGCTTTCCTTACTGCCCGCAGCGAGGACTATTCTCAGATAGCCGGTTTCGAGGCAGGCGCCGACGACTATATCGCCAAGCCCATCAAGCCTAAGGTGCTGATATCCCGTGTAAGCGCTCTGCTGAAGCGTTTTGGCAAGCAGGACGATGCCGCCGAGGTTTCCGAGGGCAATATAATTAAGTTGGGCGACCTGGTGATAGACCGCGAGAAATATACCGTAATCAACGGCGGTGTGGAGCTGGCTCTGCCAAGGAAGGAGTTCTCGCTCCTGCTCCTGCTTATTTCGAAGCCTGAGAAGGTTTTCACCCGCGACGAGATTTATTCGGCCATCTGGGGCGATGCCATAGTAGTTGGCGACCGCACTATCGATGTGCATATCAGAAAGCTCCGCGAGAAAATCGGTGACCAATACATAAAGACCGTAAAGGGTGTTGGATACAAGTTTGTAGAATAATAGTATATTTTTTCGACATTATGACTGTTACAGATAAATCTAAGTTTTCGGGAAAGTCTTTGATGCTTTTCCTTATAGGAGGACTTGCCCTGATACTGGTGCTCAATTCGTTTACCGTAATAGAGCCCGACGAGCGTGGAGTGGAGGTTAGACTCGGACAGATAGTTTCCGAGGAGCCTATGCAGCCTGGTTTCCATTGGAAGGTGCCTTTCCTGACTTCCATAGAGACTTTCTCCATAGTGCCAAAGACTTACGAGGTCACATTCCGTGTGGATGAGGACGGTGCCCTTACCAAGGATATGCAGACTCTCGGTGCCACAGTGGCTGTCCGCTACAATTACGACGAGACACGCATCATAGAGATTGTTAAGAAATACCGCAACTCGTCCATAATCGAGAATGCCATGAAGGATTGTATTAAAGCATCGCTCAAGGAGACTACTGGCAAGTATTCTATCTATGAGATAGTTGCAGAGCAGGAGGCTATTACCCAGCAGGTGTCTGAGGTGGTATTGCGCCGCATGCAGGACAATTATCCTGTTGTGATAAATTCCACCACCATCACCAACCTGGACTGGAGCGACGATTTCGACAAGCAGATCAAGGAGACCGCCAACCGTACACAGCAGGTTAAGCAGGCTGAGCAGGAGGCCAACATTGCCGCCGCACAGGCCCAGAAGATGGTAAAGGAGGCTGAGGCCCGCAAGCAGGCCGCCGAGCTGGATGCCGAGGCAGAGATTGCCAAGGCCAAGGGTGCCGCCGAGGCCAAGAGACTGGCTGCTGATGCCCAGGCTTACGAAAACCAGAAAATTTCCCAGAATCTTCAGGTTATGCAGGCTCAGTGGAATTATGAGATTAATCTCCAGAGGGCCAAAAATTGGAATGGCAAGGAAGTTCCCGAGGCTGCCTACATAGTACCTGGCACTGGCGCGGTTGTTCCGTTGTCGGGGCACTAATCAGATAAGGAAATCCCCGGATTGCACAATGGCAGTCCGGGGATTTTTGTGTTTATATGGTTTGTGTTGGATTTTTTCTGTAGATTCATTATACCTCCACTCCAAGTACTGTGATATCGTCGCGCTGCTGGCATCCCAGCATGAATGTGAACAGGTCTCTGTAGAGGTGCTCTTTCTGGTCGCTCATCGACATCTCGGCCGATTCCTGCAGTTTGTCCACCAGGCGTGTCAGCGTGTAGCGCTTGCGCTCCTCGTTGTTTTGGTCGCCTATTCCGTCCGACGACATGTACAGCCTGTCGCCCTTGTGTATCTCCATGGAGTGGTCCTCGAAATTCACCATTGATTCTATGTTGCGGAATTTTCCGCCTACCTGGCGCCTGCACGATTTGTATGTCGTTATCTTGCCTGTGGATTTCTCGTAGTGGTATATCGGGAATTTGGCGCCCTCGTAGGTCATCATGATCTTGCCGTCGCTGAATCTCTCTATGCGGCACAGTATGGCTTCCATGCCGTCGTTGTTGTCGGTCTCGCTCTGTCTCAGGGCCTCCCTTACAGCTTTGTTGAGCTGGTCGAGTATGGAGGCAGGCGAGAAGTTCTTCTGCTGTTTTACAATCTGGTCAAGCAGGTTTACGCCTATCAGGCTCATGAACGCACCCGGCACGCCGTGGCCTGTGCAGTCTATCACGCCTACGATGTGGGTGTCCACTCCATTCACCATCTCGCTGTGGTACCAGTAGAAATCGCCGCTCACTATGTCCTTGGGCTCGTATAGCACAAACGAGCTGAAGGTTTCGTTGAGGTCCTCCTCGGTGGGCAGCGCGGCGGTCTGTATTGTGTTGGCGTATCTTATTGACCCAAGCACCATCTCGCGGCTGCGCTCCAGCTGCTGGTTTACCTCGTTGAGATATGCTGTCTGGGTTTCCAGTTCCTCTTTCTGCGCATTTATCTCGGCATTCTTCTCATTGAGGTCCTGGTTGGCCCTTGTGTTCTTTATGTGCAGTTTTACAGTGTGTATCAGCAGACAGAACATTATGAAACACAGCAGCGAGCCTACAAAGATGAATATCCAGAGACTCTTCATCTGTCCGTTTTGGGTCACCAGTGTCTGTCCCTGCTTGATGATTTTCTTTTGCTGCGATTCTGTAAAGTTGGCCTGGCCCAGCAGCAGCTCGGCGTTGCTGCGGTCTATCTTCACAGTCCTCAGGTCCACATGCTTGGGTACTGTGGTGTCACCGTTTAGCAGTCTCTCGGCTATCTCTATAGCCTCCTCGGCTCCGTCGGGATATAGGAATGTGCAGTCTATCACGCGGTCCAGCACTGCCTGTATGCCTCCGTCGTCGCCTGCCACACCGTCGATGCCTATTATGAGCACGTTGTCGACATCGTAGCCGAATTCTGTGATGGCGTGGCTGGCGCCTATTGCCATGTCGTCGTTGTGGCAGTATACCACGTCAGGACAAGGCTTGGGGTCGTCGCGGTGCTCGTCGAGATATTGCACCATGGCGCTGTGGGCCTGCTGCTTGTTGAAGTTGCAATACAGTTTGCCTATGTGCTGGAAATTTCTTTTTGGATATGACTCATTGAGTCTGGTGTTGAATCCGCCGCTGCGGTCCAGTGTGGCTGATGCTCCCTTGCTTCCGAAAATCTCGAGTATCGTGGCGCCGTCTTTGGCGTTGTCGTTTACAAAATCGGCGGCGTACGAGCCTATCAGGAAGTTGCTGGCGCCTATGAAGCAGGTGTAGTTGGTGTCGGCGGTCTTTCTGTCTATCAATATTACGGGAATGCCTTTCTTGTATACCTCGTTTACCACTTCGGTGAGGGCCTCCGATTCGTTTGGCGAAACCATCAGCACCCGGATGTCCATCGGCATCAGCGAGTCGCGGATGTCGTCTATCTGGTTCTGGTTTTTCATCTTGCCGTCGGTGACCATGAGGTCGAATCTGTTTTCCGTGATGGCCGTGGCCTGGAACCTGAGGTTCATGGTGGATCTCCACTTGGTGTCGTTCACAACACATTGCGAGAAACCTACCTTGGGTCTTTCCTCATCGAGCTGCATGTCGCATGAAGATAGACCTAATAGGTTGATTGTCAGTATTGTTATATATAGTAAAAAATATTTTCTCATGTTGCTGATATTCTATTCTGGGCTGTTAAGAAAGATTTGGTAAATATATCAAAATATTTTGTTTGTTGTATATCTTTTGCTATATTTTTTTTGATGTTTTTTTGTGGAGGGATGCTTGTTGATGGGGGAGGGATGCCTTGCAAGTTTGCATAAGAAAAGGGAGCCAAACAATCTCTTGTTTTGGCTCCCTTGTGGTACCAACGGGAATCGAACCAGTGACACAAGGATTTTCAGTCCTTTGCTCTACCAACTGAGCTATGGTACCAATCCAGAAAAATATAATTTATTAATAACTTTTAAAATTATGACGAAAAAGAAAGAAAGTGGTACCAACGGGAATCGAACCAGTGACACAAGGATTTTCAGTCCTTTGCTCTACCAACTGAGCTATGGTACCATGTCTTCTCTTTTTTTTGACGATGCAAAATTATGCAGTATTTTTTGTATTTCCAAATTTTTTAGGGATAATTTTGAAATCTTTTTGTAAATTATCTCTCAATCGTTTGGAATACATGTTGTTTTACTCTTCGTTTTTGGAATTGTTTTTTACGTACAGGAGATACGCCTTGTATCTTTCCTGGTCGCGCTCCTTCCAGTAAGTTTTGCCGTAATGGCTCAGTTTCGCGATTTTCTCGTAGAGCAGTGACCCGAGCTCGCGACGCTTTGTGGTGTTTTTCACACGCTCCTGACGAGCGGACTCCAGCACCTTGAGGGTTTTCTTGGTGGCTGATATCTGCTGACGGAGCTCGGCTATGTATTGGTCGTCGATCTCGTGCTTCGAGAGTTTCTCCTTGAACTTTTTGAATACAGTAACCACTTTCTCTCCAATCTCGATGAGCTCGTGGCTCTTGAGTCCGGTGAGTTTCTGCGATGGGAAATACCTTTTGGTCTCCTTCTTGGTGGGTACGATAATTGAAAACTGTAGGAAGAAATTCCTTATCTGTGTGATAAGTTTGTCTTCCGCATCGTACTTGAGATGGGTTTTCTCTCTCACCTTCTCGGCAAATGTGCCGTCCTCGGGGAATTTCCTGTATTCGGCCAGTTTCTTTTCCAGCTGGTCGATGTCTTTCTGGGTAACGCCGAATTTCTCAAAATTGCCAAGGTCCTGCTTGGTGAGCTGCGATATGGTTTCGCCTCTCTCGATTATTTCCGACGATGAGTAATTGTATGTGATTGATCTTTTCATGACACTTCTTTGAATAAGCGCACAAAATTAAACTTTTTATTTGAAAAAAAAAACCTTTCAATATTAAGCGAATATGAACATTATGATAAAAGCCTGTATAATTCCCAGCAAATAGCAGAAAATCGGGCCTCTGAAACCTACTCCCGACTCCCTCATGCTGAAAAACGCCTCCAGTGTGAAAAGCATCAGGGTGATAACGAAGGGCCAGAATGTGTCGTTGCCTGTTTTGTAGCCCACGTTTATCACCAGGGCCGACAGTGAGCCTATGTAAGCCTCGGGGGCGATGTTGGTCTTGGCTATGAAGGTGTTCTCGGTGGATGGCATTATGGTGCTGATGCCTCTGCCCGAGAATATGTTCATCCATGTGGGGAGTATGAACAGCGAGAATATGTACTTGCCTCCCCATGTGTATATGTATTCCACGTGGTTTGTGGCCATGGTGAGGAATGCGTATATCACCGTGAAGACCGACGCCACCAGTATCCTGGGCCTTATGGGCGTGAGGTAGTGGGTGAGCGGGCGGTTTATGGTGTTGGCCTTGCGGCACATCCGGTTTACGAAAAAGTCGCAGATCCACAGCATGGCCCCCGCGTATGCCACAATCATGAGCACGTAGCTGAGGTTTATGGAATACGACTGACGCTCCAGCTCTATTATAAAGGCGTATGACAGCAACGGTACCATTGCCGGATGTGTCAGGAATCTCATCTTGGCTGTTTTGGTGGTTTGCTATAGTTTCTTGCGCAGGCGTGCCACGAGTATGTTCATCTGCTCGCGGTATTTGGCCACGGTGCGTCTTGCTATCTGATATCCGCGTTTCTGGAGTATCTGTGCGAGTTTCTCGTCGGTGAGGGGGCGGTTCTTGTTTTCGCCGTCGATGCACTCCTTGAGTATTTTCTTTATCTCGCGTGTGGATACCTCGTCGCCGTTTTCGGTTTTCATTGCCTCGCTGAAGAAGAATTTCAGCGGGAATATTCCAAAATGGGTCTGTATGTATTTACTGTTGGCCACTCGCGATATTGTGGAGATGTCGTATCCGGTGCGCTCGGCTATGTCCTTCAGGATCATTGGCTTCAGCTTGGTCTCGTTGCCGTCCACGAAATACTCGCTCTGGAATCTCACTATAGCCTCCATTGTGGCCAGCAGTGTGTTCTGCCTCTGACGGATGGCTTCTATGAACCATTTGGCCGAATCCATCTTGGATTTCACGAAGGCCAGTGTGTCCTTGTCCTTGCTGTCGCCCTTTTTCTTCTGCATCTGGTCCATCATGTCGGAGTAAGTCTTGTTTACCCTTAGCTCGGGCACGTTTTTGGAGTTGAGGTGCACAGTGGGCTCTCCGTCCTTGTCTTCCAGTATGAAGTCGGGTATTATGTGCTGCGAGTTTTTGGCAAGTGCATTGGTGTATATGCTTCCCGGCTTGGGATTCAGGTGCATGATCTCTTCCACTGCCTGTTTCATCGTGGCAGAGTCTATGTCTATTTTCGATAGGATTTTCTGATAATGCTTTTTTGTGAACTCCTCGAAATAGTCGTTGAGTATTCTGTAGGCGGTTTTCAGGGCAGGCTTGTTGCCCTGTCCGTTGCGGTATTTCTTTACAATCTGAATCTTCAGGCATTCCTGGAGGTCTCTGGCGCCCACTCCCGCGGGGTCGAAGTCCTGTATTATCACCAGCAGTTTTTTCAGTTCTTTTTCTGAGGTCTCTATCTTTGCGTTGAAGGCGAGGTCGTCCACGATGGATTCCAGCGATCTCCTCAGGTATCCGTCGTCGTCTATGTTTCCTATTATGTATTCGGCCAGCAGCTGCTCGTCCTCGTTCATTATTCCGAGGCCAAGCTGTTGGAGCAGGGTCTCGTGCAGCGACGATGCTGCGGTGTATGGAATCTCCGACTTGTTGTCGTCGTCATCGTCGGCGTAGTTGTTGGCGTTTAGCTTGTAGTTTGGTATTTCGTCGTCGTCGTAGTAGTCGTCGGGCGAGTATTCGCTTACTTTCTCGTCATACGATTCCTCCATGTAGTTGTCGCTTATCTCGGACTCCATTGTGGCATCGTTGTCGCTGTCGGCCTGGTCCTTGCTGTCGGCATCGTTGCTGCTGTCCATGTCGTAGTCGGGCTCTGGGGCTGATGCCTCCTCGTCACGGTCGTCGCCACCTTCCTCCAGGACGGGATTTTCCTCTATCTCGCGCTTTATACGCTGCTCCAGCTCCATTGTGGGTATCTCCAGGAGCTTTATCAGCTGTATCTGCTGTGGCGACAGCTTTTGTATTAGTTTTAAATTCTGACTAAGGTTAAGCATGGTTGGTCGATATTAATTTAAAATAAAATTTTAACAAAAATACACCTTTTATTTTAATTTTGGTATGTTTTATGTTATATTTTTTAAATTTTATTATATCAATATTCGTAATTAGCTGATACTTTGAGGGATACTAATGTGTTTTTGCCAACTTTGGAGTACTGGGCCACCAGTCCGTTTTTCCTGAGCTCGCCTTTTATTTTCTCTGCCGACGATTCCGACACAAACGACACTATGCCTGCCACAGGTTTTTGGCACTGATATCCTAATTTCTTTATCTTGTCGCACAGGGCGCCGGCTTTTGCGTGCATCATCTCTATGCGTGCCGTGTTCTGCGATATGGTGTCGATTATCAGCTGGGCCTTCCTGATATCGCTCTCGCTTATCGATACCGAGTGTCTGTAGCATCTCGACCTCAGCTTCAGCAGCTGCAGGAGGTTGTGGTTGCCGCTTACGAACACTCCCGAGTTGCAGCAGAGCGAGTTTTGCATGTTCACGATCTTCAGGTCCTGGAATCCCCTTACGCCGCAGTGCTCGTCGGCGCCGCGTCCGTTTTTGCCGCATGTCAGGAATCCGTTGCTGTCGTCTATTATCACAATGGCGTTGTATTGCGATGCCAGCTGATGTATGTCCTTCAGCAGGGCGCAGTCGCCGGAATCGAAGAAAATGCCGTCGGTGAGGATTACTTTTATCCTTTTCATCACCGAGAGCTTCAGCTGTTGCTCCAGCTTGTCGAGGTCGGAGTGCGGAAACCTCATCTTGTCGGCCTGACAGCTCTTGATGCCGCGCCTCATGGGCAGCGATATGGCCGAATCGTATATTATTACGTCCTCGGTGTTCAGGAGCGATTCCATGATGTCGGCGCACAGGGCCTCGTAGCTGCCCATCACCAGAGTGTCTTCGGTTTGCAGAAACTGGGATATGGAATCCTGAAGCTGGCATAGAGATTCGCTCTGTCCGCAGTAATAGTTGCCCAGTATCCTGTCCTCGTCGCCAAAACCCAGGAAGTCGGTTGTCATGGTGTTGGCCACCAGCGTGCCGTCCTGCAGGCGCAACTGTCCGCCGTATTCGTATGTGAAAACACTGTCCTCGGGATGACTGGTGGCCTTGGATATAACCAGCTCTTCCTCAATTATTTGCGATATCTCCTGATTCATTGTTTTTTGTTGGTTGAAATTTTTGCTGAAAATTATGCGTATTTATGCACAACAAATTTACAAAAAAATATTAAATTTGGAAATTCTTTTTTCGAAACAATTTTATCACTTAATAATAATTCATATAGATTATGAAACAACTTGCTTACAAGAGAATACTGCTGAAACTTAGCGGCGAGGCCCTTGCCGGACAGGACAAATACGGCATCAACGCCGACACACTGGAGGCATTCTGCCAGGAAATCCTTGGACTTAGCAACGGCGGCGTCCAGGTAGGTATCGTGGTGGGCGGCGGCAATATTTTCCGCGGCATCACCGGCACCAAGAAGGGCGTGGAGCGCACCAAGGGCGACAGCATGGGTATGCTGGCCACCACTATAAACGCCATAGCCATCCAGAGCATGATAGAGCAGCTGGGCGGAAAGGCCAAGGTGCTTACCTCTACTCTCATGGAGCCTTACGCCGAGAGGTTTTCCGTAAACAGGGCAGTATCGGCCCTAAACGACGGATACGTTGTGATCTACTCCGGCGGCACGGGAAATCCTTTCTTCACTACCGACAGCGCATCGGCCCTCAGGGCCATAGAGACAAAATGCGACATTCTGCTGAAGGGAACACGCGTGGATGGTATTTATACAGCTGACCCTGAGAAGGACCCAACGGCCACCAAGTACGACGAGCTTACCTTCGACGAGACTATCCAGAAGAAGCTGAAGGTGATGGACCTCACCGCATTTGCCCTCTGCAGCGAGAACAACATGCCTATCATGGTGTTCGACATGACTAAGCCCGGAACTCTGGCCCGTATAATAAAAGGTGAGAAACTGGGTACTTTGGTAAAATAATTGCATAGCATATTTTGCGAATACTGTTAAATTTATAAATAGCTATGGTATATCTAGACGCCGGAAGACTTAAGGCGATTATGATAGAGGTTCTAAAATCCTGCAAGGTAGAACCCGATTCTGCTTTACATGTGATAGACAGTGTGGTTGAGGCCTCGCTAAAGGGCATCGACACGCACGGTCTTGCTTTGTTTCCCCATTATGTGGAGGGTTTCCAGAAAGGCCGCCTCAATAGAAAACCTCAATTCAGAATCATAAAGGACAATGGCGCCACCAAGCTGATGGACGCCGACGGCGCCGTGGGTCACCATGCCGGAATGTTCGCGATGGACTTCTGCATCGACATGGCCTCCAAGGTGGGCACTGGTACCGTGGCTGTAAGAAACTCGTCGCATTTTGGCGCGGCAAGCTATTTTACCGAGTATGCCGCCAAGCACGGCATGATAGGTTTCGCATTCACCAACACCAACTCGCTGGTGAAGGCATACAATGCTGTGGAGCCTTATTTCGGCACCAATCCGATATGTTTCTCGTGTCCGATAGAAGGGGAGGAGCCACTTAATCTGGATATGGCCACTTCGGTAATAAGCTGGAACTATGTGCGCAACCACAAGGGAACTAAAGAACCGCTTGAGGATGGCGTGGCCTACGATGCCGAGGGCAAGATTACCACTGATCCTTTTGCCGCCAAGTGCGTGCGCCCGATAGGCGACTACAAGGGCTTCGGCCTTGGCATGATGGTGGAGATTCTCTGTAGCGTGCTTACAGGCAGCGATTTCGGCCATGACCTGATGCCGATGTTCGGGTCCGACATGAGCAAGAAACGCGGCATCAGCCACTGTTTCCAGGCCATAGATATCCGCAAGTTCACCAACTTGAAGAACTTCAGCGCCAGGATGAAGGAGCTTTGCCACATTCTCAGGAATATGAAACCGCTTGAGGGCAAGGAGGTGATGGTGCCCGGCGATCCCGAGAAGCGCACCATGAAGGAGCGGCTCGCCAACGGTATCCCTATGGTGGACAATGTTTGGCAGGAGTTTCTCGATATCACCAAGGATTTTGAGGGTGCCCTCATCCAGAAGTAATCAATTTGCACACAAACAATAGAAAATAACCTCCGCACTCTGTGGCTTTGGCAACTCAGCCGCAGGGTGCTTTTTTGTATTTTCACGCAGATATATGCATCATTCTGTCCTTACATATGAAATCAAGATCGAAAATATGATATTGGAATTAAGTATTTGTTTCTAACCTTTGTTTAGTATTAATTAAATTCCCAAATAGTGGGAATATTTTCTTGATTTTTTTTGAATTTTCTGCGAATAAATTTGGATTTTATCTTTTTTTATTTTAGTTTTGCGTCAAAATCTAAAATCAATGATAGAAGTATTTTATGCAAATAGGGAGTTGAAGGATGTTGTGGTCTCTTGCAAAGGTGAAGCATTTGCCAATGCAAAGTCTAAAAAAGTATTGAAAGATTCCATGTCGTCTTTTAGTTCTTTGTTGTTAGTCGTTGATGATATATCTGATTTGGTATATTATCGTTTTATAGAATATAAAAGGTACTCGCAGTACAGTAGCGTGTTGATTGCTGACTTTGAGCTATTCTTTTATGAAGGGGTTGATTCGTCATCGATTACAATATACAAAATAAAACACATAAACGAATATGAAAGGATTGAAAGAAGGAATGGTGATAACTTACCCAGGGAACCTGATTAAATTGGAACTCAAGGCGCGTGGTATCACTCAAAAGGATTTTGCTAAGCGTGTTGGTGTTCAGCCTTCACACTTGTCAGAGATATTGCGTGGCACTCGTGGAATATCTGACCAGTTTGCTGATTCTGTGGAGACAGAATTGGGTATTCCTTCTTCGCATCTTAAGCATATGCAGGCAGAGTACGATTATAAGAAAAAGACTGCATTTATAAATGACCGTGATCAACATGAGGCTGAGGTTGTTTTGAACGAGTATAATGAAATATACGATATGCGTATGATTTATAAGGCGTTAGGGCTTGTGGATTGTACGTCCGTTGAAAAACTTCGTTTTTGTCATGAAGTTTTGAATTTTAAAACACCATCAGTTCAGAAACAATGTTTATGTGGATATTTCCATAAGTCGACAAAAACTGGACTTGATGCTCGTATGATTTCAACATGGACTGTTTTGGCTCATTATGAATCGGAACGTCAACAGTTGCCAACAGGTCGATTTAATAAGGAGTCTATGGATTCCTTATCAAGGGATTTGGCAGAAATTTTTAACGAGAATAGTAATACTATCAACAAGGTTACAAGAAAGCTTTCGGAATATGGTATAAAGTTTTGTATTGTGCCTAAAGTGGACAGAGCCTCTATTGATGGTTACTCTTTTGTTTCCAATGGGCAACCATCTATCGTTGTAACAAAGCGGTATAATCGAATAGATAATTTTGCTTTTGCCGTATTGCATGAAGTTGGCCATTTGAAATATCATATCAATGAGGGAGAGTTCAGAGTGACTGTTGCAGACGCAGACGAATTGGGAACTAAAGAAGAACGTGAAGCCAATCGATATGCTGCTGATGCATTGATTCCTGAGACTATCTGGAAGACGGCACCTGAAGTTCCTATGAATCCTCATACTATACAATTGAAGTATTCTGCTTGGGCAAAAAGAAATAGACTGAACAAATGGATTGTCCTTGGTCGTGTTTCTCATGATACTGGAATGTATATGTTTAAGACTGATGATTCAAGAGAAATACAATAATTTAAAATATTCAAAAATGAATAAAACGTAATCTAAATGAGACGAAAAACCCCGTGTTATCTGCAAATAACCCGGGGCAAGAAGTCTAGCTTTGCACGATTGCAAGACTTTTAGTCTCACAGTGTGGGATAAAAGCTAATTGATGGTTTGCAAAAATATAAAATTTTTTGTAGATATACGCTTTTTTTGTCCCAAATCGTGTTTTTAAAGTTAATTTTTTTGTCTAATGGATAAAATTTCAAGATTATGATTTTTCCATTTCAAAAGGTGTTGCCACTGGAATATCCGGGAGAAAGTGCGGACACGTTAATTGAAACAATGCCGGATTTGGGAGTTTTGAACCTTCGTATTTGCAAAGGATTAGATTACACTTCCTTGCATCAGATGCCTATTGTAAGGCCTGTACATGAGATTCCTGAGGCGATTACTGCATTCTGTCGTATTAGAACTACAGCCTCGAAGGATCTGTCTAGTAAGTTTGCCCATTTTTATATGGCGGACAATAAGTTTGAGCGCGTTTGGAATCGTCCGTTTAAGTATTTGAATCTGTTCCGAAAAATGAAGGGTATCATCTCGACAGATTATTCCATCTATGCCAATATGGTTGAGCCTCAGAGGATTTGGAATGATTTCCGAAACAAGTTGTTGGCAGCCTTTTATCAGAGGCACGGAGTAGTGGTTGTTCCATCTCCTTCATGGAGTTACGACTTGAATAATATTGAGAGATATATGGAAGGTTGGCCAAAACATTCTGTTGTGTCAATCAATAGTACAGGCGTATGTTACGACAAGCGGGCAAGGAAAATATGGCTCGATGGCTATTGGGCTATGATGAGTATTCTTTCTCCTTCTCATATATTGCGCTATGGTGGTTTTATTGAAGGAGAAGACAAGACTGTAAGTACCTATTATATTAATAATAATAGAGTCGGTTATGGGTGCTAATGGTTCATACGACAAAGACTTAGATATGGTTCCAGAAGAGAGTCGTACTCACGAAGACACTGGATACAAGATACTTGGACATAAAGTTTTGTTACAGGAAGCTCATAACGACCAAGTTAAGAATGTGATGAATTCCAATTCGTCTGATCCTGTTTATTTGATTGCCAAAACTGAATCTAATGGCAATATAAAAATTGTCAATATTGATGATTTTGGCGATCACAAGATTGGATATGAGGTGAATCTTAAATTTGATTCAAATGGCAATTTATTGCCTTACAATGGGAAAGAGTCACATTCACATGCGCATACTTGGTGTCAAGCTGCAAATGGAGATATGCATAGGGCACCAGTTGAGGGGAATAGTCATCTTCCTATTCCAAGCCAATATTACAATCTGATTAATCAAATTGTAAAGTTTAACAAGGAAAACAACAAGTATAAGAAATGATTGAGATAAAACGAACTATAGCAATCCCCGATTATCAAGGCCCAGGAAAACATATCTATGTTGATGAACTTGGTTTTAGGGATATTATGCTCCAAGAGGCTCGAACCCTTGTGGCTCGTGAAGCTTTTCGTTATCATGTTGAAGAAGTAGGGCTCAATTTAGCCTTTTATTATCCTGAAACTGATACGTTTTACGGCATTCATACAGAATCTCTTCCTGTTAAGGTTAAGATATTGCCAAGGCATAAGGAATGGTCGGACTACGTTGGATGGCAGTGTGAAAGTGATACTCATGATGACGGAGAGATAATCGCTGTGTTTCAGTCATCTGCTGAAATATGGGATTCTTTGAAAATCGATGGTAAATCATTGGAAGAGGTTCTCCTGAATTCATTTATCACAGCTTTGAACTAGAGGAGGTTGCAACAATTTTCACAGATAGTTATCATAAAGGAATGAGGAATGATATTTTGCATTTTGGAACCTAATCGTTTTATGGCAAATTTTTATTACCTTTGCAGCAATTACACAAATCCTAATATGATTATGAAAAAACTATCTGTAAAAGCACTGTCGTTGCTGCTCTGCGGCGTGATGTGCGCTTGTGGAAACTCTTCCACCAAGGCTCAGGAGCCGGTTGCAGGCGGTCAGGAGGCTGATACAGCAGCATCAGCAGTATCAGCAGCATCAGAAACACCTGCCAAAACCAGACAAGTATCCATGGTGTTTACCGGCGATGTGATGATGGGAACCAATTTCCCAAACAACTCCAATGTTACAAAGGATGGCGGCAAGAGCCTCTTCCAGGACTGCAAGGAGATTATGAAGGCCGCCGACCTCTGTCTTATAAACCTTGAGGGCGCCTGCTACGATGGTCCTAACAGCGACTGCGCAAAGCGCTACACTCCGGGTTCCACTACTTGCTACATTTTCCGCATGCCTGCCGACCACGTGCAGAATCTTGTGGATGCCGGTGTGGACGCCTGCAATTTCGCCAACAACCACAGCAACGATTTCGGAATGAATGGCCGTAAGGGAACTATTAAGAACGTGCGCGACGCCGGAATGGAGATTACCGGCATCAAGGGGCTCTGCGAGGGCGCCTATATTGAGCGCAACGGCCTCAGGATTGGCATTGTTACTTTTGCGGCCTCGTGCTCTGGCACCAACAATGTGAACGACTACGACGAGGTGCGCGCCCTGGTGAAGAAATACCGCGACAGCAGCGACCTCCTTGTTGTGGGATTCCATGCCGGCGGCGAGGGCAGCAAGTTTCAGCACGTTTCCAAGCAGAGGGAGTTCTGTTTTGGCGAAAACCGCGGCAATGTGATGGAGTTTGCCCATATCTGCATCGATAATGGCGCTGATATCGTGGTGGGTCACGGTCCTCATGTGCCACGTGCCGTGGAGAATTACAAGGGACACTTAATTGCTTACAGCTTAGGCAATTTCGCTTGTCCATATATGGTAAACCTTTTGGGTCCCGGAGGTCAGGCTCCGTTGCTGGAGGTGGTGTTGAACGAGGACGGCTCCTACGCTTCGGGTAGAATCCACTCGTATCTTCAGAAGGTGGGCGTAGGTCCCCGCACCGACGATAGCAAGACTGTGGTTAAGAACATGAAGGCGCTTACAAAGGCCGATTTTCCTGACACTCCTCTCGAGATTACCGAGGAGGGCGAGATCCTTTTCAAGTAATTATTTTCTTGCATAGATCTGCATCATGCAGTCTTTGCAGTTGAATACCAGGTCGAAATCCTGATAGGCTCCATGAAGAATGTATCTCTGCGAGGTCCATTCTTTGGGAGCCTTTTTTGTGCTGTCTTTCAGGCAGTAGCCCATCTCGCGGCGTATGCAGTATTTCGTGGTCATCACTTCCTTGCCTTTTGTTTTTTGCAGCAGCTCGAATGCGGGCTCTGTGATGTGGCAGCCGTGGTCCTCGTAGAATTGCCGCGCAAGCTTGTTGGCCACGTTGAGCCGGTAGTTGCCCTCGCTTTCGGGATAGGTGACGCTGGCCGATGGGGTAGGGTAGCCTTTGGGCTTGTGGGCCTTTATGCGGATTGCGGTGTGGTTTTCGAGTGCTCGTCGCCTGAGGTCGTTGGCTGCAGAGTTTGGCACAAAGGGCACGCCGTGGCTTGCATCAATCTCAGGGTCAGCTACATGATACATATCTCCGCCTTTGGAGAGGGCGCTCTTGAGGTTGGCTATGGCTTTTTCTTCGTTTTGAGCGGCCTCATAAGGTCCGGAGCTGCTCTGGGATGTGATGCCGTCCTCGTCGGTGATGCGGAGGGTGAGGTTTCCGTCCTGATATTCGGCTTTGATGCTTGCTGATATTTTGCGCGTGGTTTTGGTGTGCTCTATTTTTTTCTGAAACGCAGTGTCGAGGTTTCTGTAGAGCAGCGTTCCGGGTTTCAGGCTTGGCTCCGTGATGGCTGTGAATGTGTTGTTGCCCATTGTTTTTTCTATGCGGAAGCCGAAGAGGGTTCCATTGCTTATGTAGCATAGCCCGTCGCCATTGTTGATGGTTTCCTGGGTGGCTATTGTTATGGAATTGCCTTTTCTCTCTATGAGTTTGCCTATTTGCTCGCCCATTGATTTCGGGCTTGCGAGGTTGGCCATCTTTTCTGCCGTGGGGTTCAGGAAATATTCGGTGAATCCGCGGTTGAATACTTTATGGATGTTGGGCTCGTAGTCGTAAGTGCATGTGCCTGAGGAGCTTTTTGCTTTAAGGTTGGATATTTTGTCGATTAGTTGGCGGTAATATGCTGTAACGTTGGCCACGTAGCTCTCGTCTTTTAGACGGCCTTCTATTTTTAGGGAATCTACTCCCGCGTCCATCATCTGGCTTATTTTATCGAACGTACCGAAATCCTTGAGCGACAATAGGTATGATTCGTTTACCAGAACTTTTTGCTCACTATTTAGGAGTGAGTATTTCATTCGGCAGGCCTGTGCGCACTCGCCTCTGTTGGCCGATCTTCCGCCGAGCTGCGCGCTCATGTAGCATTGTCCGCTGAAACTTACGCACAATGCTCCGTGTACGAAGCATTCTATTTCGGCTTTTATGTTTTGGCGTACTTGGCGGATGTGCTCGAGGCTGCTCTCCCTTGCGAGCACTATTCTCTTGAAACCAAGCTGGTCCATAAACTTTATTCGCTCCATGTCGTAGTTGTGGGTCTGGGTGCTTGCGTGCAGCTCTATGGGCGGAATGTCCATTTTCAGGATTCCCATGTCCTGCACTATAAGAGCGTCTACGCCTATGTTGTAGAGGTTTTTTATTAGTTTTGTAGCTGACTCTAATTCATTGTCGTACAGGATTGTGTTTAGCGTTACGAAAACCTTTGCCCCGTAGAAGTGGGCGTGGTTTACGAGGGTCTCGATGTCGGCAATCGAGTTGGCTGCGGCTTTTCTAGCGCCGAAGTCACTGGCTCCTATGTAGATGGCGTCGGCGCCGGAGTTTATGGCCAGTATTCCTGTCTGGAGGTTTTTGGCTGGGGATAGTAGTTCCATTATTTCTTTATCTTGAATCCAAGTACGGTGATGTCGTCGCGCTGTTCGGCGTCTTGCATAAACTTGGTGAGGTCGGTTTCTATTATTGTGCCCATCTCGTCTACAGGGGCTTGGGCGTTGTCGGTGATTATTTTCTGGAATCGTGGCGAGCCGTAACGTCGGCGCATGTTGTTGCACTCGTCGATGATTCCGTCGCTGAATTGTATCACCATGTCGTTGTAGCTTATCTGTACTGTTTCCTGGCTGAATGGGTCTCGGTTGAATATTTCGCCGTTGATGCCTGTCTGCCGTCTGCTGCCTTTCAGCTTTTGGATGGTGTTGGTGGCTTGCTCGTGGATGTATACGTGGCTGTCGGAGCCGGCAAATATGAGGTCCACGTGGTTTTCGTGTTTGGTGAACT
>JAZLKG010000054.1:0-10009 GCA_045597465.1 Bacteroidales bacterium | reverse complement strand
ATTGTATGCTAATGGATTTTGTGGAGATGGTACATTGTATTTAGTCTCGTATTGTTTCAGCATATCACCGATAGTCTCGTTCATAATTTCATAGTTGCCGCTCTTGTCGCCGCTGAAGTCAAGGTGTATTACCGGATACTCTATCCATTCGGTCTCCAGTTTTTCCATTGCGAGACCTTTGAACAGATCTTTCCTGCCCTCGAAATAGCTCTTCAATGTGCTGCACAGCAATGATTTGCCGAATCTGCGAGGTCTTGATAGAAAGATACATCTGTACTGGGCCAAATTGTAAATCAATTCGGTCTTATCCACATAGACACGGTTCTCGTTTATCAGAACTTCGAATGTCTGTGTTCCTATTGAATATCTGCGCGCTGCCATTATTGATTTTGATTTTTGATTCTCTTTTTGATTGTGCAAATATAATCAATCTCTTGCTAATTTGCAAGAGCCTCATATCCCAGCCTCGGTTTCGGTCTTTATCTTGTCGCCCTCGCCCTCGGCAATGTTTACTGTTACTGCTATGTTGGCCCATAGGTCCACCATCGGGCACAGCATTCCGAACAGCAGCTCGCATATTATGATGGCTCCCATTCCCTCCAGCGGTATTCCAAGATATTCCATTACGGGATACATTATGAGAGAAAGCCTCAGGGGGAAATCCACAGTGCCTATGGTGATGCATGATACCGCAAGCATCAGCACTACCTGCTCCATTATGGACAGGTTGATGCCGTAGGCCTGGGCCACATACATGGCGGCGGTGGCCAGGAATATTGAGGTTCCGTTGAAATTGAGCACCGATATCACTGGCATCGAGAAATCTGACACGTGGGCCGATATGCCGGCATCGGACTTCATCCTGTTTACGGCCAGCGGCATGGCGAGTGTGGACGACGAGAAGCTGATGCTGGTGTATAGAGAGTTGCTGAACATCTTGAGCAGGCGGAATGGCCGCACTCCCGACGACACCTTAAGTATCAGCGGTATGGATATCAGGGCGTGGATGCCCAGCGCTATGGATGCTGCCGTTATTAGCGGGCTTACCTTGGGCAGAGAGTCCAGTATGGTGCTATCCGATGCTGTCTGGCAGAATATGCAGAACACGCCTATGGGGCAGATGGAGGCCACAAGGTCGCACACGCGCTGCATGACGTCGTTGCCGGCGCTGAAAAGGTTGGTGAGGAATATCCTGGACCTGTCGGCGCACTGATGGGTGAAGTATCCGAAAATGCACGCCATCACCACCACTCCGGGCAGGTTGCTCTGGGTGAATATGCTGCTGATATCGCCGGGCACCATCTTGAGCAGGAAGTCGCCAAACTCCCTGGGGGATTCCGATATGGGGCCGTAGCTGCTCGGGAGCTCTATGCCGGTGTTGTAGAACACAATGTTGGAAACCAGCAGCGCTGTGCCCACGGCCAGGGTCTCCATGCCAACGAATCCGGACAGGTTCTTGAGTATTATGCGCCCTGCGAATCCGTAGTCGCTCTTGTTGGTGATGGCGCTGCATATACCCACCAGTACAAACGGTATAGCCATCAGGGACAGCATCCGGGCGAATATGTCGCCGAAGCTGCCCATGTAGGAGGCCGCCTGGGGCCAGGCCCTGCCTATTATTATTGCCAGTATGGCTGCCAGCACAGTCTGCCATGCCAGTGGAATTTTCTTTTTTCTCATTTCTGCTTTTTTAATTATCAATGCCGATTCCATGTTGATAATTATTTGTGATTGCAAGTTAGGTTTTTTTTGTTTCGCAGCCAATTTTTTCCATGATTTTTTTTGTGATTCCAAAATTTTGATAATCAGGCCGATATATTTAATATCGAAAATAATTAACAATAAATTAATTTTTAATTTGCGATTTTGTAAAATATTGCATACCTTTGGAACGGTTTTGGAATACGTATCATACGTAATCAACATTGTTGCTAATTTTAATAAAACTATATAACGAGAAATGAAAAGACATTACGCTACAATTTTATTTATTGCTTTCGTGATTTTAGGAATTGCAATGAGCTGATCGGGACTTTCAGCAATATGTTAACTATTTATAGAGGCTATCTTAATTTTTGAGAGGGAAAGCGGCTTGCAGTTGCTTTCCCTCTCTTTTTTTTCATGTCCATCCAATTTTGTCATCCAGGCCGCCGGGCATGGCGTTTATTATCTTTCTTACCAGGTCGGCCTCTTTCTGCCTGTTGTTGTACTTGTAGGAGAATTCCAGCCTCAGGAGCAGCCTCTGCACTATTGTGATATTGTCGCAGGGCTTGTAGAATTCCATTTTCTGGGGCAGTTTTATGTTTTTCAGGAAACTGTCTATCTCCGATTTGTAGAACACCGACCCGCAGGTGGTTGGGTTTATGTAGAACCTGGTGCCAGCCAGGTCGTCGTGATAGGCCAGTACGAAGTTTTTGGGGAGGTTTACCCCCACAATTGGCAGGCCGGCGTCGCGGGCATACATGAGGTACATCAGGGCCAGCGATTCGGGGGTGCCGGCCTTCTCGTCCAGCACGCATAATGGCGAGCTGGAGATTATCCTGGTGAAATCATCGGTCTTGCAGGGCTTGAATCCCATTTTCCTGAAGAAAATGAAATTCATTATCTTGATATGCTCCAGAGGCGAGTAGTTGCTGAATCCGTATTGGAAGAGGTGGATTTTCAGCTCGTTGTACCTTGCGGTGAATACCTCTTCCGATACTTTGAAATCCAGGAGCTTGGACATGAGCCAGGCGGCTTTCAAGAGGCTGTCGGGGTGGCTGGCCCAGTCCATGAAGAGCTTCAGCATCGCATTGTTTTCGATAATAGGCACAAGCTCCTCCACACGCTTCTGTAGCAGGAGGTTGTCCTCGTTGCAGGCCCAGGCCCGCTCCAGAGGTTCTATCATAGACTCTCCCTCGTCCATTATTCTCTTTTCAACTGCGGAGTAGACATTCTTGTCGGGATCGTCCAGGAGTCTTATCAGTGCGCTTTTCTCGTTTTCTGTCATAAATAGTAAGTGTTGGTTCATTCACTTAATTTTCCCACCACGTTTTCTATCAGGTCGGGCATGGCGGTGCGGTAGTTGGCGGCAAACTCGTGGCAGCGGCGGTTCACTATTACCAGGCATACTGTCACTGTGTTGTGCCCGAGCAGGCGTCCCAGTCCGTTGATGGCCGATGATTCCATCTCGTAGTTGTTGATTCTGAGGCCCTTGTATCTGAAACTCTCCAGCTTGTCGTTGATTCCCTGGTCCTTTATCCTGAGTCTTACCTCCCGGCCCTGAGGCCCGTAGAATCCCGGTGCCGACAGGGTGATGCCTTGCTGATACTGGCTCAGTTTCTGGAGCAGGGCAGGGGCTGATGCCACAAAATACGGTACCGCAAGCTTGGGACTGCGCTGGGTATCAGCCTGAAACTTCTCCTCAAGCTCAAGGTCGCATACGGAGTCGCGCTGCTCGTAGAAATTCAGCAGACCGTCCAGACCTCCCGAAATTGCAGTTACCACCGGTGTTCCAGCAGGAATGTCTGGCTGAAGGCTTCCGCAGGTGCCTATCCTTATCATATTGAGGGTAGTGTGCTCTGGCTTTGGCAGACGAGTCTCGAGGTCGATATTCACGATTGCGTCAAGCTCTGTGAGCACGATGTCGATATTGTCGGTGCCAATGCCGGTGGATACCACGGAGATACGCTTGCCATTCTTGGTGCCGGTTATGGTGCGGAACTCGCGGTTCTGCTTGGTAAGCTCTATGGTATCAAAGTATTTTGCCACCACATCGCATCTGTCCTGATCGCCCACGAGGATAATGTTCTCGGCCAGGTCGCCAGGCAGGAGGTGAAGGTGGAATATAGAGCCGTCGTCATTCAGCATCAGCTCTGAGTCTGGGATTGGTGTTGTGCTGTTCATAATGGTTTTTGGTTTTATGAGGTTAGTGAATTAGTTTCCCTATCACAAATTTAATAAATAAATATTGAAAAGTCCAAATAAAATCTTGATTTTTTTTTTACATTCGTTGTCAGTTATTTACTTAATTAATTATAAGTGTAATCATTAAAAAATTTATATATATAAGTACGTGTTTTGATACGGTTTTGTCAGTCCAAGAAAAAAACATACGTAAATTACGTAAATACCCCAAAAGTATTTTTGCAATTCGGATAATATAGCATATCTTTGCAATGTCTTAAGAAAAGACATACAAACGAAACTATTTAAAAACTTTAAAAACATATTACCATGTCTGCACAAACACAGAAGGAAGTAAATGACTTCATGGCGAAGGTTATCGCCAAGAACCCAGGTGAGACCGAGTTCCACCAGGCCGTTAAGGAGGTCGTAGAGTCTTTGATGGACTACATCGACGAGAATCCTAAGTACAAGGCTGCCAAGATCCTCGAGAGAATGGTAGAGCCAGAGCGCGTTATCATGTTCCGCGTTCCATGGATTGATGACAAGGGCGAGATCCAGATCAACCGTGGTTTCCGTATCCAGATGAACAGCGCCATCGGACCTTACAAGGGCGGTCTCCGTCTCCACCCAACTGTAAACCTTGGTATCCTCAAGTTCCTTGCTTTCGAGCAGGTATTCAAGAACTCTCTTACAACTCTCCCAATGGGTGGTGGTAAAGGTGGTTCTGACTTCGATCCTAAGGGCAAGTCAGACAACGAGGTAATGCGTTTCTGCCAGAGCTTCATGACTGAGCTCTCTAAGCACATCGGCGCTGATACCGACGTTCCAGCTGGTGATATAGGAACAGGTGGCCGTGAGATCGGTTACCTCTTCGGTCAGTACAAGAGACTCCGCAACGAGTTCACCGGCGTTCTTACCGGAAAGGGTCTTGGCTGGGGTGGTTCACTCATCCGTCCTGAGGCTACTGGTTACGGTGTAGTATACTTCGCATCTGAGATGCTCGCTACAAAGGGTGACTCTTTCGCTGGCAAGATCGTAACAGTTTCTGGTTCGGGCAACGTTGCTCAGTACGCTGTTGAGAAGGCTCTCCAGCTCGGCGCTAAGGTTGTTTCAATGTCTGACTCTAACGGTACAGTTTACGACAAGGACGGTATCACAGCTGAGAAGCTCGCTTGGATCATGGATCTCAAGAACGTACGTCGTGGCCGTATCAAGGAGTATGCTGAGAACTTCGCAGGTGTTGAGTACCTCGAGGGTCAGCGTCCATGGGGCATCAAGTGTGACATCGCTCTTCCATGTGCTACACAGAACGAGGTAAACGAGGAGAACGCTAAGGCTCTCATCGCCAACGGTGTAATCTGTGTTGCCGAGGGTGCCAATATGCCTTCACTCCCAGAGGCTATCGAGGTATTCCAGGGTGCTGGTATCCTCTACGCTCCTGGCAAGGCTTCTAACGCCGGTGGTGTATCAGTATCAGGTCTCGAGATGTCACAGAACTCAGAGCGTCTCTCATGGACATCTGAGGAGGTTGACGCTAAGCTCCACCAGATCATGATCAACATCCACAAGACCTGCGTTAAGTACGGTACTGAGGCTAACGGCTACATCAACTACGTTAAGGGTGCCAACATCGGTGGCTTCGTTAAGGTTGCTGACGCTATGCTCGCACAGGGTGTTTGCTAATTGACTGATATAGCAGATAATTAAATATATAAAGGCTGTTCATCGGATGATGGACAGCCTTTATTTTTTTGTTTTATTTGTGATATTTGTATGTTTCTGTGATATCCGTAGAGACGGACCGCGATCCGTCTCTACAGCCATAAATGTCCAAAAGGATAAATGTCCAAAAGAAAATGTCCAAAAGAAACTTAACGTGGCCGTCAAAAACAAGATTATTTTTATCGTAAACAATAGTATTTTTTATTATTTTTGTGCTGATGTAAAAACCTAATAACACATTGCCCTATGATACAGGAAATGATAGAATTCAACAAGAAATTTGTTGCCGAGAAACAGTACGAGAGATTCAAGACCTCAAAGTATCCCGATAAGAAAATAGCCATCGTAACTTGTATGGATACCAGGCTTATAGAGCTTTTGCCCAATGCCCTTGGCATCAAGAATGGCGACGTTAAGATAATCAAGAATGCCGGCGGCACCATCACTAATCCTTTCGACAGCACGGTGCGCAGTCTTATCGTGGCCATCTACGAGCTTGGGGTAAACGAGGTGATGATAATTGGACATACCGGATGCGGCGTTCAGGGCATGGATTCGCAGGAGATGCTCCATCTGATGAAGGAGCGCGGCATCGACGACGAGCACATCAGCCTCATGAAACACTGCGGAATCGACCTTGATTCGTGGCTTCACGGTTTCGAGGACACAGAGCAGGCCGTTCTCGAAACCGTTGACCTCGTTAAAAACCATCCGCTGATTCCAAAGGATATAGTGGTGAAGGGCTATATTATGGATTCCGAGACAGGTGAGCTTAGGAAAATATAATCTGCCGGGCCGCAATCATCCGCCGTGGTCATGCTTTTAGTTTTTACTCAAATGTGGCGTCATCCTCAAAATCGAATTCCTCGTCCAATATTGTGAACTTCTCACCGTCCCATGCTGCCGTGGTGAGCAAATTGTCGTAGCCGATGCCGGTGGATTCGTCGAATCCTGTTACATCGATGCTGATGCCAGATTGGGGATTCAATCGGTATTGCAACGAGAGTCCCCTTTTAAGGGCTTCCTTGCAGGGCTCAAGATTTGCAAACGGATTGGCTATCTCGGAGTACTTGCCACTGTTCTTGTCGAAATCGTACCATGTGATGGAAAAGTTATCGCCCCATACAGTTTTCACCACAATGTAGCTGCCATCCTTTTTCTTGAAACTTGATATGGTTTCCTTATATTGGGCGTCTGCAGATTCGGCGTAACAGTTGTCCATAATGTCGGTAATGTTTTGGCCATTATAGTTCATGATCATCTTGTCGTTCTTGTGGATGAGTGCGCCAAACTCAGAGGCTGAGTCATTGAATTTTGGGGCGCACGACACCATCTGCAATGCCATAAATGCGCATGCCGACAAGGCGGCAAATGTTTTTCTCATATAGCAGATAGTTTTTTATAAAGAAATTGCTGCCTATCGATATAGACAGCAATTCCATATTTTAATTAATGAATTATGTTGCAATTTGGTATGTTAGCTCCAGCTGCTGCCGTCGAAACAGTGGGTGCAGAGGCGCTCCTTTGGAAGGCCGATGGCGGCCACCAGGTCGTCCAGCTTCTGGAACTTCAATGATGTGAGGCCCAGCTCCTTGCGGATCTCCTCCACCATGTCCTTGTGCTCCTGGCTGTTGGCATCAGCATACACACTCCAGTCGATATCCTCCACGGTGCCCTTCAGCTTCAGCACGGCCTTGCGTGTGGCAAGCTCCAGATTGCTGCGCGAGCGGCTGAAATTGAGGAACTCGCAAGGATAGATGAGCGGAGGACATGCTATGCGCATGTGTATCTCCTTGATTCCGTTCTCGATAAGGTCCTTTACGTTGTCCTTCAGCTGTGTGCCGCGTACGATGGAGTCGTCGAGGAAGACGCCCTTCTTGCCCTCTATAAGTGACGAGTTTGGCACAAGCTTCATCTTGGCGATAAACTCACGCTGCTTCTGGTTCTGAGGCATGAAGCTGCGTGGCCATGTTGGGGTATATTTTGCGTATGGACGCTGATAAGGAATGTGCATTGTGTTGGAGTATCCGAGAGCGTGGCCCACGCCGCTGTCGGGAATACCTGCCACAAAATCGGCGTCGATATGTCCGTCAGCCTCAGCGAGTTTCTTGCCGCTCTCGTAACGTGATTTGTCCACGTTGATGCCCTCGTAGAATGATGGTGGGTATCCGTAGTAAACCCAGAGGAACGAGCAAACCTGCATCTTGTCCTCCTCTTTCTTCAGGGTCTTGATGCCTGTGGTTTTCACTGATACAATCTCGCCGGGTCCGAGATACTGGTAGATCCTGTAGCCGAGGTTCAGGAAAGATGTTGTCTCTGATGCCAGGCAGAACGATCCGTCCCTGTGTCCGATGATGATAGGTGTGCGGCCCAGTTTGTCGCGGCCGGCTATAATCTCCTCGCCGTTCAGTATCAGGATGCTGCACGAACCCTTGATGTGGGCGTACACATTCTTGATGCCCTCGGTGAAGCTTTCCTTCTCGCAGATGAGCATTGCCACAAGCTCGGTGGGATTGATGCCGCCCTGAGATGTCTCGGCAAAGGTTTTGCCCTGAGCCAGAAGACGCTGAGCCAGCTCCTCGAGGTTGTTGATTTTGGATACTGTGGTGATGGCGAATCTGCCTAATTTAGAGTATATTACAAGTGGCTGAGCCTCGGTGTCGGAAATACAGCCAATGCCGGCCGTTCCCACAAAACCGTTCATATCGCTCTCGAACTTTGTTCTGAAATAACTGTTCTCAAGGCTGTGGATAGCCCTTTGGTAACCCTTCTCGGCAGAAAACATTGTCATACCGCCGCGCTTGGTGCCCAGGTGTGAATGGTAGTCGGTACCATAGAACACCTCTGATACGCAGTCCTGTGTGGAGACTGCACCGAAAAATCCGCTCATTTATTTTCTATGATTGTTTGTTTGAAAATTGTTTTACGATGCAAATTTACAAATATCACTTAAATTACAAATAAAATTTATGTAAAAAAATGATTGCGCTTTTACGTAATTTTGCATTAAAAAATTTGATATATTTGTGCAAGAAAAAAAATATTTATGCAGTATCTTAATCTTGAGAACATATCCCGCAGCGGTGATATCGAATATCATCCCCTGAAGCCTTTTTTGCCAGACAATGCCCGCGTATTGTTTCTCGGCAGTTTTCCGCCTCAGCGCAAGCGTTGGTGCATGGATTTCTTTTACCCTAACTTCATCAACGACCACTGGCGCATAGAGGGCCTCGTATTCCATGGCGACAAGGATTTTTTTGTGGCTAACGGCAACAAATGCTTCGACCTCCCCAGGATCGTGGACTTCTGCAATGATAAGGGCATCGCCTTTTTCGATACCGCCACGGCCGTCCGCCGCCTTCAGGACAACGCCTCCGACAAGTTCCTTGAGATAGTGGAGCTTACCGATATCTGCGAGCTGTTGGAGGCTGTCCCTAACTGTCGCACAATCGTAACCACCGGCGAAAAAGCCACCGAGAATATCTGCAACTATTTCTCTATCAAATCAATGCCAAGGGTAGGGGAGTATATCAAAGTACCTGACCGCACGGTTTATTTGTACCGCCTTCCATCGTCGTCTAGGGCGTATCCGATGAGTTTGGATAAAAAGGCTGAAGCTTACAGGAAAATGTTTGAGTTCTGCGGGCTGATATAGCGGATTTTTATTATCTTTGCGAAATTAAATAATTAATAATCACCATACAATATGAAAAAAACAAACCTTTTGGCCTTTGGATTGGCCACATTACTGTTTGCCTCTTGCGGCAACGGCGCAAATAATACCAACAATCAACAGAACACCGCTCCTGAAAACGAAGCCTCCGAGACTTCCTACACAATGACAGTCAACAAGGAGAAACTCACTTGGATTCAGGACGTTCCGGGCGAGATGAAACAGGGAAAGGCTACATTCCCATCCATTCCCGACAGCCTCTTTGAGGCCACTGGCTGCAAGGACGGAATACCATCGTCGATGAGCTGTTTCCTCTTGGAGGCCGAGGGCGAGAAGGTGCTTTTCGACGCCGGTCTTGGCAAGGAGGGCAGTTTGCTGATACCTACTCTCAAGAGCATGGGCATCAGTCCCGAAGACCTTAAATATATCTACATCACCCACCTCCACGGCGACCACATCGGCAACCTCGTGAAGGACGGCAAGATGGTGTTCCCAAATGCGAAACTCTATCTCAACAAGGTTGAGAACGACGCCTGGCGCGCCATGGAATTGGGCAACGAGGCACAGGTTGCGATGCTCGATCTCTACAAGGACAACCTCGTACTTTTCAACGCCGGAGACACATTGCCGGCAGGCGTGGTCTCAATGGAGGCATACGGTCACACTCCCGGACACACGATTTTCCAGAAGGGATTGTTCCTCGTTGTGGGCGATATAATGCACGGT
>JAZLKG010000053.1:0-49346 GCA_045597465.1 Bacteroidales bacterium | reverse complement strand
TCATAAAGGACTACGACAAGCTGAAGTTCGCCAGTGTGGACAACGCCATAAGCGAGCTGCGCAAGCACTCTCCTGATGCAAACGCAGATTCGATAAGGACCAAGGCGCTGTCCACCGAGTGGAGAAACTATCCCGACCAGGCCGCACTGGAGGAATTCAGAGCCCATTGGGACCTCTACCACAGGAATTTCGCCCACTCGCTGCCAGAGTATCCAAGATTCATCGACCCTCAGCACCTGTAACAAACGAAAACTAAATTTATCACACATACCAAAATGAAAAGAATAATTTTTGCAATCGCCCTGCTGGCAGGCGCAATATCGGCCAGCGCACAGACCGACGAGACAGCCAAGGACATACAGGCCCTGGCCAAGGACTCCAAGATAACAGTTGAGGTAGACAGCGCCAAAGCATGGAAATTCAGCGGAATGCTGTCCCTTACAGCCACTCAGACAGGCTTCAAGAACTGGGCAGCCGGCGGCGACCAGCAGGTAGGCCTCAACAGCCTTGCCAACTTCAACGCCAACTACGCCAAGGGCAAGCACTCATGGCAGAACACAGTACTGGGACAGTACGGCATGCTCCGCGTGGAAGACAAGGACTTCCGCAAGACCGACGACAAGCTCCAGTTCGCCTCAAAGTACGGATACGCACTCAGCAAGAACTGGTACTACTCTTGCATATTCGACTACAAGTCGCAGTTCAGCAACGGCTACAAGTACAACGACGACGACAACACCAAGACCCTTACATCGGCATGGTGGTCGCCTCTGTACCTTACATACACCATCGGTTTCGACTATCAGCCCACCGAGAACTTCACCCTCTACCTATCGCCTCTCTGTGGCAAATCCACCATCGTAACCAACGACGAGCTCTCGGCACAGGGCGCATACGGTGTTGAGAATGGCGACCACTCTCGTTCAGAGTTCGGTTGGTACATGAGAGCCAACTTCAACCACAAGATTACAGAATACGCCAACCTCAGCACCAACCTCACACTCTTCTCCAACTACAGAGACGGTTTTGTGGACGAGGTTGATATCGACTGGAACCTCCTGCTCACATTCCAGATCAACAAGTGGCTGGCATTCAGCTTTACATCCGAGCTCATCTACGACGAGGATATCACCATCAAGGAGAAAGACACCGACATCACACACAACTCTCTTGTACAGTTCAAGGAGGTGCTCGGCGCAGGTCTCACATTTAAGTTCTAAAGTATCAGAGGCCTGATGCTTACATAAAAAAGGCGTGGACGGCTCTTCCAGGAAGCCATCCACGCCTTTCTCTTTTTGTTTGCGTTTGCTGATTAGTTTTTCAAAAGTATCTGATACGTGTCCTGATCGGCGTATGTAACCAGCTCGCTGCTCTGCTTGTTCTTTATCTGAACCTCCCACCATCCAGCCCTGGGATTCTGCTTGCAGTAGCACACAAGGGATGCGAAACCATCTGGATTGATATCCTCGGGCTTCAGGCTTACCACTTTGGTGGACATAAGCATCTTTCTGGTACTCATGTAGTAATACCACTTCACCTCATATTCCGCTCCATCAGGATACACATCAGCTATATCCTTGGCCTTGAAGAGGCACTCTATGCTTATCTGACCGGCCGACTTGCCCAATGCAGGAGCAGTATAGGAGGTAGAATTGGCTACAGGCTGACTGAGTACAACGCCCTCGTCCTTGGCCTCGCTTATGGTAACATTATCGTTGCCGTTTTTCCATATCACCTGCACTGGAGCAGGATCCGGCTTCTGTGCAGAAACATGCCCCGCAGCCCACAATGCCACAATCAGCAACAGTATGCGATTAATAAGTCTCATCACAATAATGTTTTATATTAAAAAAATATATTATCATATACAAAAACCATTCAGCAAAATCTGTTCCACTCGTTATATCTGGCCATACGTATTAATGTATTTTAAATAAGAAAAAAAATGTTGTTTTTTCATTAGGGTAATGAAGAATTTCCGTGTTAATAATGTATAAAAAGCACGAAAAAACTAACCCCACAAAAAAAAACACAACTATGAATAGCACTACAAATCAGACAGTAGAGTTTCTCGAGAAGAACACAACCGAGATGGAAGAAAATGTAAGCCTGGCCGAAACCATAGCCACACTGGCAATGGATTCGGCAGATTACTGGTTATAGTGGGCATATTTGCCGGAAGTATTTTTCACATCACACCAAACACAAACAACGCAGATATTCCGCCGCCTGACGGGATACCTGCGTTGTCTGTATTATGATGATAGGCATCAGCACACGCCTATTATAATATAAGCATTGCGTCGCCGTAATCGCCAAACATGTATTTCTTCTTTACAGCCTCGTTGTAGGCCTCCATCAGGAAATCGAAACCCACAAAAGCCGCTGTAGACATCAGCATTGTGGAATAAGGCTGGTGGAAGTTGGTAACAAGCGAGTTGGGCACGCTAAACTCGTATGGAGGGAATATGAACTTGTTGGTCCATCCGTCGTAAGGCTTCAGAGTGCCTGTGGCCGATACCGAGCTCTCTAGAGTGCGCAGTGTGGTGATGCCCACGGCGCACACGCGCTTCTCCTCGGCCTTGGCCTTGTTTACTATGTTGGCGCAGTTCTCGTCGATGAGGATCTGCTCGCTGTCCATCTTGTGCTTGGTAAGGTCTTCCACATCCACGCTCCTTAGATGGCCCAGACCCATGTGTAGGGTGATCTCGGCAAAGTTCACACCCACAATCTCCAGCCTCTTCAGGAGGTTCTTGTTGAAGTGGAAACCGGCAGCCGGACCGGCCACAGCGCCCTCATACTTGGCGTAGATGGTCTGATAGCGCTCCTGGTCGATAGGCTCCACGGGGCGGTGGATATATTTTGGCAGCGGGGTCTCTCCCAGCCCATAAAGAAGTTTCTTGAAATCATCGTACTGGCCATCAAAGAGGAACCTCAGCGTGCGTCCCCTGGAAGTGGTGTTGTCGATAACCTCGGCCACAAGACTGTCGTCATCGCCGAAATAGAGCTTGTTTCCAATACGGATTTTCCTTGCCGGATCCACCAGCACATCCCAAAAACGCATCTCCTTGTTGAGTTCCCTCAGCAGAAACACCTCAATCTTAGCCCCCGTCTTTTCCTTGTTGCCATACAATCTGGCCGGAATCACCTTGGTATTGTTGAAAACCATCACATCGCCGTCGTCGAAACACTTGGCAATGTCCACAAACTGCTTGTGCTCAATGGTGTGGTTTTTCCTGTTGAGAACCATCAGCTTGCAGTCGTCACGGTATTCCGACGGATTCTGCGCGATGAGTTTCTCAGGCAGATCGAATTTAAATTTAGATAGCTTCATCTAATAATTACAACTATTTAGTTGGTGAAATAATACAATTATTGCAATACTGCAAAGTTAATAAAAATTATTCAATTCCCTGCAAGGATTTTTCAAAATTTTCTATCGAAATTGCATTTTCCACCCTGATGTCGCCTATACGTGTCCTGCGCAGGCCCGCCAGATGGCCTCCCACGCCCAGCCTCTGCCCCAGGTCGTGCGCCAGCGAGCGTATGTAGGTGCCCTTGCTGCAATGCACCCTCAGCTTAAACTCCTTGGTATGGTCGTCGTACTCGGTCACCTCCAGGTCCATAATCTCTATCACCTGAGGCCGCATCTTCACCTCGTCGCCGCGGCCCTCGTGCGCTGCCACAAAAGCGCGCTCGCCGTTTATCTTCTTGGCCGAATACACCGGCGGATACTGAGTCTGCTGCCCCAGGAAAGTCTTCAGGCACTCGTTTATCTTCTCCAGGCTGATGCCCTGCACATCCACGAAATTCTCCGGCTCGGTCTCCAGATCGTAGCTCGGCGTTGTGGAGCCCAGGCGCACGGTGGCTATGTACTCCTTGTCGTGGTCCTGATACGTGGTTATCTCCTTGGTCTTGCGTCCGGTGCACACTATCAGCACGCCCGTGGCCAGAGGGTCCAGCGTGCCGGCGTGGCCCACCTTTATCTTCCTGAGGCCGCGGTAATGACGTATCAGATACCTCACCTTGTTCACCATATCAAACGACGTCCACCTCAGCGGCTTGTCGAAAACCACCACCTGGCCAATCTGGAACGGATCCAGCGGCTCCTGATGCTGCGTATTTTGCTTGTTCTGATCCAAAATGCTGTGTTTTATTAAAAATTTTCCAAAAAAATGAGAGAGTAAAGGTAATAATTTAATTAATAATTTTTACCTTTGACGTTGGAAAATTTTCATAAAAAAAAAGAATAAAGATGAATTTACCGGAAAACGTGGTCTGCACCAAGAATGCCGACCAGGAGCTAAAGAACATACTTGACCAGCACAAGGGAAAAGTATTCGTGCTGGCCGACGAGCATACCGAGGCCCTCTGTCTGCCCCTGCTGCCATCCCTTGCCGAAAAGGGAGCAATAGTGGTGCGCATACAGAGCGGCGAGGAAAACAAGAACCTGAACACCCTGCAGCAGATATGGATGCAGATGGGCGACAACGGCGGCGACCGCAAGAGCCTTTTCGTAAACCTGGGCGGTGGCGTAATAGGTGATATGGGCGGACTTGCGGCTTCACTCTTCAAGCGCGGCATCAGGTTCGTAAACGTGCCCACCACCCTGCTGGCGCAGGTGGACGCATCGTGCGGAGGAAAGCTGGCCGTAGACTTCAACAACCTGAAAAACGAGATTGGCCTTTTCCGCAATCCCGACAAGGTGATTATAAGCCCCGAGTTCCTGAAGTCGCTGCCAATGGAGCAGATAGTATCAGGAATGGCCGAGATGATAAAGCACGCCGTACTCTACAGCGAGGAATACCTCGACCAGATATCAGAGTTCGACCCCAAGAAGCCCGACTACGACCTTCTGGCCAGCCTGGTGGAGACATCAGTGAGGATAAAGAACGATTTTGCCGGCAAAGACCCCACCGAGAAGGGCATCCGCAAGATGCTCAACCTGGGCCACACAATAGGCCACGCCGTAGAATCGTACTCGTTTACCACCAGCACACCGCTGCTCCACGGCGAGGCGGTGGCCATAGGCATCGTGAGCGAGCTGTTCCTCAGCAACAAGATACTCCATTTCCCGGTGCAGAAAATGATGAGGATCACCAACCTGATAGCCAGCACATACAAGCCATACAAGATAAAGTACGAGACCTACGACGAGCTGATAGCGCTGATGACCCACGACAAGAAAAACACCGACGGAATGATAAACTTCTCGCTGATGAGCGATTACGGACAGTTCCAGATCGACCAGCACTGCACCAAGGACGACATCTACCAATCGCTATCGTTCTACAATCAGATGAACCTATAACAAAACACTTTGCAAAAAATGATAGTAATAACAGGCGCGGCAGGATTCATAGCATCAGTGATAGCCGCCAGACTAAACAAAGACAACTACAACGACCTGATCCTGGTGGACGATTTCTCGCGCCAGGACAGAGAACGCAACTATAACGAACTGCAATACAATCAGCTGGTTGACAGGGACCACTTTATGCAATGGTTTGACGACAACCACAGCCAGGTGGAGTTTGTGATCCACATGGGCGCCCGAAGCGCCACCACAGAGTTCGACTACTCGGTATTGGAGAAGCTGAACCTCCAGTATACCAAGGACATCTGGACACGCTGCGCAAAATACGGCATAGGACTGATATACGCATCATCGGCCGCCACATACGGCGACGGAGAGCTGGGCTACGACGACAACCACGAGCTGCCGTATCAGCTGAAACCTCTCAACCCATACGGAGTATCCAAAAACGAGTTCGACAAGTGGGCCCTCCAGCAGGACAAGCAGCCGTATTTCTGGGCCGGACTCAAGTTCTTCAACGTATACGGACCCAACGAATACCACAAGGGCAGCATGGCATCGGTGATACTGCACGCCTACAAGCAGATAACCGAAACCGGCGGCATGAAGCTCTTCCGCAGCCACAAGGAAGGCATCGCCGACGGACACCAGAGCCGCGATTTCGTGTATGTGAAAGACATAGCCGAGGTGATAATGTACCTGATGGAAAACCGAAAGGGATGCGGACTCTACAACGTGGGCACCGGCAAGGCCAGAACCTTCCTGGACCTCGTGAAGGCCACATTCAAGGCCATGGGCAAGCCCGAGAACATATCTTTCATAGATACTCCGCTAAAAATCCGCGACAAGTATCAGTACTTTACCCAGGCCAACATACAGAAGCTTAGAGACATAGGATACGACAGGCCGATGACCGAGCTTGAGGACGGAGTATCAGACTACGTGAAAAACTACATAACAGGAAACAAGATTTATAACGGCAAAAACTAACGCAACATGTTTATCGACAATACACCATCCACATCCAAGTGGACCCTGGCCGAGGTGCTTACATTCACAATATCAGTGGCCCTGATGCTCTGGGCATATCTGGAGCGCAGCGACTACACCCTGAGCAAGATATCGATCTGCGGAATGTCTGTGTTCCAGCTGGCCAACATACTGGCATACATTGGATTGGCCGCCTCGGTGCTGATGCTGCTGATAAACCCCTCGTACGTATATTACAACGACGAGGGCAAAAACATCGTGATACGCACATGCTCGGCTTTCCCGCTATTCAGAAACTACAGGGAATTCCCGTTCCCCAAAAGCAGCCTGGTAAGCTACAACTACACCGAATCCATCTTCGGATGGAAGAAGGTGATAGACATCACAGTTTCGGGCCTGGACCCAAACACCAAGCAGCCCAAGGAGATGACCATAGAGGGCATCAACGTATCAGCCCTGAAGAAAGACAACATCGACAAGCTGAAAAAGGCGCTCGACAAGATACTCGAAAAATAAAATCCAGAGGCCAAGGTAACTAATAGGCATTATATTTGCAAAACAAGTATGCAAACGTAACATACAGAAAAACATACGTGATATGAACAGAATAAGCCATATATTAATTACCGCAATACTGGTTGCGGCAGCATGGATGCCAGCATCGGCACAGTTGCTGACAGAGGAGCAGCTGCGCTCCGAGAAAGTCTACACCTCCACCGCAGAGGCCGACAAGCAGGCCGAAAAGGTAAGGATATTGGACCTCAGCAACCAGAACCTTACATCGGCCGGAAACCTCGACAAGTACACCAACCTCCAGGTGCTGTACCTTCAGGGCAACAGGCTTACACAGCTGCCCGAATCGGTATACAAGCTAAAGAACCTGGAGCAGATATACGCCGACAACAACCAGATAGCCCTGGTGTGGGATGAGATTAAGGACATGCCAAACCTGAGGGTGCTTACCCTGGGATCCAACGAGATATCGGCCATCCCCGACGGCGTGATGAGGATAGAGAAACTCCAATACCTCGACCTCAGCGACAACAACATCGTGCAGGTGCCGGCCAACATCATGAGCCTGCAAAACCTGCTGGAGCTCGACCTCTCCAACAACTCGATATCGAGGCTGCCAGAAGAGATTTCGATGCTCTACAACCTTAACGTGCTGCTGCTATCGGGCAACAAGATTTCGGCCCTGCCACAGAGCATCGACAAGCTAAGCCACCTGAGCGTATTATCATTAGACGACAATCCGCTCGGCAAGGTGCCGCTCCAGATATGCGGAATGATAACTCTGCGCACCCTGTCGATGAACAAGTGCGGGCTAACACAGTTTCCGCCCCAGCTTTGCAACCTGGTGAACCTTCGCACCCTGATACTCAGCAACAACAACATAGGCGGAGGCCAAAACCCAATACCGCCCCAGATAGGCAAGCTTCTGTATCTCGAGAACCTGAGCCTGAACAACAACCCCGGCATCAGGGCACTGCCAGAGGCTATGCAGGAGCTGCTGAACCTTACATCGATAGGCCTGGACGGATGCTCGATACAGATGCTTCCAAGCTGGGTGCAGAGCGACAAGATTCTCAACTACTAAAACTGATGAAAATATTATTTTGATTGTTTGGAAAAAAAGACTTATATTTGGAAAACGAAAAACAACAATATATGTTTGAGGAGCGCGACATACACGAACTTATAAGGGCACTGAGGGATTGCGGAAACTACGATTTCAGCAATTACTCACTCAAATCCTTTATGCGCCGCGTGGAGAAACTGCTGTACGACAACAAGATGGACATCTATGCATTAACCAATGCTATAAAGATAGACCGCGTGTTTCTGGAGCAGGTGGTGAGAGACATCACCGTAAACACCACCGAGATATTCCGCGACCCCTCGGTATGGCAGGCCATGAAATACAGGCTGCTGCCCAAGCTCCACAGCCAGAAGGAGATAAACATCTGGCACGCCGGATGCAGCATAGGCATGGAGGTGTATTCGATGGAGATAATGCTCTACGAGGCCGGCCTGCTCGACAAGACAAACATATACGCCACCGACATCAACACCGACGTGCTGAAAACCGCCGAGAACGGAACATACAGCCTGCGCAACGTAAAGGAATACCTCGACAACTACAACAAGGCACTGTGCGTGAATCCCTACAACTTTGAGGAGAGGGGCTCAACGCCAATAAGCAAATACGTCGACATGGACGAGCGCCATGACGTGATGCGCATGAAGCCATACCTGCTCAACAAGGCCACGTTCAAGAAGCACAACCTCGTAAGCGACCCCAACCCGTTCGGCATCAAGTACGACATAATACTGTGCCGGAACGTGCTGATATACTTCAACCAGACTCTCCAGAGCAAGATATTCGGCGATTTCTGGAACAGCCTGGTGGACGACGGCACCCTGGTGCTTGGCATACACGAGAGCATCCTGGGCCCATGGGCCGGCAAATACGAGAAAAAAGGACTTATGTACTCTAAAAAGCAACTGTAGACACAATGGATGAACTGTTTACCATATCCGACGAGGAATACATGCGAATAGCGGCCACGCTGCGCACCACACGGGACATGGACCTCTCGTATTACCAGCCTGTAATCACCAGACACAGGTTTGCTCGGTTTGCCATGGCCCACGGCTTCAGGAACGCTGCGCTGCTGATACAGAAACTTCAGACAGACAAGGCTTTTGCCGACATGCTGATAAACTCCATAAAGGTGCAGACCACGGAGATGTTCCGCGACCCACAGACATGGGTGGAGCTGGAGAGCATATTACAGGACAAACTGTCGCAGGAATCCATCATCAAGATATGGGTGCCCGATATATGCGGCGACGACGAGCTGAACACCATACTGGTGGTGCTGGCCAGGTGCAAGATGCTCCACAAGGCCATGGTATATGCCACATCCACCAACCAGGAATGCATATCCAATGCCCAGAATGGAGATATCGACTGCAAGAAATATGAGGCCAGCGACGCCAACTTCAAGAGAATGGACCCCGGCAGCAATCTGTCGGAATACGCATCCAAGTTCGACAAGTGGTACAAATTCTCGCCCCAGCTGCTCGAGAAGGCCATCTTCATAAAGCAAAGCATGATGGGCGACCCGCCACCCGACAAGGGGTTCAATCTGATACTATTCAGAAACAGGACCCTCTACTACACGCCGATGGCGCAAAAGAGAATGATAGAAACGCTCACCCAAAGCCTGCTGAACGGCGGATACCTGGTACTTGGCGTTGGCGAGAATCTGCCCGGAGGCGAGCTGCCGGGATTATACGTGCAGACATCAAAGACGGAAAAGATTTTCCGCAAGAGATAATAACTAAAAAACAATCGACAAGACAATGCTGAATGTAGTAATAGGCGGATCGGCAGGCAGTTTCCAAACTGTAACCAACATACTATCCAGCATCCCGAAATCGTTTCCGTTCCCAATGTTCCTGTGTCTACACAGGCTCAAGTACGTGAGAACCGGTTTTGTGGAGGCGCTGGAGCTGAAATCGCAGCTGCCAATACACGAGCCTCAGGACAAGGAGCCCATATTGCCGGGCCACGTGTACCTGGCGCCTGCCAATTACCACATGTACATAGACCAGAGCAACACGATATCGCTGTCAACCGAGGAGGTTGTGAACCACTCCAGGCCGTCTATCGACATAACATTCGCATCGGCGGCCCAGGCTTTCGGACCCAAATGCGTGGGTGTGCTGCTGTCGGGCGCCAACAAGGACGGAGCCCAGGGTCTGAAACTGATGAAAGACATGGGAGGCACTGTGATAGTGCAGTCGCCCGACGAGTGTCAGGTGAAGACCATGACCATGGCCGCCATCAAGATCACAGACGTCGACTACATATTCCAGAGCAATCAGATAATAAACTATTTGCAAAATCTAAAAGAATAAAAGAAATGAAACAGTTGGACAAAGGGAAAACAAAGATATCACTATTTGTGGTATCATACCTGATATTAAGCATAAGCGTATGCATATTGTCGGCAGACTCTATAAGGCCAGCACAGCTGCCCCAGATTGCCATAATATGCGCATACGCCGTCATCAGCATAATAATCGCCCTCGTGGCATGGGTATACATAAGCACGATAATAACCCGCAAGGTGTCGCAGACCGACAATTACGACCTCATGGACGAGCAGGAGCGCAAGGAGGAGGAAGAGAAGAAACGACTCCAGATGGAAAAGATGCAGAGCCAGGCCCGCGCCGAGCAGGAGAAAAAGATGATTGCAGAAAAGGTGACCGAGATAGCCGAACCAATAGAAGACGAGGTGTTCCCCGAAAACTACTTCGACCAGCTGCTGATAAACCTCTCCAAGACCCTCAACATAGTACAGGGCGTGGCATACACCATCAACAGAATGGAGGGCAAATACGAGATAAAATCCACCTACGCATACTACACCACCGACACAAGCCGCAAATTCGAGCTTGGCGAGGGCATTACAGGCCAGGTGGCCAAGGACCAGAAGATACTGCTGCTGGACACCATACCCGAAAACTACATACATATAGTATCAGGACTGGGCAACAGCTCGCCAAACAATCTGCTGGTGATACCCGTAGTATATGACGACGAGACAATAGCCCTCCTGGAGCTGGCATCGTTTGAGAAACCTACAATGAACCTCAAGGAGTTTTTCGCACAGTTCAACAACAAGATATCAGCCAAAGTATCAGACCTACTAAAATAAATGAAACGAGCAGCTATAATAGTGGCGGGCGGCAAGGGCGTAAGGATGGGAGCATCGCTGCCCAAGCAGTTTCTGCCTGTGGCGGGTATTCCAATATTATGCAGAACCATACAGAAATTCCTGCAATACGATCCCGAGATAAGGATTTACCTGGTATTGCCACAGGTGCACATGGGGCTGTGGGCTCAGCTCTCGCTGCCATACATAAGCCCTGATGCCTACACCATGGTGGAGGGCGGCGCCGAGAGGTTCCACTCTGTAAAAAACGCTTTAGATAAGATACCTCAAGACATTGACCTTGTGGCGGTTCATGACGGAGTGCGCCCACTGGTAAGCGTAAGGACCATAGCGGCAGCTTTTACTGAGGCCACGCTTAAGGGCAACGCCATTCCATGCATAGCGCCGCCCGAATCAATAAGGGTTGCATCAGGAAACGGCGAAAACCACGCCATAGACCGCAGCACCGTAAAGCTGATACAGACGCCTCAGGTTTTTGAGGCCGGCATTCTGAGGAAGGCGTACTGCCTGCCCTACACACCGGCTTTCACCGACGACGCCAGCGTGGTGGAGACATCAGGAGAAAAGATAAACCTGATAGACGGCGACCGCGAGAACATAAAAATAACCACCATAGAGGACCTGAAATACGCCGAGTACATACTCAGCCAGGACAGCAAGCAATAGACACGCCATGACTGCATACGAGCTAATAAAGAAGGCATACCTGATACCGGTGTATTTCTACAGGGCCTGCATATCGCCCCTGCTGCCGCCGGCATGCAGACACACGCCAACTTGCTCGCAATACTGCATACAGGCCATCATGACGCACGGCATTTTGATAGGATCGGCGCTTACGGCGTTCAGGATTGCAAGATGCCAGCCTTTCGGCACCCACGGCCACGACCCCGTTCCCGAGAAAGGCAAGGCTTGGGAATATTTTAAATCTTTCTTCCAGAAGAAAGCTGACAACGAAAACACACCTAACACCAACATATAATAAAAATGGAATTAGAATCTCCTCTTAAGGAGCAATACGGCAAAGACAAGCTGTCGATACTGGAGGCTCAGCGCGCAGCCCAGGCGATAGCTTTTGGCCCTATAAGTTTCCAGGCTTCCAGAATGATGTGGAAACTGGGCATTTTCGAGGCCTTGAACAACCATCCCAAAGGAATGGACCTAAAGGCAATAGCCTCGGCTACAAGCCTTTCTCTATACGCTGTTAAAGTGCTGGTGGAAGCTTCGCTATCCATAGGCACCGTGATACTGAAGGATGGAAAATTCTTCCTTACGAAAACCGGCTGGTATATCCTTACCGACAGGATGACTCAGGTGAACATGGATTTCACCAATGATGTCAACTACAAGGGATTCTACGACATAGAGGCGTGCCTCAGGAACGGCAAGCCCGAAGGTCTTAAGGCTCTCGGCAACTGGCCCACAGTATACGAAGGACTCTCGGAGCTGGAGCCCGAGGTTCAGAAAAGCTGGTTCGCATTCGACCACTTCTATTCCGACAGCTCATTCAAGGAGGCTTTGGACATCCTCTTCAAGCGCAATCCCAAGCGAATACTGGATGTGGGCGGAAATACAGGCCGCTTCGCACTACGCTGCACGGACTACAACAAGGATGTGGAGGTTACGGTAATGGACCTTCCCCAGCAGATTGGCATGCTGAAGAAGAATGTGGCCGATTCGGAGAATGTATCACGCATAAAGACTTATCCCGCCAACGTACTCAGCGATACCGCATATCCCGAGGGCTATGACGCCGTATGGATGAGCCAGTTTCTCGACTGTTTCAGCGAGGAGCAGATTCTGCACATCACATCTGCCGCCAAGCAGGCCCTGAAGCCGGGCGCACGGCTCTACATTATGGAGACATTCTGGGATCGTCAGAAATACGAGGCCGCTTCGTACTGCCTTACAATGACCTCGCTCTACTTCACCGTGATAGCCAACGGCAACAGCAAGATGTATCACAGCGCCGACATGATAGAGGTGCTGAAGAATGCCGGCTACAAGATCACCAATATCTACGACAACCTTGCTTTCGGGCATTCCATACTGGAATGCGAGGCTGTATGACAACAAACCGGCGCTGCCACATAACATGAAAATGTTGCGGCAGCGCCGGTGCTTTGTCTATGAAACAAAGGTTAGGTTGGTTGATTTACTCTTTGTCATTAGCCTCTTCCTCGTCCTTTGGCTTGTGCATAATAGCATAAATCTCGAAACAGAATCCCAGCAGCACCACAATAGGAGCAAGAGTGATCCTTGTAAAGCTGAAGATAGACTCATCAAACACATTGGGATCGTCGGAGCCACCGCCGGCCATAAGAATGAAGCCCAACAATATTATGCCTATTCCTATTAGGACAAGCTTATAGTTTTCCTTTGAGAAGGCAAAACCATTATCTGTATTATTATTTTCCATGATTAGAAAGTTAGTTTACGTTATTTAATTAAGTATGTCGGTCATCATAGATCCAAAAACATCAGGCCCAAGCAAGTGCTTGACTGTCAATAGAGACGTCATACTCACTCCAAGGAATCCATGAAGACCTATATTCTGACCAGTCCAATATACATTACTATTCAAAGAGAGTTTTTGAGAGAATTTTTTCTCAGAAAGGCCATAGGCGCTTCCTTCTGCAGTGCCGGTGTAATCCTTATACGTCAAAGGAGTAGATTCCCAAACACAATTCCAATCTATGCAATCCTTGATATTAGGTAAATAATGCTCCACTATATCAAGAAGCTGATATGTCTTTCTGCGTTTAAAATCATCATATTCCTTTCCGCGCTTCATAGGCTCAGATCCATCAAACTTGGCGACATCGCTCCATAGCATCGGTGTAAGAATATCGATATTATCGGTGTAATCACCTTCCTTGGGCACAGCAAAACTTACAAGCACTGCTGATGGTTTGTTATCAGCTGTCAGCCAAGCCTCTCCCCATACATCAGAACATTCATGAATATAAATATTCCTATTCTGATATTTTAATGTATTGGGTTTAATAGCCAAATTAGCCGTAAACATACCAAAACTATTGTCTCCCCTGGCCTGAGTTTTATACTGGAATGATTTCAAAACCTTGGTTCCCGAAATCATGGGAAGAAATGAGACTGGATGAATATTGGATATCACAGCTTCTGAAACCTCAATTATAGAATGTACACCCGATTTGCTCTCGTATTCTACAGTCCTCACAATTCCATCACCTTCATCATTCAGTTTGGTTACCTTTGCATCAAGAAGGACACGATTCTCTTTACTGAAAGACTTGATACTATCGACCAAAGAATCAGCAATCTGCATTCCTCCGCCACACAACCTGTATGCACTCTTAATGAATGACGCATTAATTTGAAGGAAATGATAAAGTGGCAACTTTTCGTTGAGAGGCATTTTGGGAGATGTACCAGAAAGGACATTAATCAAATCCTCGTCGGAAAATGTTTCCCTAAGATATGGAAGAGCCTTTCTCACGAATGGAGACTCAGGATCCATCATTTCCTGTGGAGTCTTATTCAAACTGTCAAAGATATTATCGCCAATTTCCTTAAGATCAGCTACATACTTCTCCAAATTTGCTTTTTGATGAGGGAAATATTCAATCATCTGATTCAAGAAAGCATCATAACCATTCTTGAACTTATAACTCTTACCCTTGTAGATTACCTCGTCGAAACAATCCTCATCCATCTTTTTCCAGGGCAAATCCATAAGACCGAAATACTTGAAAATACGGTTCAATGGCTGTCCCTCATCCAATCCGCCTACGTAATGGAAACCGGTATCGAATTTATGACCTTTGCGCTCAAATGTCTGAAGACAGCCGCCCAAGTATTGTTTGTTCTTCTCCAATACAATAACCTTCTTGCCGGCTTTTGCGAGAATGTAAGCACATTCCAAGCCGCCAAGACCTGCGCCGATAATCGCTACATCGTACTTTTCCATATACTCAATTATTAGAAATTATGCGGAGTGATATTATTTATCAAGAAAGTCTGTCAACCAAAGTTCCTGAGAGGGTCATGTATGTTACATCCCCGTGGAAGATGGTGGCTGAAAGCTTGTAAGGGTCTGCCGCGTCGAACTGCACCTTTACGTCAAGCTTAGGCGAGCCGTCGGGAGTCACCATAGAAGTAAGGCGGCAGCGGTCAATGTCCTTCAATGTAAATGCCTTGCCCTGAGCATCCTCGGCACACTCCTTTATCATCTGAATATTGCAGACTCCGGGAGTGATAGGTTTCTCGGGGAAATGGCCCTTGTATACATCATGGTTAGGATTCATAGAAATGGCATATACTACAGAGCCATCTTCCTGAACCTGCTTGCCGTCTATGGTGTAAAAATCTTTTACCAACATGATAATAAATGAATATTTTTTAATGTTTCTTGGCTGATGCGATATTCCAGCGTTTTTTCCACTCGGCGTAGAACTCGGGATTGCTGGTCTCGAAAACGCCGCTCCTCGACACAAAGAGCTGAGTAGTCTCGGCCTCCACAATCACCGCGCCGTCGCTGGGTCTGGTAATCAGATACTCGAAAACCATCTTGGCCGATCTGGCCGGGATATATGTAATGGTGATGGACAAGCGGTCGCTGATGCGTGCCGAATTGCGGTATTGCAGATGCATGTCCACCACTGGAGCCAGATAGCCGCTGTTGAATATGTGCAGATATTCGAAACCATACTTGGCGCCGAAACGCTCGCGGGCGTCTTCCATGTATTTCACATAGTTGCCGTGCCATACCATCTGGATACCGTCGAGATCGTAAAAGGGAACCTGAAACTCGAAAGTCTCGCTGAGTACTACAGGTCCGTTGCTGCAAGTATCCTCCATGCTTATTTGTCCATGAAAATTTTGATCTTGCAAACAGCCGCCTCCACACCGCCGATGGTGGTTACGGCATTCATAAGGGTGATGTTCATAGCCTGGCTCTGCACGGTAAGGCTGGTGCGGAGCATGTCACCCACGTGAGCTGGTGCCTTGAGAGAAAACTTCTTGATTTCGGCGATATAGCCAAGCACTATCGGGCGCTTGTTTATCCAGTCGTTGTAGCCCGCGAATGTTGCGGCGCTCTGGGCTATATGCTCAATCATGCCGGACTCAGAAAACAATTTGCCGTCAACAAACAAGTTGTCAGCGGCAATTGTAAGTCCTGTCTCAACCGAGGCCTCGTCGCATGCGTAGAGAGTATCTACCATCAGCATGGGCTCGCGCTGAGGAATAAAAGTCTTTATCTCTTCACCTGAATACATTACAGATGTCGACATATAGAGATTAAGCGTTAAGTTTGTCGAATACGAAATCGTAAAGATTAGCGAAAGTCTTAACCTGGCCAACGTTCTGACCCTTGATCTCAACGCCGAATTCATCCTCTACGAGGGCGATCATGTCTACAAGCGAGAGGCTGTCGAGCTGAAGTGTCTCCTTGATGTTGGCATCAGGAGTGATTGAGCTTTCCTCTACCTCGAATTCACCTGCGAGAACCGAGTTCATTTTTGCTATGAGTTCGTTTTTTTCCATTCTAATAAACAGTTGTTAAACGTTATACATAATTGTTTTGATGCAAAGTTCGCCATTTTTTTCCGGCTTAGCAAAAAAAAGGCTAAAAAAAATGCGAATATAATTGAAAAATGGAAAATTCCATTTTCTATTATCATAAAAACCACCCCGCAATCTCGCGACTGGAGGGTGGAAAAAAAATAATAAATATTTATGGAAACAAAATACTTATTTAGAGATTCCTGACGATGATGGTGGAATTTGTACCGCCAAAACCGAACGAATTGCTCAGGAACGTGTCGAAGTGTGTAGCAACCCTCTCTCCAGGAATGTTGAGAGCAGGAAGCTCTGGGTCTGGAGTGTTGAAGTTGAGGTTGGCAGCCACGAAATCGTTCTTCATCATGATAGTAGAGTATATAACCTCGCTGGCGCCGGCCATCCACATCTCATGACCAGTCTGCGACTTGGTGGAAGTAACGTAAGGCTTGTGGGCACCGAGGATCTGGTCGATTGCCTTGGCCTCGTTCATATCGCCGATGTGGGTAGATGTTGCGTGGGCGTTTACGTATCCAATCTCGTTTACATTGAGGCCGTGGCTCTCCTTGGCATGGAGCAATGCGTACTCCAGCGACTTGGCAGGTCCTGCCACGTTTGGAGAGGAGATATGGTCGCCGTTGCTTGAGAATCCCCAGGACACAATCTCGGCGATGATGGGAGCGCCTCGCTTTACAGCATGCTCGTATTCCTCTATGATTACAGTTGCGGCACCGCCTCCAGGCACGAGTCCGTCGCGGTCCTTGTCGAATGGGCGCGATGCGGCCTTAGGATCGCTCTCGCGGGTAGAGAATGCGCTGATACCGTCGAACGAGCCCACTGCGTATGGGTTAACCTCCTGTGCGCCACCGCAAACCACTATTTTCTGAAGGCCGTTCTTGATGAGCAGTGCTCCAAGGCCGATGGCGTGGCTGGAAGATGCGCAGGCACCTGATACTGTAAGGTTGATGCCCTTGAGGTGGAATATGCAGCCCAGGTTCATTGTCACGGTAGAGTTCATCGACTGGAATATACCGCCCGAACCAATAAGTGTGGTGTTTTTCTTGCGGAACATAGTCTCAACCGACTTGTACACTGGCTCGGCAGTGGAATCATTGCCGTATAGGAGACCTATCTCGTGAGCGTCGATATAGTCTTGGTCGAGTTTGGCCTGCTTCAGCGCGTCGGCTGTGGCGGCGTAGGCATATTTTGCTGGCTCTGGCATAAATACACGCTGGCCTCTCGAGAGCTGCCCCTTCAAGTCAGGCACCTCAAGCTTTGATGTAAGGCCGGAACGGAAGCCCAATTCCTTTCTTTCCTGATCCAGTACAATGCCGGACACACCATTATAGAGAGAATCTCTTACTTCGTCGAGAGTCTTTCCAAGGCAGGAATAGATACCCATTCCTGTGATAACTACTCTTTTTTCCATGTATTTTTATTTAATATATTATCAAGTTTATCAAATAGTTTATTCTTGACATCCACTGCGGCCTTCATGGCCTTGTCCCTGATGCTTCGGAACCTCAGGTGACGCCTCAGGTCCATATACATCATCCTGTATCCCCAGGCAAAGAGTCCCAGCAGAGGCAGGCACAGAGTGTGGATGGCAGCATACAGCCAGCTGTAGAGGCATCCCTCCGTCACAAACACGGCCGTATACGTAATTGGAATCACGACCAGGGCGTTCAGCGCAAACCTCACGCCGCCTATGAACATTGCACCGTGGCTGTCGCCGGCCTTCAGCTTGTTGGTTATGGGCGTAGGGGCAAACAGCAGTATCAGGTTTGGCACCAGGCCGGCCAGCATTATCGGGAATCCTGATACCAGGCCCAAAATCCTGAGCGCTATCTGTCCGCCAGACAGCTGATCCTGATACATCACCTTGCCTATGCGGTGCTCTCCGCAGGCGGCTTTCAGCATCAGGGCATCCTTGTAGATGGAATCCTTTAGGTCCTGATTCTGCTCTACAGCCTGCATCAGCTCCTTTACAAAAGCCTTGTCGGACATGAGCTTGTCGGGCAGATTGTCGGGGTTGCCGCCGCAGTCCTTGCAATACCTCATGCCGTAGGTCTCGCGCAGATAATCGATGGCCTCGTAGTTGTCCAGATCGGTGATATTCAGCATCATATCGTCTATCTGACTGCGCACCAAGGCGTTGAGGTTTCGCTGCACGGTGCGTGGCTTGGTCTGATACTGCTCGTAATACGGCATCAGCGATATGGGCTTTCCAAACTTCACCAGCATCTGCTCGCGGAAGTGGAAATAGTCGCTGTAGTGGTTTATCATCGGCAGTATCTGGATGTCGGTCTTGAAGTCCGACTTCTTGGCGGCGTCGAACGCCATCCTCAGGTAGCCTTGCGAAAACTCTCCCAACCACCTCTTGTCCTGATTGACAGCCTCAGGGAAAATCATCACCGAACCACCTTCCAGAATCCTCTCGCCAGCCTCGGCAAACACGTCGAAGTTTTTGCCCAAAGCATCAGCGCCATCCATGCCAAGACGGAAGGCCGGCAGCAGATACCACGACCTGAGCAAACCGCCCACGAAACGCTTCTGGAAGAGGTCGGCCCTGGTGAAAATGCTCACCGGCCTGTCCGTCATAGAGAACTCAACGGCAAGCGCGTCGTTGAGCGCGTTCTGGTGATTGGATGCCACAATAAGAGGCGTTCCCTTGGGAGGAACGTTCTCCTTGTCCAGCAAGTATATGCGCTTGTAATAGACAAGGTCGTGCCAAAAGCGCACGTAGGCTCTCGACAGACGGAAGAAAATCTCTCCAAATATGTTTCGCTTCTTACTTTCTTGCATATCAATCCACCGCGCAAGCGGAAATTAAGATTTTGTAAAGATACAACACTTTTTTATTTCTTGCAACAGAAATTTTTCAGCAAATTCAATCGCTTGAGCAATCTCTGTACGGCAAACCTTCCTGTAACCAGTGCGTTAGGCAGTCCACCGGGGGTCTGGAGCCATTGTCCGGCCAGCACAAAATTGTCGAGGCCCTCCACAGCGCCGCTGTGCACCTCCTTCTTTACCCACGGAGTCTGCACGAAACCCATAAAAGCGCCCTTGTAGGCACCAGTGTATCTGTTGAAAGACTTTGGAGTAACGGTCTCCACGACCTGAAGCTTGCCCTTGAGCTGGGGATAATGCTGCTCCACGCGGGCCATCACCTCGGCGGCTATGCGCTGCTTGTCGGCCTTGTAGGCCTCGCGGTCGCTGTTGTAGAGATCGTTCCAATAGTCGTACTGATAATCGTATTGTACAATAAGCACTTCCATGATGCCCTTGCCCTCGGGAGCGAATCCCGGCTGGTCGGCAAAGTTGTTGAGGATTACAGTCTTGCACTCGCGGCCCGCCACAATGTATGGATCACAGTTGAAAATCTCCATGGTGGGCAGCCCGTCGGTAGGCACATCGGAAGCCAGATATACATTCACATCGCTGAATACAGGGAATTTCCCGGCGTCGGAGAAGCAGGTCCTGAAATGCTTGTCCATATACTTCTCCCCTATCAGGCTGTATGCCACGGATATGTCGGTGGCACATATAATGTTGTCGGCCTTTTCCGACGAGCCATCCTCAAAATTGATGCCGCAGCATCGGCTTCCTTCTATATCGATACTTACCGCCTTCTTTTTAGTTGCAATCTTTCCGCCAAGTTGAAGATAGCGGTCACGCATTTTCAGAGTAATGCTGTCGCTGCCTCCAAGTGGCAGGTCGGCGTTTCCGGCCGAAAACATAGCATACATGTATAGCGTTGATATGGCGAAGTAAGTCTCAGGCACATAATTATATATAATCTGGCGTATCACCGGACTCTTGAACCTCTCGGCCAGCTGTCCAATAGTCAGTTTTCCGTATTTTGCAGCCACCGGAATGGCCTTGCGCATGGTCCACAGCAGTTTCATATTGTCCCAGAACCCCATCTGTTCCTTAGGCTTCAGGGATGGCAGCTCTATGGCCTGGAAATTCCTTATAGCCTTCACTAGGCTCCTCACCTCTGCGGTATCCTCGGGCGATATCCGGCAGAGCTCCTCCTCCATCTTGGCGAGATCGCGGTAGGCATGTCCCTTTACACCGTCGAAATCCACCTGGAGGAAATAGTCGTGCTTTATCATCGGGCAGCCCTCGCCTATCACGCCCACATCCTCCCAGACCTGATATATCTCCTTGCTGGGAGATGTGCCAGTCATCCAGTGAACGCAGTTGTCGATATGGAAACCCTTGCGCTTCCACGATGTGCACTGACCGCCTATCACGGTGTGCCCCTCGTATATCACGCTCTCCATACCACTAAGCTGGGCGTATATTCCGGCAGCCAGGCCTGATACTCCGCCTCCTATTATTGATACCTTTGTCATGTAAAGTCTCGTGAAAAATATGAAATTTAGCTTTGCAAAGTTAATCAGAATTTCTAAATATCTAAACAAAAAACAAGGCGCAAAGCAAAAATATTTTGCAATGCGCCTTGCAATATTGCATTTTCCAGTGTCCTGACCCGGAAAAAACGCCTTATTTATATAACCATTACTTGCTGTTCTTCGAATTCTTCAGCAGCCAGATGTTCTTGGAAGGTATTCCGCGGTCTATTGTCTTGCGGTATACATCCACCACTTCCTGAGCGCTGTCGCTGCCCACGAATACCACACGGTAGAGGTCGGTGCCGTCCACATGGAGTATGTCGCTGGCTCCAAGTCTCAGTTTCTCCTGGGCAGCCTTTGCCTTGTCCTTGAACGATCCGCCTACCAGATAGTATTTCTTGTATTTGGAACCGAGGTCCTGAGGCGACACATTGGCGAAACCGGCGCCTGCGAGTATCTGCAGGTCGGGGTCGGCAGTGCTCTGCGATGGAGTCTCAGTCTTGGTCTCGGGCTTGGCCTTCTGTCCGTTGCCTACCTCCAGCACTGGCGAGTTGTCGTCGGCCTTTGGCTTTTCGGTGGCGGGCTTGTTGGTTGTTGTGGAGGCCACGTTGCTGTCGCCGTTGCCCAATATCCTGTCCTTGAACACCACGAAAAGTATTGCGAGTATTGCCACAATAGGGAGTATGACTGCCAGCCACTTCAGCAGGCTTCCCTTCTTGGGCTCCTTCTCAGTCTTGGTGGTGGTTGTGGTTGTCTTGGTGGTGGTAGTCTTGGTAGTGGAGGTCTTTGGAGTGCTCTTTGTGTCTGATGCCGCATTCTTAATGGTTCTGCCGCCATTGCTGCGCTTGGTGTCGTCGTCCATGGCAGCTGTTATCCTGCTGTTGGCGTCCACGGCCTCTATCTCCTCCGACTCCAGTCCGTAATTGTCTATCGAGAGTTTGGATTTCACAGGAGTGAGCACCGCTGCGCCCTTTTCGTCGGCTGATACCACCCCCACCTCGTCGATGGCTACGGTAGCCTTGTCGGCCAGTTTGTTCTTCACGGTGCTTATGAAGGCCGCCACCATGGGCTGCACCTCAGATTCTGGCACGCCAAGCTTTGCGAGTGCTGATGCCAGCTTTCCATCCGGGTCGTCGGTCTTGGCGGTATCCAGGGCCACCGACTTGGTGGGCGGATATATGACGCCGGTCTTCTCGTCGAGCTGGGCCGACTGATATGTGGTCTCGAAAGTTCCGAATCCCGGAACTGTTATCTTGTCCTCCATCATGAGGATATCCTTGAGTAATGTAGATAAATTTGCCATGTCTATTAAGTCTATTTCGGATATTCTTTATCAAATAATGTGCAAATGTACAAAAAAAAATCGGTCAGCCTTACAATTTGGAATGTTTTTTTTATCTTTGATGCGGAATTATTACAACAAATACCAACACAGCAAATACAATAAAAAGATGAGAAAGATATTGGTGACCGGCGGAACCGGCTTCATAGGCAGCCACACCACAGTGGAGCTTCAGCAGAAGGGCTACGAGGTGATAATAGTTGACAATCTGAGCAACTCCCAGGAGGATGTGATAGACAACATAGCCAAGATAACCGGGGTGCGCCCCACTTTCGGCAAGATAGACGTGGCCGACAGGACCCAGCTTTTCGATTTTCTGGCCAAGCATCAGGGCATCGAGAGCATAATCCACTTTGCAGCCAGCAAGGCCGTGGGTGAGAGTGTGAAGGAGCCGCTGAAGTATTACCGCAACAACGTGAACGGCGTAATCAACATTCTGGAGGCCATGAAGGAGTTCGGCATCAGCAACCTGGTGTTCTCATCCTCATGCACAGTGTACGGACAGCCCGAGGTTTTGCCCGTAACAGAGCAGAGCCCGATACAGCCCGCCCTCTCGCCATACGGCAACACAAAGCAGATAAACGAGGAGATCATCAGGGACTTCATAAAGGTGAACCCCGAGCTCCACGCCATCTGCCTGAGATACTTCAACCCCGTGGGCGCGCATCCATCGTCGCTGATTGGTGAGCTGCCTCTGGGCGTGCCTGCCAACCTGATACCATTCATCACACAGACAGCAGCCGGCATCAGGGAATGCCTGAGCATCTTCGGCGACGACTACGACACTCCCGACGGCACCTGCATCCGCGACTACATCGACATCGTGGACCTGGCCAACGCACACATAGCAGCCATCAACCGCATGGAGCAGGGCAAGCAGAAAACCGGCGTGGAGTTTTTCAACATAGGCACAGGCAACGGTCTGTCGGTGCTCGAGCTCGTGAAGACTTTCGAGGAGGCCACAGGACAGAAGCTGAACTACAAGATAGTGGGCCGACGCGAGGGCGACATAGAGAAGGTGTGGGCCGACACATCGGTGGCCAACAACGAGCTGGGATGGAAGGCCGTGGTGCCAATAAGCCAGACTATGCTGAACGCCTGGAACTGGCAGAAGAGGATCAGCAACATAAAATAAAAGAATGAATGAATAAAGGAATAAATCATTTAATCTTTTATTCATTTATTTTTCTTTCATTCTTTTATTGATTTTATATACCTTTGCCGAAAATTTTATATTTGAGAATAAGCAATGGAAATTTTCTATGAAATAGAGCCCCTGAAGAAGAGACTCGCAGCACTTCGCCGTCAGGGCAAGAAGATAGGCTTTGTGGCCACCATGGGCGCGCTCCACAAGGGACACGCCTCTCTCGTGGAGATATCCAACCGCGAGAACGACATAACAGCGGTAAGCGTTTTCGTGAATCCAACCCAGTTCAACAACAAGGAGGACTTGGAGAAGTATCCGCGCACACTGGATGCCGACGTAAAGCTTCTGGAGGAATACGAGGCCGACATCCTCTTTGCCCCATCGGTAGACGAGATGTATCCGGAAGAGGACACCCGCCAGTTTGAGATAGGCCCCGTGGCCGAGGTGATGGAGGGCAAATTCCGCCCGGGTCACTTCAACGGAGTATGCCAGGTGGTAAGCAAGCTGTTCAACATCATGGAGCCCGACCACGCGTATTTCGGCCAGAAAGACTATCAGCAGATAGCAGTGCTGAAGGCCATGGTGAACAAATACATGCCCGAGATGAAGGGCAAGATAGTATCGTGCCCCATAAAGCGCGCCGACGACGGCCTGGCCCTCAGCAGCCGCAACCAGCACCTGAGCGAGGAGCAGAGAGCATCAGCCCTGATAATTTCCAAGACCCTGTTTGGAGCCAAGGAGATGAGCGACAAGGGCGCTACTCAGAAGGAGATTACCGACTACATAAAGAAACAGATAGCCAGCGACGCCAACCTATGCCTGGAATACGTGGAGATAGCCGACAAGGACACTCTACAGCCTATCCCGGGCGACAAGCCGGTAAACGCGGTAATCTGCATTACTGTCTATGACGGCAAGACAAGACTCATCGACAACATCCTCCTTTAATATTAGACATGAATATAGAAGTACTTAAATCCAAGATCCACCGCGTATCAGTAACTCAGGCCAACCTGGAATACATCGGCTCCATCACCATAGACGAGGAGCTGATGGAGGCCGCCAACATCATAGAGAACGAGAAGGTTCAGGTGGTGAACATAAACAACGGCGAGCGCCTGGAGACCTACGTGATAAAGGGCAAGCGCGGCAGCGGATGCGTATGCCTGAACGGACCGGCAGCACGCAAGGTAGTGGTGGGCGATATTGTGATAATAATATCGTATGCTACGATGGATTTTGAGGAGGCAAAGTCTTTTAAGCCATGGGTGATTTTCCCTGATACCAGAACCAACAAATTGATAAAGTAGCAAAATGGCCACCAAACTGGAGATAGTAAAAAGCAAGATTTTCGCTTCGGCAGAAGATCCCGGCTACCTGCGCCTCATCAACGGATGGCGCATACACAGCGATGTGATAGTATTCACCAACGGATGTTTCGACATCCTGCACCGCGGTCACGTGGAATACCTTGCTGAGGCTGCTCAGCTTGGCCACAGGCTGATAATAGGCCTCAACAGCGATGCGTCTGTAAAGCGCCTGAAGGGCGACACCCGTCCCGTAAACGACTGGATGGCCCGCGCCGAGGTGTTGGCATCGCTGCAGTGGGTGGATGCCGTGGTAGGTTTCGACGAGGACACTCCAAAGAACCTCATAGAGTGCACCTGTCCCAACATCCTGGCCAAGGGCGGCGACTACAAGGCCGAGCAGGTGGTGGGTTACGATTTCGTGAAGGCCCACGGCGGCCAGACCGTAATCATCAGCTTCGTGGATGGATATTCCACCACAAAGACTATCGAAAAAATGAAGGAATAAAAAAATATCACGCCTAATTGTAGAGACGCACGGCCGTGCGTCTCTACTTTTTTTATATCTCGTTCATATCATCCTCCTTGTATACAAAGCCCTTGGGCAGGCGCTCGTACACCATGAAGAAGTATGGGTGGTCGTTTTTCTCGTCGGCGGGCATCTCGTCGGATACCGAGTTGATGCGCCAGTGGTCGATATCCACCTCGGGGAAGAAAGCATCAGCATCATCAAAAGTATGGCGGATGCAGGTCATGTAGATCTTGTCGGCCTTGTCGAAAAACTCCTTGTAGATGGCCGCGCCGCCTATCACGAACACACGCTCGGCGTTTTTCACCACCCTGAGGCTCAGAGCCTCGTCCACGCTCTCGCAGGTGATGGCGCCATCTATCACGTAATCCTCACGGCGCGACAGCACAATGTTGGTGCGCTTGGGCAGAGGGCCGTTTGGCAGGCTCTCGAAAGTGTTGCGGCCCATTATCACGGGGCATCCTGATGTTAGCTGCTTGAAATTCTTGAGGTCGCCCGAGAGGTGACACAGCAGCTGATTCTGGCGGCCGATGGCGTTTTTCTGGTCCACGGCCACTATCATGCAAAGTTCCATATTATATATAAAGTGTGTTTGTGGCACCGGCAAATGTTGCCGATGCCACAAAAGTACATTTTTTTTTGCAATTAATTTGCATTTCATCAAAAAAGAAATTATCTTTGCACAAAATCCAGAAACAAGGGAGAATCCGAATTACATGTAATTCCGGATTCTCTTTTGTTTTTGCTTTTACGAAAATAACATTAATCATTAACCACATTAAACAATGGCAACATTTACTTACCTCACCAAAGAGGGACTTAAGAAACTTACTGACGAACTTGACCGCCTTATCGCCATCGAGCGCCCCAATATATCAAGACAAATTGCCGAGGCCAGAGAGAAGGGCGACCTATCGGAGAATGCCGAGTACGACGCAGCCAAGGAGGCTCAGGGCCTTTTGGAGCTCAAGATTGCAAAGCTTCAGGAGACTATCCAGAACTCGCGCCTCATCGACCCTAGCAAGATGCAGACCGAGGTAGTTCAGATTATGAACAAGGTTACAATCCAGAACATGAAGAACAAGGCCAAGATGACCTACACCATCGTGGGCGAGAGCGAGGCCAACCTCCGCGAGTTCAAGATCTCTATCGGCACACCTATCGCTCAGGGTCTCCTGGGCAAGAAGGTGGGCGAGATAGCCAAGATAAAGATTCCTGCCGGCGAGGTGGAATTCAAGATTCTGGAGATAGGTATTTAGAGCACGTAGAGACGCACGGCCGTGCGTCTTTACATAAACACAAAATTAAAATCATGGCAACAATTTTCTCACGCATAGTGGCAGGCGAGATTCCCTGCTACAAGATAGCCGAGAACGACGAGTTTTTCGCATTCCTCGACATCAACCCCGTACAGAAGGGTCATACATTGGTAATCCCCAAGGAGGAAGTAAGCTACATCTTCGATATCAGCGACGACAAGCTGGGCCGCTACATGGCATTCGCCAAGAAGGTGGCAGCCGCCATCCAGAAGGCAGTCCCATGCCTCAGAATCGGCATGGCAGTGGTAGGTCTGGAGGTTCCTCACTCTCACATCCACTTGGTGCCGCTCAACGGTCTGCACGACCTTAACCTCGATGCAAAGATGGAGGTAGCCAAGGAGGAGATGGAACAGATAGCCGAAAGCATCAGAAAACAGTTCTAAGCCGATATGGAGACATTAGAAGCCATAATCCTGGGACTGGTGCAGGGACTTACCGAGTTTCTGCCAGTAAGCTCGTCGGGACACCTTCAGCTGGGCCAGCACCTGTTTGGCATACATGAGGGCGGCCTCACATTCGATATCGTGGTGCACGTGGCCACCGTTCTGGCTACCCTGCTGATACTCCACAAGGAGATTTTCTGGATACTGAAAGGCATCTTCAAGCCATTAGGCAGCGAGGGCAAGAATCTCTGGGAGAAGCTGAACGACGCTCAGCGCTATGCCATCCTGATACTTATCTCCATGATACCGATAGCCATCGTGGGATTCTGTTTCAAGGACGCCATAGAGGAGATTTTCGAGGGCAGCCTCATCGTGGTGGGCTGCTGCCTGCTGATAACATCAGTGCTGCTTACACTCACACATTTCATAAAGCCTCAGGAAAAGGAGAACATCTCCCCCATCCACGCTTTTGTGATAGGTGTGGCTCAGGCAGTTGCCGTATTGCCTGGACTTTCCAGATCCGGCACCACAATAGCCACCGGACTGCTGCTTGGCAACAAGAAGGAGACTCTGGCTCAGTTCTCGTTCCTGATGGTGATACCGCCAATTCTGGGCGAGGCTCTGCTGGATTTCAAGCACATTGTGGCCCCATCGTCCGAATACCTTGCCGAGCACGGAGCATCAGAGGCCATAGGCACCATGCCGCTGATAGCAGGATTCCTGGCCGCATTCGTAAGCGGATGCTTCGCCTGCAAGTGGATGATTGCCATGGTGAAGAAGGCCAAGCTGATATATTTCGCAATATACTGCGTGCTGGCTGCAATTCTCTGCTTCTGCATAGCGTAAGCAATAAAGGAATAAATGAATAAAAGAATAAATGAAACGCATCACGGATTTTTTTCTGTGATGCGTTTTTTTATGTATATTTGCCAACGACAACAATAATAACAAACAATAAAACACACTACTATGAAAGCAACGGTATTGTTATTGCTGGCTTTTCTCGCGCTATACATTACATTAAAGGTAATAGCAAAGAGAGAAAAGAAAGAGAAGGAGAAAAACGATCCATACAAAACAATCTATGGCGACGAGGACGTAAACGTGGATGAGCTGATCGACGACGAGGAAGATGATTCCAACGAGGAGGAAGACGGCGAGGAGGAAGAGGAAGACCAGTCTGCCGAAACCGAGGACGGAAATCCGTTTCTGCCGGAAGAGCCTTACGCTCCTGCCCCGGAAACAATAACCCAAATAGTTTTCAGCTGGAAAAAAGACTATCCATATATCGTAAGCAGCCACGAGATGATTAAGCATCAGGGACAAACTAATAAAATAGAAACATACATAGACCACTCCACATTGTACATACTCTCAGACCATGAGATGTACGCCCCAAAAAAAGGAATACTGTTCGGAGAATTCGTGAACGCAACCGAGATAGAGTTCCATAACTTCAATACCAGGTACGTTACAGATATGTGCAGCATGTTCGAGAACTGCGAGAAACTCGAGAAACTGGACCTCAGCAGTTTCGACACATCAAATGTGGAGGATATGACATGTATGTTCTGCGAATGTAAATCACTGAAGGAGGTGAACCTGAGAGGTGTAAATACCGGGAAGGTAGAGTTATTCAAGGAAATGTTCTCTGGCTGCGAATCGCTTGAGAGCATCGACCTGAGCGGATTCGATACCAGAAAATCTGTCGACATGACAGAAATGTTCGTGGATTGCGAGAATCTGGAGACCATATATGCATCAGACACCTTTGTGGCAAAGGAAAGTGAGGCAAAATATATGGGAGAAAATCCTCCAATATTCGGCAACTGTCAGAAGCTCTGCGCCACCGATGCCGAGGGCAACAAATTCAGGTTCAGCGAGAGCAAAAACAACTACGCCTTCGCCCGCATCTTCGACAAGGGCAAAGGCGTAGAGGGATACTTCACGAGGAAGTAATAAATGGCAGGTTATAATCTACAAAAAGGCAGCCTCATCATCGAGACTGCCTTTTTTGTATACCTTCAATTATCTATTGCGTTTGGCTGGCAGGAATTTCTTGCCGAAATTCACCAACCTGCGGGGCACATCCATTAGCAGAAGCACAAACATGAGAGCCGACCATATCCACAGCACGGCCATATTGAACCTGTATGTAGGAATCCTGTTGTTCTTGATAATCTTGCATGGAGCATAGAAATGGGCGCGGCCCCAGTCCGACACAGGCTCCATGAAAACAGGATCCTTCTTCTGGATAAGGCGGTGGTTGGGGGCATTGTAGAATTTCTTCACTGCGCGCTTGTTGAGCACCAGCTCGGCCAGTTTCTCGTTGTAGAAATCCTTTTGCAGCTGATAGAGGCCGTCCTTGCCAAGCTCCATCTCCATCTGGTTTAGTTTTATCTGACGCTCGCTGTTGGCCATATCGGCCTGCTCGTTGTAATACTCCTTCTGGGCCCTCAGGAACAGCTGCAGGAAATTGCCTATCATCTCGTCGAATTTTTCGGGGCAGATATCCGCTGCATGGTCGAAATATATCAGAGGGTTTCTATAGTTCACATACTCTATCTCATTGCGGAGCACCTCCAGCAGGTCACAGAACTCGTCGTAATCGTCACCGCTGATGTCCTTGGTACGGCTCAGCGAGATGCAACGGGAGGCAATATTGTCGAGCTCGCTCATCAGATATGTGCTCAGATACATATAGCGCGACTTTTTCTCGTCGAGGTCATAGAAATCCCGCTCATACTCGTTGTTGCTGAACTGATCGACGGCCAAAGCCTCATACGACCATCTCGAAACCATCATGTCGCCTATCACAGGCACGTTTATCTTGTCGGACACGCTCTCATGTAGATCGTCGAAATCTATCATGGCGCCGCCCAGAAGCATCTGGGGCACAAGCACAAATGGTATCAGCACATATATGGCGATAACAGAATCGAGGGCCGATGATATCAGCAGGCCTATCATATTGGCCGTACATGATGTGGTAAACATCACAAACCAGTAGCTGAACGTCATGCCGCGGATTTCCAATATCTGATTGGCTATCAGTATGAACGAAATAGTCTGTATAGCCGATATCACGAACACCAGCAGCACCTTGTTGGACAGGTAGCTGAACCGCGAGAGGTTAAGGAATTTCTCCCTCTCCAGGATCTTGCGGTCGCGGATAATCTCCTCTGCCGACACTGTAAGACCGGTAAACAGCGCCACCACCACTATCATGAAAAGGAATACCGGCAGGTTCCTGTTGTCGGCAAACACATACTCGCCCTCGTCGTTGATGTACTTGGTGAAGAACCCTAATATAAAAGCCAGCAGGGGCGCTTCCAGGAATGTTATGGCCATATATTGAGTGTTGGCGAGCTTGGCCAGCACGTTTCGTTTCAGGAACACCCAGAACTGGCGTATCCTTGAAGGAATCGTGAAACGGGTTTTGGGCATCGGGAGCACGTTGTTGTACTGCGATGTCTCGTCCACAAACTCGAACTCGCGGCTCTCCTTGTATCTCTTGTACCATTCAGCGGGCGACACCTTGCGCTCCTGGGTGTATTTGCCGTATTCGTTTACCACACGCGACTCCAGAATCTGGAGAATCTCCTCGCTGTTCACATTGCCGCAAACAGGGCACTCGCTCTCGCCGGCATCCACATAGTCGCTCAGCAGCTTGAAGTATGTGACGGCCTCCATTGGATTGCCGTTGTATACAATATATCCGCCGCGGTCCATCACCCATAGCCTGTCGAACATCTTGAATATGTTGCTGCTTGGCTGGTGGATATTCACAATTACAATCTTGCCCGATATAGCCTGCTGTTTCAGCAGCTGCATCACAGTCTCGGAATCGGTGCTGGAAAGTCCCGAAGTAGGCTCGTCCACAAAAAGGATGGCCGGCTCGCGCACCAGCTCCAGGGCGATATTGAGACGCTTGCGCTGCCCGCCCGATATGATATTGAAGAGCGCGTCGCCCACACACAGGTCCCTTATGTCATAGAGGTCGAGGTCCATGAGGGTTTTCTCCACATGGGCCACAAGCTCCTCTTCCGTAAGGTTGCCGAGGCAAAGCTTCGAGTTGTAATAGAGATTTTGCCATACAGTAAGCTCGGCTATCAGCAGGTCGTCCTGAGGCACTATGCCTATCACGCCATCCGACACCACGTCGTCCTGGGCAAGGTTGTGCCCGTTTATGAACAGCGATCCGTTGTCGAGCTTGTATTTGCCGGTAAGCACATTCAGCAGTGTGCTCTTGCCAGTGCCCGATCCGCCCATGATGCCCACCATTGTGCCCGATTCCAGGGCAAAGCTGAACGGCTTGAGACCGTTGTCGTAGTTCTTGTAGGTAAACTCCACATTCACACCGCAAAACGACACCTTCTCAGCATCAGGGTTCTGTGTGAATATGTTGGCCACATTGCTCTGATATATGGAGCCTATCTTGTCGCCGCGTATAATGCCGCCGTTCTCGAAAATGTATACCTTGCCGGGCTGCACGGGACGGCCATTTATCTTCAGGCTGCTGATGCCGCTGTATATGAAAAAATACATGGAAACGCTGCCCACCAGCATAATCCTGATGGCGCCATCCATCTCGGACAACACAATATGGTGGGTGCCCTGGGCCGACTCCGGCCTGCTGTCCACATACATGAATTTGTTCGGGGCTGATGCCAGCGACAGGTCGTTCTCCATAAAGGCGAGAATGTTGCCAAACTCGGATCCGTCTATGTTGAACGACTGCGACACAGTCTCTATGAAGTCCTTCTCCCGTGGCGACAGCCGTCCGTCTATATAGACATAGGCAATCAGCTGGATAAGCACCAGCACCTTCTCGCGGTAATGGAGCTGCATATTAAGCTCGCCGCATATCTTGAGCACCTTTACCGAGCTCACCGATATCTGCTTGCGCACTCCTGTGCCGCTGGTGCGTCCGCGGTACTGTATCAGGTACTGGTCGTAGCGGTCGAGATACCTGGGCACTATGGACTGAGATATCAGGCCCCTGAGATAAGCCTCCACCACGGCACGCGGCTTCGCCAGGTTGTCGAAGTCGTCGGGGTCGGTTATCAATGCAAACAGGCGCATCAGCGCATCGAGTATCTTCTCGTTCATTTTCGGTGATGGTAATAATATATACGACACACATCAAGCAAAATGTGTGCTACATTTTGCGCTTACGTGCAATAAAAAAATTATGAATGTCTCTTGCGCGAGCCGTCGTAGACATCGAAACGCTCCAGACGGCACTCTATTGGACCGTTGAACAGCTTGAATTTCTTCGACGGATGCAGGCCGAGCTTCTTTATGGCCTCCAGGTTGCCTCCCAGCACCCATGCCTGGCTGTTGGTGTAGAAACCCTTCAGTGCGTCGCCTATGCTGCGGTAAAACTCCACCATCTTTTCCTCGTCCTCCAGGCGCTCGCCATACGGAGGGTTCATTATCACGAATTTCCCGTTCTGATGCTCCTCGCTCTTGAAGAAATCGCGGCGGTCCAGCTCTATGTGTTCCTCCAGGCCGGCCTGCTGGATATTCTGCGATGCAATGTCGAGGGCCATGGGGTCGCGGTCGTATCCGGTGATGGAAATGCCCGGCGATGGCTTGCGCAGCTCTTTCTGCTCCTGAAGCAGCCTTACCCAGGTGTCACGGTCGAAATCTCTCCACTTCTCGAAAGCGAAATGCCTGAAGCTGCCCGGAGCAATGTTCATGGCCATCATGCAGGCCTCGGTAAGGAATGTGCCCGAGCCGCACATTGGGTCTATAAGCGGAGTGGCCATGTCCCACTGAGCAAGTTTCAGGATTCCGGCGGCCATCACCTCGTTAAGCGGGGCCACTGTCTGCCTTGCCTTGTAGCCGCGCTTGCTCATCGGCACTCCGGTGCTGTCTATGGATATGGTGACATCGCTGTTGTAGATATGGAGGTTTATCCTAAGGTCGGGATACTCCACATCCACATCGGGACGTCGCCCGCGCTTGTCGCGGAAATAGTCGGCAATGGCGTCCTTGCACTTGAGTGCGGCGTATTTGCTGTGGGTGAATATCGGGCCGCTGGCCACACAGTCGATGGCGAAAGTATCAGATACCGCCATGTATCTCTGCCAGTCGATGCGGAAACACAGGTCATAGAGCTCCTTGTCGTTGTAGGCATTGAACTTGCGGATCGGCACCAAGACCTTGAGAGCCGTGCGACACCAGAGATTGGCCCTGTAGAGCAGCTCGGTGCCGCCCCTGAAATAGACCGCCCTTGTTATGGGCTGTATGTTGGAAGCCCCCATTGCGGACAGCTCGTGGGCCAATACAGGCTCCAGTCCGAAGAATGTGGTGGCTATCATGTCGAATTTTTCGTTTGTCATGTATATGCTGTTGATTGAAATTGCGTTATAGAATTAGAGATAGTTCACTATCCTGAGCCTTCCGTCGTATACGAGCACATCGTAGCGGCGCAGCGGAAACTTGGCGTCGCCGCTCTGCACGGCTCCCTGCAATACCACATTGTAGCACGAGTTGCAGTTGGCTACAGAGTCGGCATGATGGAGCAGATGCTTGCGCTCGTCATATACCAGGGGAGCGTGGTTGTAGTCACAGGTGCAGGCACGGTCGTAGGCGTAATAGGTGCTGTTGTCGAAATTGTAGATGAAGATGCCGTTGAAACCGCCGCCCACGTATGCCCAGCCGCCGGGTGTCTGAAGGCTGGAAAACTCCGCGTTGTTGATATTTACGTAGAAATCCACCTGACGCTCGGGCACAGGATTGTCGTCGGTACTGCAGGCGCACGCAAGGGCCACGCATATCAGCGGCAAGACTCTTAAGAAAATCTTTCTCATTTGATTTTTTTTGATTAAGTTTGCAACTCGGTAATCAGGATACAAAATTAGTCTTTTTTTAATTAATACACAATACTATGAGAGCAATAATAATTTTGACTTTCGCAATAGCCGCCATGCTGGTGGGGTCGATATGGCCAGAGGAAGCTTCAGCACAGGAAAACGGCAAATGGAACGGCACCGTGGACTGGGACGCGCCATACACAACCAACCTTGGTGAACAATTTACGGAGGACGGATTCCTGATAGAGAAAGGCATGCGCGAAAAAAAGCTGAGAAAAAAAGCTGAGAAATACAAGAAAAAACAGGAAAAGTGGGAAAAAACCGGCAAGGCAAAGGCCGAGGCCAAGGAGAACAAGAGGATAGCCGCCGACTCAGCCAAGGCCGTGCAAGACTCGCTGAACGTGATAGCCAACGCCGACAAGGAGGCCGCCAACTTCGACAAAAAAGTGGAGAAACGCAAGGCCAAGATAGAGAAAAAGAAAGCCAAGGAGAAAGCCAAGGCCGAGAAGGCACGGCAAAAGGCCCTGAAGAAGAATCCCCAGGTGGAGGACGACGACTACGACCCCGAGATTACCGACCTGGATGATTTCGGCAAGGACGGCGAGAGTGCCGAGTTCGACGAGGAAACCAACGAGGTGGATGTCCGGCAGGAGATGCTGGACGAGGAAGACAAGAAACTGGAAAAGGCCAAAAGCAAGGAACTGACCAACGAGGAGAAAAAACAGAAAAAGGAGGCCCACAAGGCCACCAAGGAATTCAAGAAAAACGAGGGCAAGGGCGAGGACCACAAGAAAAACCAGAAACGCCGCGAGAAAGCCGCACAGAAGGCCAAGAAAGAGCAGGACAAAAAGGACGCTGAAAAAGAACTTAGGCTGAAGGCTCTGAACGATGAGCTTCAGGGCAAGGACGTGAAACGGTACAAGAAACTGGTGAAAAAAGATGAGAAAAAGAAAGAAAAGGAACGCCGCCAGGACCTGAAACTCCAGAAAAAGGCCAAGAAGGTGATATTGGAGATGCAGGACCGCAAAACCCGCAAACACATGAAAAAGCACCACAAGGAGACCGACAAGCGCATGCGCAAGCAGCACAAGAAATCGAAACCGGGATTCTGGAAGAACTTCTTCAAATAGCGGACCAATGGACACGTTCCATACAGCAGAAACACTGAACTAATAAAACACAGAGAGAAAATGAACACAGCATTGTTTGCAACCATAATGATAATAATCGTTTTCGGTTTCATAGCCGCCATGATATGGGCATACCGCAAAAACGACTACAAGGAAGAGAAGGCCGAGGTCAAGATGGAGACCCTCAACAATCTGGACGACACCATGAAGACCATAACCGTATATTCCGACAATCTGCAGAAACAGATGGAGGAAGAGGCCAGGAAAAAAGCCGAGGAGGAGGAAGCCCGCCGCAAGGCCGAGGAAGAGAACGACCCTCTGGCCAAGATAGACCTGCTGCAGAGCCGCAAGTCGGTGATCCAGAACAAGAACCACATAAAGAAATCGGCCGCCGACGAGTATTTCGAGAAAACCAAGGGAGTGGCCAACGAGATACTTCAGCCCAAGACGAAGTAAGCACACAAAAAAAAGGCAGCCCCGCACAAGATAGCGGTGCTGCCTTTTTTTCATTTCATCATTACAGCTCTACACCAAGATTCCTGAGCACTTCCTGCTCGGGGCTGCCGTAGTCGGTAAGCACCGGCATTCCAAGAGTAGTCGGTTTCTGGTTGTGGAGCCGTTTCAGGCTCTCGTGGGCCGATTTTGGAATAATCTCGCATGCATACATCCGGGTGAACTCCAGGTCGGTGAGCCTGTCGCCGGCCTGCATCATCTTGCCCTCGGCTATGTACTGGATATCGTCGAGCCTGTAATAGCGGTGTCCCTTGTCGTCCAGATATGCAGAGAGCAGTGCCGCATCCTTGGGCGCTGGCGATACAAAGAGAGGTTTCCTGTCGGCAAACATCTTGTATATCTTGCCCGGAGTCTTGTCTATTATCTGCGATATCGGCACCCTGTTTACCTTGCCGTTGTCGTAGGCTATCACCAGGAATCCATCCCTCTCGTCCTCCTGGATGGCCAGAGTAAGAATAGAGTCGGCCCAGTCCACATCTTCTATGACGCACCAGTTGCCGATATCCCTGATCCTGAAGTAGCATATAGTGTCGGCGCCGTAGTTGTCGGCCCACGATTCCACCACATTGGTCCTAAGCCGGCTGGTGGCAATCTCGTCGCTGGAGTCTGTCAGCTCAGGCTCTTCAATGGCAGGCTTTGCTTTGGCCTTTGGCGCTGTATCCACAGGTCCGGGGGTGTTGTTTGGGGCTGATGCTTCCGCAGCCTCAGGAACAGCCGCATCCTGCATAGGTTTCAGGCTGTGGACAGCGAAATCGCGCTCCTCCATTATAGGCAGCAGCTGCGACCTGTCGATTGGATATGTGGAAGTACCCTCGCGCAGATAGCATGTGGCATCGGAGCGCATGGCCACGGGAGTCTTGCTGGCCGGTATCTTTATGGCATACACGAAGTGCTTGCCGGCCTCGGGATATTCTATAACCACCGAGTGGTTTATCAGGTCGCCAAACTCGTTGCGGATGCTGTTGCGCACGTGTCTGTCGTAGCTGTCGTGGGTGCCGCCCAGGAAAGCCACATCGTCGGCCAGTCCGCAAGCCGTTCCAGTGTCCGACACACCGAGATACAGGGTGCCGCCATACGAGTTCAGCATGCCGCATATCACCTTCATTATATTGAAAGTCTGCTGCTTGATATCGGGTTTCATATTGTTGTCGGGCGGATATACTATGGAAGTCTTGAACTCCGTGGTCTGGTCTTCCTCGCCAAATGAGTAAATCTTTGGCAGCTCCACGTTTACATTCAGAATGCTCTTTATCTTGCTGATGATGGGCTGCTGATGCTCCTGGAGGCCAAAGCCATCCATCATGTTGTAGCTGAGCATCAGTCTCGAGAGTTTGGACAATATGTTGTCGGACTCGTAGCTGCGGATTATCTCGTAGAGGTAGTCGTTTTTCCTTGGCTGGCCAAAACAGTTCACAATCCTCATCTCGGTAAGGCGCTGCTGAATGAGAGGATACCTCTCCACCATGTCGGAGTTTTTCTCGCCCAATGCCTCCAGAGCCTCATCGTCCACACGGCCGTTGGTTCCATAGTCTTCCAGCACGCACAGGAACCGGCGGCGCTGCTCTATGTAGTGCATCATGTCACTGTCGTCTATCATGCGCGACAGTATGTGGGCCAGCGACAGGAAGGCGTACGCCTTGGCGTTGTTGGTCTCCAATACGGCCTTGTGGTCTATTATGTTTATTATCTCCTTCACATATTCCAGCTCAAACGAGTCTTCGGAGACACCCATTGCCTCCTCGGCCAGCTCCTCGTCGCTCTCCTCGTAGAATGTGTCGTTGCAATAGTCGCGCAGCAGACCGGTTGCCGCCTCGCGCACATCCACCGGATCCACCAGGTCGCCGATTATCTCGCCTTGTATTGCATTTGGACGCTTGGCGTCGGTAACCCTTACCACGGCGCTCTCGCCCACAGAGTATTTCAGGTTGGTGCCCTTCAGTGGCACAAATATTCCATATCCGTATTCTGTGACACCGCATAGCACCTGGCCGTACTTGTCGTAATAGAAGAATGTGCAGGCGGCCTCCTCGGCATAGTCTACCTGCTCGCGTACCATCTCGTCCACCATCGACACGCAGTCGAATATATATGTAGGCTTGTCGTCCTTGGGGCTGCCCATGGCCACCACCCTCACTCTCAGTATCATCGGCTTGCCGTCCACATAGAACGAGTCCAGATCCAGGAACGGGTCGTAGTGGAATATGCCCTGGCTTCCACCCTTCTGATACGTGTCTATGTATCCCTCGCCCTCGTAATGAGGGTCCTCTATGCGGCAGCAGTATCTGTATGGATGCTCCTCGTCCTTGGCCGTGATGCGGATGCTGGTGACTGTGCCCACGTCGGGAGCCACCTTGCGCATCTTGGGTTTAGCCTTTACGGGGCGGGCCTCAAACAGCGACTGCTCCACGCTGTTCCAGTAGCTTTTCCAGAGGGTGAGCTGCTTGGTGGTGTTTCTCACGCTCTCCTTGGTGGGCGCGTCGAGGAACACCTGAAGATTCTGCCATCCCGGGAACCCCTGGGGCAGAACATTGCGGTCCTTTGGGCTGCTGGTGGTCCTTGACAGGGACAGGCCGTTGGCGCTGGCGGTAAACCTGACGTTGTGGGCCTCGTAGGTGCGGGTAAGGTAAGTGGTGTTGGTGGGCACGGCCTTCAGCATCTTGTAGGCGAATATCTCGGCATTGCTGAAATCTATGCCCCATGAGAAACCAAGCTCGGTGTCCTCCGAGAGCAGCAGGTTGCTGAATGCCAGCTCCACAAGCTGCTCCGAGAGTTCCTGTCTCTGGGCGCCCTGCACTGTGCGGCTGCGGGCAAACGACAGATAGTGGTAGAGCATCGACTTGTAGAGTTGTGAGTCCACGCCCTCGCCGCCCTTCATCAGCAGCATGAAACATATCGACCTTACCATGCGGTTGAGCAGCACGCGGCTCTGGGGGCTGTCCACCACGGCCATGCGGTTGGCCCGGTCGCGGTTTTCCATTATGTAGAACCTCAGGAAACTCGAGAACGCGTCATAGAACGATGCCAGTTTCCAGTTTTTGGCGCATTGGGCCACCAGGTCCAGAATGCTGTCGATTTTCTCCTCCAGCAGGTTGGGCACCATCGAGAACAGGGCTATCAGAAGTTTCATCCTCCGGTGGGGATGGTATATGTATCCTGAGTTGCGTATCTTCTGGAGTATGGTGTCGATCTCGGCGCCACACTGCCCCGAGTTTATCAGCCTGAGGGCCTGCGTGTAGACCTCCACCTTCGAGAGTATCTCGTCGATCCAGAGCTGGAAACTCTCACGCTCGTATTCGCTGAACTGCAGCAGGTATCCGGAATCCTCCAGCAGATAGAGGCAAACCTTGCTGAATGCCTCCACGAGTCTCTCGCTGTTTCTGGCCGAGACAGTTTTCCACTGCGCCACTCCCACCACCGACCTCACAGCCTTGATGGCCCACTCGGGGTTGCCCTGCTTGTAATAATACCTCACCTGCTTGTATGTGTCGGAGGTCTCGAGCATCCGCAACACGTAGCGCGAAACCACATCGTCCACACCGGCTTTTCTGAGCAGCTCGGCGGGGCTTATGCAGCCGGCGGCCACATCCTTGCGCGCCTTTACCAGCGACAATATCATTTTGTTTTTGTTTGGCTTGTATATCAGGCACCGTATCCTCTGGCTGGGGAGCAGATATGTGTCGGATGAGCATTTCAGCCTGAATGGCACGCCATATTCATCCCTGATATCGTAGTACCTGAACTCGGCATCGGGATTGTAGGCTTCCTTGTTTACAATAAATGGATATTCCCTGCCCGCCTCGTAGCGGTCGGAGAACATCTGGGCAAAATTCTGCACAAACACTATATTGTCGCCGTGAACATCCTTGCACATGCACGGCAATTCCCGCAACTCGCCCACCGAGGGGTCTTTCTGCTGGAAATCGAACATTCGGATGGCATATTCCTGGCCTCCGGCATCCACAATGAAGAAAGAGTTGCTGCCCTCTTTCCTTATTCCTTTCAACGGCAAGGTGTAGAACTTGCCTTTTTGGTAAACATTTATCATCGAAACGTTATATTTAGAAGTTGAACAATAAAATTAAATATGCAAAATATAATCAGAACCTGAGCTCGCTGCCGCTCCACCTCTGCACCGCGGCCTCGAAAGCCATGGGGCCGCTGTGGTATTGCGGATAAAGGTCGTAGGTGTCGTTAACAATATCCTCTATATGTGTGCCGTAATCGTATACGGCGTTGCGGAAGATGTTCACATCGATCCCCATCCTCTTCACCATGTCGAAGCAGTAGTCGGCATAGCCAAGCACATCGGGACTGGAGGGCGAGAACTCGAAACCGCATCCGTCCATCTGGATGTTCCTGATATCAGGATATTCCTGCATTACGGCATCCCAGGCTTCCAGCGGGCTGTCTGGGCCGCCCCATGGCACAGTGGCCACCATGGAGAGGTCGGCATCGGAGAGCTGGCATCCGTCCAGGCACTGTCCTACTATTTGGAGCGGGTTTTCAACATGGGGCTCCACTGCCATATACGAGCATCCGCAGCGGTTGTATAGCCATACTCCGCCCTGGAGGTAGAGAGTGTTGGCCGGGGCCGGCGCCTTGGCGTTTGGCATGGTGTATATGGCAAGACGCTGGGCTGTGGAGCCGGCATCAGGGTCCTGATGCGTCAGCTCAACCGTTCCCCCCAGGCCATGTATGGTGCGCAGCACCGACACCAGATGCCTGCTGTAGTTAAGCCTGTAGGCAGGGGCGCGCTTGAGCACCTTGCCGCCATCGAGGCTGCATCCGGCGAACTGAGGCGGACGGCTGCTCTCGTAGATATGCCTGTATTGCCTGCCGCGGAAAAAATTGGAGAAATCCCTGACAATGTTCCTGTCCTGAACGGCAAAGGCGCGCTCGGCGTATATTGTGTTTGGCATCATGGAGCACAGCAACTCGCAGGATTGCAAAAGCCTGTCGTAGCCTACGGACGATCCGCCCTGGCCGGCAAATATCGTATCGCTCACAAAACCGCATACTATTACATTGCCATGAAGCGCCGGCAGCCCCTCAGGCACTCTCAGAAGCACCTTTTGGCCCCTGGCGGACAGCATCAGAGCCCTGTAGGCATCGGCCAATGTGTTAAATACTATTGTAAAACTCATAATGATTAGGGTAAACGCATTTTTTTGTTTACTTTTGCAGCAAATATAGGAAATAAAATGATGAAATCAAAATTTAAAAACGGCCTGTTGGCCATAGCATTCATAATTATCTGGGCATCACTGCTGTTTTCCTGCGCCCAGCAGAAGACCTCGATATCAGGCGGCGACAAGGACACCACCGCCCCTGTAATGAGCAGGAGCACTCCTGAGATATCGTCAGGAAACTTCGACGGACAAAAAGTAAAGATAAAGTTCGACGAGTATTTCACGCTCGACAAGATAGAGCAGACTTTCCTGATGACTCCGCCCCACGACAGCCTGAAACCCAAGATAAAAGTGAAGGGCAAAAAAATTGTGGTGAAGTTCAAGGAGCCGCTGAAGTCCGACACCACATACACATTGCAGTTTTTCGACGCCATCCAGGACTTCAACGAGGGCAACAAGATCCCGAACTACAATTTTGTGTTCTCTACCGGAGAGGTGATAGACACATTTGCAGTATCAGGACACGTGTACGATGCCCAGACCCTTGAGAAGGAGAAAGGCATGCTGGTATGCCTGTATGGCGAGGGCGCGGGTCTGCAGGACTCGGCTTTTGTACAGAACAAGCCCGACTACGTATCGCGCACCGACACTTCGGGATATTTCCACATACCCAACATAAAGAAGGGCCGCTACAGGATTTTCGCCCTCAGCGACATCAACGAGACCCAGCGTTTCGACCTGGAAAACGAGAAGGTGGCATTCCTGAAGACATACATTGAGCCACGTGCAGAGCGCATGCTCAGGATAGACTCGCTGCCGGCAGGCACCATACTGCACAGGGGCGAGAAGGGCCACAGGTATCTCGACACTCTGGCCAGCGACACCGTGATAGTGCAGGATATCAACTACACCACGCCAAACAACATAAACCTCTACACATTCGAGGAGATACACCTGACCCAATACATATCGGAGCGCAGCCGCGATATCAGGGAAAGGGTAAACCTGGTATTCAACAAGTCGGTGGAGAACGACACTGTACTCATAACATACGTGGACGACACCCTGCGCAGCCCTGCCATGGTATACGATTTCAACTACGGACGCGACTCGCTCACCGTATGGCTGAAAGACACCGCCGACATAAACAACGACACTCTGCAGCTGAGAGTCACCTTCGCCACTCTCGACAGCCTGAAAAACCCCACCACCGAGACCGACACCATCTCGGTGAAGTTTGCCAGGAAAAAGGCCACTGCCAAGAAAGACGACAAGAACGCCAACAAGGCCGCCGACAATGGCATCGACAGCCTGAATTTCAGACTGAAGACCAACATGCCGTCAGACCTCGACATCGGAAAATCCATCAAGGTGCAGATTCCGATCATGGTAAGCAGTTTCGACACATCGCTCATAAAAATCTACGAGCTGGTGGACAGCACTTTTGAGGAGGACATGAATCAGAAGATACTGAAAAACCAGCGCCTCGACAGCGCCGAATACCGCCTGGTGTTCAAGCGCCCCATCATGGGCGACATTGTATGGTATCCCACAGACTCTATTGTGCGCCCCGACTGGTACACAGCCACATACTCGGCAAACAGAGACACAGTGTACATTGCAGTGACCGACTCTGCGATGATAAAGAAAAGCAAGTTCAAAAACATGCTGAAGTACCACAACGAATATTATCTGGGCGAGGTGCAGAAGATACGCGATACCATAAACACTGTGATAATAGCACAGAAGATGATAAAATACGACCGTCCAAGCCGCGACACCATACATATCACCTACGAGAAGGCGCCCAAGCGTGGAGTGCATGTGGAGCCTATAAATATCGACAAGGTGGCCGAAAACGCCATAGAAGTGGTGCAGGACAGGGAGAAGATTACTCTGATACTGAGGGACTCTACGGCCATAATGAAGGACACCCTGGCCCTGAAGGTGAACACCTTTGACCGCTACGTGCTCAACCGTGCCCAAAAGGTGGTGGAGCGCAACCTGAAGGATACAATATTCGCCATGCACAAGATAAAGTATCAGAAGATAAAAAACAAGGAACTGATAGGCAGCGACAGCATACGCTTTGTGTTTGAGCGGAAACTTGCCTCCGAGCCGGCAGTCGACCTTGTAGACCTGCCCAACAAGGGCAGACAATGGTATACAGGACATACTGGAGCCAAGGCCGACACATTCACAGTAGTATCAGGAGACCCCGACTTCCTGAGACTGGACACCATAAGACTGGCCATAACCTACGGCACGCTTACCAAGCGCGAGACCGACACCCTGACAACCGACACCCTGATGCTGGTACGTCCACGCGAGCAATCCGACGAGCGCAGCCAAGGCAGCAACCGACGCCGAAAGAGCGACCTGGGCAAGGACATGCAGCAGCAACAACAGCAGGCCAAGCAAAACATGGCCAAGGCATCACTGAAAATCCGCAAGGACTTCACCATCACCACCGACACCATGAACCACAAAAACCTGGTGCTGGATTTCGACGGAGAGGCCGGCAAGCAATACATGCTGGAGATCGACGACTCCACATTCACATCCATATACGGAACGCCAAACCTGTATATGAGCGGCAAAACCAGGATAAGGACCGAGGATTTCTACGGCACATTCACCCTCAACCTGAAAAACGTGGGCAATGTGGAGCGGTATGCCGATATCGACGACGACCTGCCCCCATTCCAGGAGATAGACACATCGCACACCCTGAGGCGCCGCATCAATCCCAACGACACCCTGGACGCCGAGTACACCCACATAAGAGAGGGTCAGCTGCTGGTATGCCTCTGCGACGCCAAGGGCGCCATAAAATACATGCAGACGGTAAAGACCGACAGCGTGATGAAGTTTGAGCACGTGGTGCCCGGTGATTATTTCATCATGATAATACACGACCGCAACGAAAACACTGTCTGGGATACCGGAAAGTACCTGGAGCAGAGCTATCCTGAACGGACCCTGAAATATCCGAAAAAACAGATAGTGAAAACCAAGTGGAACACCGAGGCCGACTGGAGGCTGTAAGGCGTGCGAAGCACGCCAATGGATAATTGACAATGGATAATGTCAAAAAAAAGTCAAAAAATGGCAAAGAAACCCACCACCACATATATATGCCAGCAATGCGGGGCCAGCAGCCCCAAATGGCTGGGCAAGTGTCCGTGCTGCGGACAGTGGAACACCTATGTTGAAGAGATAGTACAGACCACCGACCGCATACACAGCACGGGACTGGGACGAAGCGTGACCAACATGGCCGTAAAAGTGGCCGACATACAGACACGCGACGTATCACGCATCAACACCAACAACAACGAGTTCAACCGTGTGCTGGGCGGCGGCATAGTGCCCGGCAGTGTAACCCTGATAGGCGGCGAGCCAGGCATTGGCAAATCCACACTGTCGCTCCAGATAGCGCTCAACATTCCACAAAAGACTCTCTACGTATCGGGAGAGGAAAGCGCCAGCCAGATAAAACTGCGTGCCGACCGTCTGAAGGCCACCACCGACAGCTGCCTGATACTATGCGAGGTAACGGTGGAAAACATAATTCCGCAGATCCGCGAAAACAAGCCGAGCCTGGTGATAATAGATTCCATACAGACCCTGAGAACCGAGAATGTGGACTCATCGCCCGGCACCGTGACCCAGATACGCGAGTGCGCCGACCTCCTGATACGCCACGCCAAGGAAAACAACATACCCATAATACTGATAGGCCACATAAACAAGGACGGCAACATAGCGGGTCCCAAGATACTGGAGCACATGGTGGATACGGTATTGCAGTTCGAGGGCGACAGCAGCCACGTGTACAGGGTGCTCCGCGGCATCAAGAACCGATTTGGAACCACATCGGAGGTAGGCATATTCGAGATGATGGCCAGCGGACTGCGCGAGGTATCCAACCCTGGCGAGCTGCTGCTCCACAACCACGAGGAAAACACTTCCGGAGTTGCGGTGGCGGCCGCAGTGGAGGGACTGCGCCCGTTTGTGGTGGAGGTGCAGAGCCTTGTGGCCACGGCGGCATACGGCGTGCCTCAGCGCAGCACCACAGGATTCGACAACAAGCGTCTAAACATGCTGCTGGCCGTATTGGAGCGAAGGGCGGGTTTCAAGCTGAACACAAAGGATGTATTCCTGAACATAGCCGGAGGAATCAAGATAATAGACCCAGCCATGGACCTGTCGGTAATGGTGGCCGTACTGAGCAGCGACCTGGATATACCGGCCGACAATCTGACATGTTTTGCCGGAGAGGTGGGCCTTACCGGAGAGATACGCCCCATCAACCGCGTGGAGCAGCGCATAGCCGAGGCCGAGAAACTGGGATTCAGGAGGATAGTAATATCACGCAGCCACGAGAAAAACACAGCCATACTCAAGCATCAGATCGAGATTGTGCACTGTGGCAAGATAGAAGAGGTCTTCAGACTTATTTTTGTTGGCAAGAGGAAATAATGCCGTCGTATGCCACCTGGGCCGACTCCACCTCCTTGTTGCATTTCAGCAGATAGAATCTCACTCTCTCCATCAGCTTGGAAAGCAGCGCCATGGCTTTCATCTTGCTTTCATGCTGTTCGGGCACATACACCTGACACAGCATCTGGTTGAGGGCCATCGAGGCGGGTATGGGGGCAATGGAATTTACGGCACCGCGCTCCAATACCACAATGCCGCTGAGTGGCACAGACATGTTGGAGCCCAGGCAGTGCTTGCCGTTCCATGGGGTGCCGTAGACCATGCCGGTTGAAACATTCACCAGAGGCTTGTCGTCATTCACCATGACCACGCGGCTGCCGAAAAGGGTCTGCCAGTTGCGGGTGTGGGTGCTCTTGCCTGTGCCGCTGCGCGCAGTAAAGAGGTATCCGCACCCGTCGATGGACAGGCACGAACCATGTATGAGCAAAATATCCTTCTGCAGCAGATGCAGACATATCTTGCGGTATACGGCCAGAGTCTCCAGATAGGCGTCGGTGACTTCGTAGCTTACGCCCTCCCTCTCCATCGTGGCGAGCGACAAACGGCGTTCCTGCTCGATATCATCGGCTGATGTGCGCACGTAATACTCAGGCGACTGGTCGGCCTGATAGTCTATGCACATCTGCTGCACCTGGCTATAGATAGAATCTATCTCCACGATATGGCCTGCTATGTTGTAGATACCTATGTACATTATTTTAGCTCTCCCTTAAAAAACTGTCCGGTCTTTTTTGCCACACCACGGGCAATGCGCTGCACACCCGAAAACGATATATACGGATCGTAGCGCAGGTAATTTATCTTGTCGGCATACAACTTGAATCTCAGCCACATGCCATGCAGTGTCTTAACATTGGGGCCAATATACTCATGGCTGTACCATCCGAAATTGCCGCCCTCGAGAATCCGCCTCAGCAGGAAACCGCCGTAGCCGCTACTTGGTTTCCATGGCAGCATGTCGTCGCTGGCGTTCAGCACAACCTTCATAACATGGAACACCGCGCTCGTGATATTCAGCAGATGCAGCTTGCCGAGTGTCTTTTTCAGCAATGCGAAATCGACATCCGCGGTCCTGGCCTTGGATATCAGCAGGAAGAAATCCACTATCTGACGCAGGCCCACGCCCTCGGCCAGGAAATGATGGTAGATATGGGATGCCTGATGCACTATGTTGGCGAATGGATCGGGCACCGATATCGCGCCGCCGTCTGGCAACGCCACAGTTGCGAGATGGTTTGGCAGCTGGGTACGGAACCATTGCTCCAGCGGCTTTCTGATGGCGCCGCACGCCCCGCCCAGATTGAAGTGGAGCTCCACCTCGGCGTCATCGAATATCTCAAGCTTGATATGCTCGAACCCAATCTCAAAATCGGGCTTGTTGAACCGTGCGCAATACTCAGTGGCGGCCTGCTCGCTGGCATCCACCCACACATCGATATCGCCGCACTGGCGCGAGAGCGGGTTTGGATACATTGTGGCGTTGCCCTGGCCCTTCAGGATGGCTATATGCGGGAATCCATCGGCCAGGAGCCTTTGCTGAAGCTCCACGCACCGTCTGTTGAGCACTATGTTGCGCTGATGCACCTTGTTGCTGAGGGCCATCCACTTAAGCAGAAGCTGCTGAGGCGGCATCTGCGACGCATCGAGCCTGGATACTGCTTCGAAACATAGCGACAGCAGCGCCTGATGCTTGCTGGCCTCCAGCAATGCCGCCCAATCATTTGCGGATACTTCGCCATCCAGCCCCTGCTGAGTGCCAAGGGCTATGCGCAGAAGCTGAAACAGTTGATTGTATGTATCAGGAATATCTTTCATAAAAAGATTATATTTACAAATGCAAATATATCAAAGATTTTGTATCTGACAAAAAAAATACTTGTCAAAAAACAAATTGAATTTTTGCCTCATGCAACAAAAAGGACGCTTGCAATTGGCTGTATGGTCAATAAGCACAAATATAAACAATAATTAATGAAAAAATGGGGAAAATATCGAAATAAATTCTTAAATTTGCTGCAAAATAAAAAATAGCACGGGCCAGCGCCTGCGCACAAAAAAACATTACACTTACTATGCAATTACTTGACTTTGAGCAACCTATTCAAGAACTTGAAGACCAGCTCGCAAAGGCTGAGGAGATACAGAAGGCAGGCAGCGTTGATATAGAGCAGACCATCAACGACCTGAAAGCCAAGATTGTAAGCACCCGCAAGGATATCTACGACAATCTTAGCCCATGGCAGAGAGTGCAGGTATCGCGCCATCCCGAGCGTCCATACACACTCAGCTACATAAAGAATATCTGTGACGATTTCATAGAGCTCCACGGCGACCGCAACATCAAGGACGACACCGCGATGGTGGGCGGCTGGGGCATGGTGGATGGCCAGTCCATCATGTTCATAGGTCAGCAGAAGGGCGAGAACACCAAGATGCGCCAGTACCGCAACTTCGGCATGGCAAATCCCGAGGGCTACCGCAAGGCCCTGAGGCTGATGCGCATGGCTGAGAAATTCGGCAAGCCGGTGGTTACATTCATCGACACCCCGGGCGCATATCCAGGCAGCGAGGCCGAGGAGCGCGGACAGGCCGAGGCCATTGCCAGAAACATCTACGAGATGTTCCGCATAAAGACCCCTATCATCTGCATCGTCATTGGAGAGGGAGCATCAGGAGGAGCCATAGGCATTGGTGTGGGCGACAAGGTATACATGCTGGAGAACACATGGTATTCGGTGATAGCCCCCGAGAGCTGCTCGTCGATATTATGGAGAAGCTGGGATTTCAAGCGCGAAGCAGCCGACGCACTCAAGCTTACCGCCAAGGACATGTACTCCAACAAGCTGATAGACGGCATAATACCCGAGCCTGTGGGTGGCGCACACACCAACCCCAAGGAGATGTATTCCATCGTAAAGAAGACCATCCTCGATACAGTAAAACAGCTGAGCGCCATTCCTGTCGACCAGCTCGTAAACCAGAGAATCGAGAAATTCTGCCAGATGGGCGTATATCAGGAATAATGTGAACATTGGTTCAATAAAGGAATAAATGAATAAAAGAATAAATGGGTTTTCTCATTTATTCTTTTATTTTATATGGATATTCCAACGCGTAAATATTTTATCCATTTACCCTTTTATCCATTCATCATCAAAATATGGCAGCTACTACTCAGAACAACAGCAAGACCACAAAGAGGAAAAACGAGACTCAGTTTGTGATGCACGTAAACGACCAGTACGGCCGCATCCCTCCCCACGACCTCCAGCTCGAGGAAGTGGTTCTGGGAGCCATAATGCTGGAGACCGGCGCCGAGATCGACGTGTTCAACATCCTGAGCGCCGACAGTTTCTACACCGACGCCCACCGCAAGATATACGAGGCCATACTGCACCTGTCGTCGGCGCAGCATCCGATCGACATATACACCGTTACCGAGCAGCTGGCCAAGGAGGGCACGCTGGAGGAAGTGGGCGGAGCATACTACATAGCCTCGCTCACCGAGAAGGTGGGCTCGGCGGCTCACTTGGAATACCATTCGCGCATACTTCAGCAGAAATACATACAGCGCCAGCTGATAAAGATAGCCACCGAGATAGAGGAGAAATCCTACGACGTAACCAACGACGTAAACGACATTCTGGAGTTTTCGGAGAAATCCATCTTCGACCTGGCCAACGGCAACGTGAAGTCTCAGACCCAGGCCATGAACGACGTAATAAAGGAGTCGATAGCCCAGATAGAGGAGGCCAGCAAGCGTACCGACGGTCTCTCAGGCGTGCCATCGGGATTCACCTCGCTCGACCGCATCACACAGGGCTGGCAGAAGTCCGACATGGTGGTAATAGCCGCGCGTCCCGCAATGGGAAAAACGGCCTTTATCCTCTCCATGGCGCGCAACATGACAGTAAACCACAAGGTGCCAGTGCTGATATTCTCGCTGGAAATGTCGGCGGTTCAGCTGGTGAACCGTCTCATAGTATCAGAAACCGAGCTAAGCTCGGAGAAAATCCGTACCGGCAAGCTTGAGGACCACGAGTGGATACAGCTGGAGACCAAGGTGAAGAACCTTCAGGACGCTCCGCTGTTCATAGACGACACCGCGGCCATATCGCTCTTCGAGCTGAGGAGCAAGTGCATACGCATGAAGCTTCAGCACAACATAGGCATGGTGATGATAGACTACCTACAGCTGATGAGCGGTCCTCCAGAGGTTCGCGGCAACCGCGAGCAGGAGGTTTCCACCATATCGCGAGG